>JAGAJA010000028.1 GCA_017829075.1 Oscillospiraceae bacterium | reverse complement strand
CGGCGACTCCCGCGCGAAGCGCGTAAAAATTCTTTTCGATTCCTTTTGGCAAAAAAGGATGTTGGGTGTGGGGCAAAGCCCCACCACTCGCGCGGCAGCGCGCTACTCGGCGCGGAGCGCCGCTATACGCGTAAAAAAGCGCTAAAGGGGCGCGGGGGAAAACAAGAGTTTTCCCCCGGTCAATGCCTGCGGAGCAGGCATTGACAAACTCAATAAATTCCTTGCCTAGCTGTAATTTTGGAGTTTAAATATAATCAGTAAAGAAGAGTGGCAAGCCCCACCGAAAACGCGCGGTGATGTAGTTGTCTGTGGCTGCTGTAAGCAGCCACAGACAGGGGGAAAACTCTTGTTTTCCCCCTGTGACCCCTTTAGCGCTTCTGACGCGTTTACGCGCTATCGCGCCGAGTAGTGGGGCGCTGCCCCACACCCCGCTTCCTTTTGGAAGCCAAAAGGAAGCGAAAAACAGTTGCGCTTCGCGCTAAGTTACAAGCAAAACTCCCCGACAAATTCCAATTTATCCCCGCCAAAACCTTTCTCATCAAAATAACAAAAATTTTTCCCGGAAACTATTGACAAATCAAAAATCCTGTGCTATAATAACTGTACCAACACAGATAATACAGTTGATACACTTAATACATAATACCGAAAGGAGGCAGAAAATGCTTAACATACGGCTGGAGGGAAAGCTGCCTATCTACGAGCAGCTTTATGACGGTATCGCCCGGCTGGTGTCCTCCGGGGAGCTTTCTCCGGACGAAAAGCTTCCGGCGGTGCGGGAGGTCGCAAAGCAGTTCGGGATCAACCCGAACACTGTACAGAAAGCCTACGCGCAGCTTGAGCAGGCGGGGCTGATCTATTCGATACCCGCAAAGGGAAGTTATGTTTCCGGCGAAAAGGCGGCGGCAGCGGCGGTGAAGAGCGAAGCGCTCCGGCGAACGGAGCAGGAGCTGCGCTATGCGTGCCGCGCGGGAGTTGGTCTGGACGAGATAAAATCGCTCGCAGAAAACATCTGGAGCGAGGGGAGGAACGGTGATTTATAATGATCGAAGTAAAGGACGCGGTAATGCAGTTTGACGGCAAGAACGCTCTGGACGGGATAAGCCTCACGATCCCGGAGGGCTGCGCCTATGGATTGCTTGGCTCAAATGGCGCGGGAAAATCCACGCTGCTGCGGGCTTTGTCGGGGATCTACCGGCTTAATTCCGGTGAGGTTCGCATCGATGGTGAGAAGGTATTCGACAACGCTCCGGCAAAGGAGCGGGTGTTCTTCATCAACGACGAAACGGTGCAGTTCAACAACATGACCCTCACCGAGATGAAGAACTACTACAAGCGGTTTTACAGCAGTTTTTCGGAGGAACTGTGGCAGAAGCTTTATTCCGCGCTCAATCTTCCGCTGAAAAAGCGGCTGAACACCTTTTCAAAGGGCATGAAGCGGCAGGCGGCGGTGATCTGCGGGATCGCGTGCAGAACGCCCTACCTGTTCCTTGACGAAGCCTTTGACGGACTTGACCCGACAATGCGAATAATCGTGAAGCAAATGCTCATTGACGCAATGATGGACACAGGGCTGACGGTCATCTTCAGCTCCCATAATCTCGGAGAGATAGACGAATTCTGCGACCGCGTGGGACTTCTCCATGCGGGAAAGGTGGTATTCGACCGGGAGCTGGATAGCGTAAAGGGCAGTGTATTCAAGATACAGACCGCCTTTGACGCTCCGGTGACAAAGGAGCAGCTTGCCGGCGGCGGTGTGGATATACTCCACATGGAAACCAGCGGAAGCGTTACGCATATTATCGCGAGGGGCGACCGGGAGGTTATCCGGGCGGCGGTGGAGAAGCACTCCCCGAAGCTTTATGACGAAGTGCCCCTGTCGCTTGAGGAAATATTTGTTTACGAAATGGAGGTGCTCGGCTATGACAGCTCAAAGCTCGGCTAAAACGGCATTTCCGGCTAAAGCCGGAGGGGCTTTCTATAAGTTCCTGCCGTATTATCTCAACAAGCTGCGGTTTTTAAGACCTCAGCTTATCATGAACGGGATTTTCGCGCTGCTAAGCTATCCTCTGTTTCTTGGACTTCTGAACGGATATGCGGCAGCCCATGCAGATTGTGTCAGATTACGGGAGCTTAACATTGAACTTGGAACAATGGAGGCAGCAAACGCACTTGATGCAGCGTACCGAACTCAGGAAACCATGCAGTCGCTTGTTTCGGCTGGCGCTATTATCGGTATTCTCTGCCTTATAGGGCTGTTCATCTTCACATTTGTGACAACGCTGCGCGGTTTCCGCTACCTGTATGACAAGAATGCAGTGGATATGGACTATTCCCTGCCGGTAAACCACAATACGAGATTTTTCGGAGATCTGGCGGCGGTGTTCACTGGGAGCATTCTTCCACACCTCATCTCGGTGCTGGTGGGAATAATCCTGACGAACTGCGTTATCGGTCAGTTGTACACGTCAATCGACCCTGCACCCCAAGCCGCTCAGCTTGAAATGGACCGGTCAATAGCGGTGCAGTGTATGTTCACCGGGCTTTTCGCCTGCATAATGCAGATCGCTTTCAGCCTGCTGATGATCTCCGTCTGCGGAAAGAAAGCGGAGGCGGGGCTTTATCCTGTGCTTATAAACATTGCAGTGCCGCTGATCCATGTGATGATTCTTATGTTTATTGATCAGGCGACCTACGGCTCTGACGGAACAATGCGTATGCTGGCTATATCAGCGACTTCGCCGGTGGGAATGGCTGTTATGGCGGTGGTGAACCTGTTCACGACCACCACATATTTCGGATATGGAAGCCTATACACCGAATGGTCTGGCAATACCATGTTCCCGGTATTCCGTCCGGAGTACGGCTTTACCGCGCTGGCTCTTACGCTGGCATTCTTTGCGGGGGCGTATTTCCTGATTAAATTCCGCAGGACAGAGCGTGTGGGTATGCCCTATGTGTATAAGGGAATGAATGTTGTTATACCCGGAGTTGTAATCTTTACAATGTCGCTCCCGATGTGCAACGTCATATTCTCAAGCCTGAAATATGCGGCTGATGAAACAAACAGCTACACAGCCGATCCTGTCGGTTGGACAATGGGACTCATCATCTCAACGTTTATCATATATGTGATAATGGAGCTTATCAGCGGTAAGGCTTTCCGTAAATTCTACCTGTCGGTGGCAAAATGGGCGGGAACTGTCGCAGTGAGCGCGGCGATATCAGCAGTTCTGGCGTTCTCGAACGGTTTCGGCATGGCGTATTATGTACCCGACACCGGAAGCGTTGCATCGGCTTCTCTTTCTTTGTATCATGTTGATCACAACAGCAATGAAAAACCATTCAACTATGATATCCTCAACGCGACTGATCCCGCTATAATCAAGACTATCACCGAGATCCATGATGTTGTCCCGAAGGACGGCAACGGAGGCGCGTCTGATTATCCGACTTCAGTAAACGGCGGATATCGGGATAAAGTGTACAATGTTTATATCACCTATGAGATGAAGAACGGCGAAGCAATGGGTAGGAACTACTATGTATCAGCGGAACTGTTCGATGAGATCTGCGGCATGGCAGTGACCCCGGAGGTGTGGTACTCTGACGTTGTAAGGTCTTTTAACAAACAAATGGGCAATTACGCTGATGACAAATGGGCGTTGAGCGGAGTATTGATAGATTATCAGTATAGCGTTACAATAAATGACCTTACCGCAGAGCAGATACTTGCGGCAATAAAGCAGGACAGCGAGAAGGTGACCTACGACCTGTTGTACGATCAGCAGATGTTTGATGATAGTATTTCTGTAAGCTTTGTGTTTGATACAAAAGAAGATGGTGAAAGTTGTGCTGTTCGTGTCACGCTTTACCCGTGGATGGAGAACACCAGCGCTCTGTTCAGAGGCTGGGGTTTGAGCGCAGGCATATATTTCTGATGATCACTAGGCTGCTTTACAACAAGCTCTGCCGCGTAAAAATTTGCTAACCATTCTTCCCCCAATATAAAAGAAACCCCGGTTTTCCTGCAAAGCCGGGGTTTCTTGGCATTTGTGGCTGAAAACTCCCAGTATTTGCTGGAAATGTAGAAAATCAAACATGGGATTTGTGAAATATACACAATTTTACCCCAAAATATGGCAAAATACGCAAATTATCTATTCTTACTGTCAATATTTTCCTTGAATTTTTCGGGAATTTTACTTATCGTAAAAAAATCTGGCAAAAAAAATGTTGCAATATAATGTGAAATGGTGTATAATTATAATACAAATAACTATGTGGTGGAGTATGCCCCGAAGGGAATAGCCTCCGCCGGCAGAGGAGCGATAATATGGCACTTTTTGATACTAACGCGTTCCGCGTGCTTGAACAGGGAATGTCCGTGCTGTGGCAGAAGCAGCAGATCATTGCCCAGAATATATCCAACGCCGATACCCCGGACTATAACTGCAAGTACCTCGATTTTGCGGGGATACTGCGGGAAAAGCTCCGCAGCAACGGCACTGTGGACACCGAAATAAATCTCGTTCAGCGGCTGTACATTGATAGATACACCGACGATCAGGCGGACGGCAACAATGTTGACAGCGACACCCAGCAGGCGGAGCTTGCAAGGACGCAGATACAGTACGACGCGCTGATAAACTCCATGAACAGCAACTTCTCCAGAATAAGAACGGCTATGACGACAAAGTGACGGAGGTAAACAATGGCATTCTTGAGTTCGCTCAATATCCCTCTTTCCGGCATGACCGCGGAGAGGTTCAGACTTGATATCATCGCGCAGAACATTGCCAACGCAGACAATGTTGCCACCACCCCGGAGGAAGCCTATAAAAGGCAGATGGTGGTTTTCGGCGAGGACAAGACCTTTAAGAAGATTCTCTGGACAAAGCTTGGCACCGGAGAAACTCACTACCAGAAGTACATAAAGTACCGTGGCGTTGAGGCAAAGGAGGTCGTTGACGACCCCACCCCCGCCGAGCCGGTATACGATCCCACTCACCCGCTGGCGGACGAGCTTGGATATGTTTACGAGTCCAACGTTGACGTTGCGGTAGAGGAGCTTGACTCGGTAGAGGCGGAGAATATGTATTCCGCAAACCTTGCTGTGTTCGAGGTAGTAAAGTCGATGGCTACAAAGGCGCTCAATATTGGCAAGGGCTGATGCCTGCGCTGAGCGGCGTACCTTTTCAGAAAGGATAAAATAAATGATAGATCTTGTTACGATGGGGTTAAACAAAATGCAGCCGATGGAGCCTATGCAGCCAATGCAGCCCATGAACGGCAGCTCCTCCGAGAAATATGCTGTAAACGTTGAGGACGCTTCTTTCCTTGATATTTTCAGGGGAATGGTAGACAACGTTGTTGAAACCAACGAACAGGTTGACCGTGACGCGATCGACCTCATGCTCGGAAACATTGACGACATCGCGCAGGTTCAGGCGAACATCACAAAGGCTGAGGTCGCTGTGGAGCTGCTGGTCACTGTAAAGAATGAGGCGCTTAGCGCTTACAATACAATCATCAATATGCAGGTCTAAAAAATCGGGGGACAGCATAAAACTTCGGAGGTCGTCTTTATAAATGAATGAAAGGCTGAAATCTGTTGTAACGACAGTTAAGACGAAATGGACGGATTCTTCCAAAATGGCGAAGATACTGATTGTTTCCATTCCGGTGGTCGTTATCGCAATTATTATAATTCTTTGCATCATTCTCAATTCGAATAAGAGCACTGCGGTGCTGTTCTCCGGGCTTTCCAGCTCCGAGGCGGGGGAGATCGCCGCCGCCATTCAGGATCTGGGAGTTACCGAGGTCACGGTGAATGCCAACGGCGATGTAATCGTACCGGCGGAGCAGGAAAACAACCTGCGTATGCAAATGTGGGTGCAGGGCTACCCGAAATCCACCACCAACTACGATATCTGGAACAACGGAGTTGACCTGTGGAGCACCGACATGGACAAGCGCGAGATCAAGCGCCAGCAGCTTGAAACAAGGCTGGGCGCGACTATCGCCACATTTGACGGAGTTCAGGCGGCTACGGTGAACATTGATCTGCCGGATACCTCAAACTACGTTATTTCCACTGAAAAGGGCGAGAGCCAGTGCGCTGTGTTCCTCCAGCTCAGAGAGGGCAAGGAGCTTACCAACGAGGAGGTTCGCGCGATCTATCGCGGCGTTACCACCAGCGTTGACGGGCTTACAAAGGAAAATGTATCTGTCATCGACAGCAAGATGAATTCCTATGAGTGGGTAGATCCGGAGCTTGACAATATTGACACCGACGAGGACAAGTCCGGAGTGGACGTTGCGAGAAAGCGCCTTGAGTTTGAGCAGGAGTTCGTTCAGGTACTCAAGGACGGTCTGGGTGAGATGTTCACCAAGATCTACGGCGAGAACGGCTATGCGTTCAGCGTTGCGGCGCGTCTGAACTACGACGCAAAGGACGTTGAGTCCACCGAGTATATCCCGGTAGAGGGAACAGACGCCGGAGTCAAGAACCATGAGGATCATGTCAGCAAGGGCGGAAATCTTGACGAAGACGGAGGAATTGTCGGAGTGACCGCGAACGGCGATGTTTCGCCGGATTATCCTACATACACCGGACTTGAGGACGGACAGAGCTTCTATTATAATAAGGACGAGATCGAATACAGCGTTACCAACATCAAGGAAACCATAAAGAAAGACGGTTATTCCATTGATTCGCTGAGCGTGGGTCTTGTGGTAAATCAGACGAACATGACCGAGGCAGAGCGCGAGGCGCTTCAGGGGATTGTTGCGAATGCAGCGGGAACCACGGTAGACCTTGTTTCCGTGTATAACCTCCCGTTCTCTCTCAATGGCTCCGGCGGAGCAAACGGTGGCGACGGCGGCTCTCAGCTTATTATTACACCGCCTGTGGATACATTCCGCAACACTCTGCTGTACGTTGTTATCGGACTTGGACTGGTGCTGATACTGCTGCTGGTTTTGACGCTTATGATGGGACATTCGAGAAAGAAGAAGATCAGACGCCGTCAGGAGGCGGCTTACGCGGCGGCGGTTCAGGGCGGAAACGTTCAGGGCGGCGGCGCTACTGCGCAGGAGCAGGATTCACCGGAGGAAATGGATTTCAATATCGCGAGCCTTACCGAGGAAGCGGCAAAGGAGTCCCGCGAAACTATCCTCAAGCGGGAGATCAGCGATTTCTCAAAGACAAATCCGGAGATCGTGGCTCAGATCATCAAGAATATGATGAAAGACAGCTAATCGGCTGTTCCGGCAGAGCGGAGAGCTTTGCCGGAACAGGGCATAGCGAGGGGGAATTGACATGGCAGACAAAAGCAGTTCGGAGCTTTCCGCCAATCAGAAAGTTGCGCTGGTGCTTGCGGCAATGGGAGCTGACAACGCTTCCGAGGTGTACAAGCATCTGTCGGACGATGAGATAGAAACCATCTCCACTGAGGTCGCAAAGCTTGAATATCAGCCGATCGACGTGGTAGAGGGCGTACTGAACGAGTTCTATGAGCTGTGTCTTACACAGAAGGTGGTCGCCGAGGGCGGCGTTGATTACGCGCGCGAGATACTCGAAAAGGCGTTCGGCGCCGAGGCGGCAAGCAACCTGCTGGCTAGGATCACAAAGCAGCTCAAGACAAAGTCCTTTGATTTCGTGAGAAAGGCGGACTACAAGAACCTGCTGGCAATAGTCCAGAATGAGCACCCGCAGACCATTGCGCTCATTCTGTCCTATGCGAGGATAGATCAGGCGGCGGCGATACTTGCGGAGCTTCCTAAGGAGAAGCGCGTGGAGGTTGTCGAGAGGATCGCGCGAATGGACAGGGCTGCGCCGGAGGTCGTGAAGTCGCTTGAGGCGACGCTTGAGAAGAAGTTCGCAAACCTTGTCAACATCGACAGCATGGAGGTCGGTGGTATCAGCTACGTTGCGGAGGTAATGAACAACGTAGACCGCGCAACCGAGAAATACATATTCGACGAGCTTTCCGCAAGAGATCAGAAGCTGGCGGATCAGATCAAGCAGAAGATGTTCGTATTCGAGGACATCGTAAATCTGGACTCTATGGCAATTCAGGAGTTCACAAAGCAGGTGGATTCGAAAGATCTCGCGGTGGCTATCAAGGGCTCTACACAGGAGGTTGCGGAGTGCATTTTCGCAAACATTTCCTCCCGTGCAAGAGAGAGCCTTCAGGCGGATATCGAGTACCTGCACAACGTGCGTATGCGTGACGTTGAGGCTGCGCAGCAGAACATCGTTGCGACTATCCGCCGTCTTGAGCAGGAGCAGATCATCACTATCTCCCACGGCGGAGGCGGCGACGAGGTCATCGCCTGATGCTGCATAGACCATTGCGGCGTAAATTCAGCTTGACGGAGGGATTTATTTGTCAGTATTAAAAAGGAACTCCGTTTATTTCGGCGGCGGCGTTGACATATCCAATACTATCGAGCCTCATAGGAAGCAGCAGCCTGCCCCTCCGGTCGAAAATCCGGTGGAGGAAGCTGTCCCGGCGGCGAAGCCCGATCCGGAGAAAGAACTTCGTGAAGCTAGGGAGAAACTGGAGCAGCGCATCGCAGAGCTGGACGAGAGGGAGAAAGCCCTCGCGCAGCAGCAGCGTGAGCTGGACGAACTGAAGTCCCGGTACATCGAGCAGGGCAGACAGGTCATTCTTGAAGCGCAGCGCCGCGCGGAGTCCATAGTTGCTGCTGCAAACGACAATGCGGGGCAGATCATCGCAGACGCGGAAACCAACCGCGACAGCGTTTTCATCAAGGCAAAGGCAGAGGGCTTCGAGCAGGGGCAGAAAGACGGCACGGACGCTTGTCTTGCTGCCGGAAGAGATATTCTTGACGAGGCGAAAGCCTATGCGGAGAAGATAAACTCTGAAAAGGAGCAGCTCTTCGCGGAGTATGAGAGCGACATCTACGAAACGGTGATGCAGATCGCAAAAAAGGTCACGCTGGACAGCATCACATCAAAGGACAGCGCGGCGATAAAGCGGCTGATAAAGAAAGCTGCGAAGGAATTCCGGAACAGCGAGAGGATAAAGATAACCCTCAAGGAAAACGGCGCGAACGAGGAGCTTACCTCGGATTACGAGTATTTAAAGGAGCTTTGCGGCGGCATTCAGTATGTCGATGTGGAGCTTCTGCCCGACGCCGAGGAGGGTACGGTGATCGTTGACAATGGCAGCGAGATCGTGGACGCGGGTATCCAGACCCAGCTTCGAATGATACAGGAGCTTGGGGACGGAAAGTTCAAGATGTCCGCAAAAAGAAAGAAAAAATCAGCCCAGCCCGCTGAAAATGCGGACGGGGAATAATTCCAACGCGGAGGACGGTCATGGCACTGGATTTCGGAGCATTCTGCGATGATATAACAAAATATGACACCTTCCGCTATATGGGAAAGATAGAGAAGATCGTCGGCATGACGATCGAAGCGAGCGGGCCTGCCTGCAATATCGGCGACGTCTGCCGCATATACTCGAAGGATATGACCAGCTTTATTCGGGCGGAGGTCGTGGGCTTCAATAAGAGCAATATCCTGCTGATGCCCTATACCGAGATAGAGGGCATAGGGCCGGGTAGCATCGTTGACAGCACAGGCGACAAGCTCACCGTGAAAGCGGGGGCAGGGCTTATCGGACGCATTGTTGACGCTGCGGGAATGCCGCTGGACGGCGGCGCAGATCCCGGCTGCACCGATAGCATCTCCATCACCGGAACTCCGTCAAACCCGTTCAACCGTCCTCCGATAAAGGAGCAGATCGAGCTTGGAGTTAAGGCGATAGACGGACTACTGACCATGGGCAAGGGTCAGCGTATGGGTATCTTCGCCGGTTCCGGCGTTGGTAAGTCTACGCTGATGGGAATGATCGCCCGGAAGGTCAAGGCGGATATCAACGTCATAGCGCTGGTTGGCGAGCGTGGCAGAGAGGTTCGCGAGTTCATCGAGAGGGATCTCGGCCCGGAGGGCATGGCGCGGTCGGTGCTTGTGGTGGCAACCTCTGACCAGCCCGCAATGATGAGAAGCAAATGCCCGCTGACCGCCACGGCGATCGCGGAGTATTTCATGAAGCAGGGCAAGGACGTGCTGCTGATGATGGACAGCCTGACCCGTTACGCCATGGCGCTGCGCGAGGTGGGACTTTCCACAGGAGAGCCGCCCATAGCGAGAGGCTACACCCCGTCCATTTACAGCAATATGCCGAAGCTGCTTGAGCGCGCCGGGAATTTCCCGGAGGGCTCTATCACAGGAATTTACACCGTGCTCGTTGAGGGCGACGACACCAACGAGCCGATTGCCGATACAGTCCGCGGTATCATTGACGGACACATTATATTATCGCGTAAGATCGCGGCGCAGAACCACTACCCCGCGATAGACATACTTCCAAGCGTCAGCCGACTTATGTCGGAGATCGACACTCCGGAACACAAGGAGGCGGCAGGAAAGCTGAGAAATCTGCTTTCGCTGTACAACAACAATGCAGACCTTATCTCGATAGGCGCCTACAAGCACGGCACAAACCCCGCGCTGGACGAGGCAATCAGAAAGATCGACAGGATTAACCAGTTCCTCATGCAGCGGGTGGAGGAGTCCTACACGCTGGAGGAAACGGTGCAGCTTCTGATAGCGGCTGTCGGGGAGGAAGCCTGACGGCAGATCACAATGAGGTGATATTCATTGAAGAAATTCCAGTTCACTTTGCAGAAGCTGATGGATTTCCGTCAGCAGGAGCTTGACCGCCAGAAAAACACGCTGAGCGTGCTTCAGGCGGATCTTCAGCGGATATACGAGGAAAAGGACGAGCTCAGCCGTAAGGTAGTCCAGTTCAGCGAGGAGCTGGAGGAGGTGTGCCGCAGCGGCGCTCAGGCTTATGAGATCTCCGTCAGAAAGCGCTATATCGTGACTCTCCAGCAGGAGATACACGCGCGGGAGTTCAACGCGGCGCGCAAGCAGGAGGAGATCAACAAGCAGCTCGGCATTGTGGTTGAAGCCACAAAGGACGTTCGGACGCTGGAAAAGCTTGAGGAAAAGCAGCTTGAGGACTACAAGGCGGCGGCTGTAAAGGAGAACGAGCAGTTCATTGAGGAGTTCGTTTCCGGGCAGTCGATCAGAAAGGCGCAGAGCCAGAATGTTTAGCATATCCGGGCGCAAGCCCTGATATAGATATATTACATTAAGGAGGTGAGTAAATGGCAGTTAGCTTAAGCGCAGGCGGTTCGGGATATATGCGCAGCGACTATATGATCTCCGACGCGGCTATACCGCAGCGGGTGGAGGAGTCAATGGAGCAGGCGGATAAATCCGGACAGTTTTCAAAGGTGCTGAGCGGACTGGGAAAGCCGGATAAAACGGCGGCGGACAATTCCGGCGCGGTTCGTGAGGATAACGCAGCAGGCGGGATCTCTCAGGAGCTGCAAAAGGCGGCAGAAGCCGTGGCAAGCGGCGAGCTTAAGCCGGAGGATATTCCGGAGGAGCTTCTGACGAGTGAAGCGCTGGGCGAGCTTGAAAAGCTGGTGGAAGCGCTTGTCCCGGAGGACAGCGACGAACAGGATATCAGCAAAAATACGGCGGCGCAGGAGCTTGCGGCAATGCTTGCGGCGCAGCAGGCGGTAGTTCCAGATGACAGGAGCGAGGAGCTTTCGGCGCTGACAGCGGCAAAGCCGGAGGTTACCGAGGTTCAGCCGGTGATGACCGAACCTGTTCAGGAGGTTACGCAGCCGCAGGATATCGTGGCAGTTCAGCCGGAAACGGAGATCCCCGCGGAAACGGCGGAGCCGGTGATCGTGGCAGAAGCAGTTCAGCAGGCTGAAAGCGTTCAGACGGCTGAGAAAGTTCTGCAGGAAGCTACGGTTCAGAAAATGCCCGGAGAAACTCAGGAAAAATCGGCTGCTGGTCAGCAGGAATCCGGTATTCAGGCGGACAGCGGCGAAGCAGTTCAGCAGGCAGATCAGAGCGGAAACTCCGCACAGCAGGAAAGCTCCTCTGAAAACAGCGGTCAGCCGGAGGCAGGCGCTTCTCAGAAAGCCGTACAGCAGTCAAAACCGCTGGACAGCAGGATACGAGAGGATATCAGCCGTGCTGAGGTAAAGGTCACTGAGGCGGCTCAGAAGGAACAGAGCGCACCGGAAACGGAGCAGAAAACCGCAGCCTTTGAGGGGCATACGGCGCAGCGCAGCAGAGTGGTGTCAAAGTCCGATGAGCTTCAGATGATAAAGGGCGCGGCGGACACAAAGACCACGGACGGCAGCGAGGCGCAGAGCATGGCACAGCCGCAGGGTGTTATCACGGAAAAGCCGCTTATATTCACACGTCAGGACGGAGAGCAGGTAACTGTAAAGCCGTCAGAGGTGGCTCAGCAGGTCGCAGACAGGCTGATAGAGCGCACTGAGGATCTTGCGGAGGGCGAAACCGAGTACAGCGTTACCCTCAACCCGGAGGATCTGGGCAGGATCACCGTGAAGATGACCAAGACCGCGGACGGCGCAGTTTCGGTGTCCATAGCGGCGGAAAATTCCAGAACGCTGAGAATCATCGAGGACAACGGCGCGGCTATTCAGGACAGCCTGAAGCAGAACGGCGTTCAGCTTGAAAGCTGGCAGACGGTCAGCGAATCCCGGCAGGAGGCGCACGCAGAGGACTATCAGGGAAGCAGCAAAAATCCCTACCGCGAGAACGAAAATCATCAGCAGGAGCAGGACTCCGGCGATGAGAGCTTCGCGGAAATAATAGCTTCTATGTAAGAAGCGGAAAGGAGAAAACATGGCAGATACTATGACGACCCCGCTTTCCTCGGCGGAGCAGATGCAGGCGAACTACGAGAAGTACAAGGATAAGTTCAAGGACGCCAACGAGGAGCTTATAAGCTCTGACACGTTTCTGAGCCTGCTGGTCGCTGAAATGACAAATCAGGATCCTATGGAGCCTACATCAAACACAGAGTTTGTTACGCAGATGGCGCAGTTCACCTCGCTGACCTACTCAAAGAACGCAGCGACCTATTCCATGTCCAACTATGCGTCAAGCCTTGTCGGAAAGACGGTCACAGCGCAGAAAATGGACGGCACCGAGGTAGTCACCAGAACCGGTGTGGTAGAGTCCGTCCTGAAGAGCGGCGACAGCTACACGGTGAGGATAGACGGCGTAAGCTTCGACATCTCGAAGATAACCTCGATCTCAACGACAGCGGACAGTTCTTCTGGCAGCGCGCTGGGCGAAAATTCCCTCGGAAGTCTTATCGCAAAAGCTTCAATGATGATAGGAATGAGCGCGACAGTAAATCCGCAGGTAAACGGAGGTTCGGCGCTGGATTCCGGAATTATTCAGTCCATTCAGGTCAAGGACGGTCAGGTCAACGTCATCATCAACGACACGGCATACAGACTTGACGACATCGTGGAGGTTTCCTATCCGACTGTTTCAGAAGATGAATCTAATGAAGGACATGCGATTTTTGACAACGAAGAATCCGGGACTGATGTCACTGAGGTAACTGAGAAAATGGCTTCGCAGAACCTTGAGCAGCTTATGGAGGTCATCGACCAGATGAACGAGAATGAGCGGACAAGGCTTGAGGAAGAGGCAGAAGAGGTCACTGAACAGGCAGCGGCAGACGAGTTTCTTGCCGATGACATTCAGGATCTTGAGGATCTAATTTAATGTAAGCATGGAGGCTTTAAAATGCTGATAAGCGAGTATCTTGCGCTCCGCAACCAAATCAGCGTTACCACGGGAAATGCACAGGTACAGCCTGCAAGCACTGCAAAGGACGCGGTGCAGGAAGGCTCATTCGCACAGGCTTTGCAGGAAAAGCTTGACGAAAAGCGCGGCGTTGAGTTCTCTAAGCACGCAATGCAGCGGCTGGAGGAACGCAGCATAGACCTTTCCGAAAACAGCACACTTGAGCGCCTTAACAGGGGCGTAGAGCTGGCGGCGGACAAGGGCAGCAGCGAAACGCTTGTTCTTGTGGGAAGAAACGCTTTTGTTGTGAGCGTAAAAAACAACAAGGTAATCACCACCCTTTCAGACAACGAGCTGCAAGGGAACGTATTCACAAACATTGATTCCACCGTTATCGTATGAACGGACCTTTATGGAATTCATGCCCCGGCTGCGACTGAGACGGGGCGGCGGCAGGATCAATGAATTTATCTGGAGGTCAGAAAAATGGTAAAATCCCTTTACACCGGTGTTTCCGGTATGAAAACCCACCAGCAGAGAATGGACGTAATCGGCAACAATATTGCCAACGTAAACACCACCGGCTATAAGACCAATGTAACTACATTTGCAGATATTTACTATCAGACCAAGAAAACTCCGTCCGGAGCAACACCCTCCCTCGGCGGAACCAATCCGATACAGGTAGGCTATGGCGTTAAGCTCAACACCACAACGCCGAACATGACCCAGTCCGGCTTCACCTTCTCCGACAGCATTTATGACATGGCGCTTGACGGCGAGGGCTTCTTCCAGCTTATGGACGGCGCAGGCAATATCCTGTACACCAGAGCCGGCATATTTAACGTTGATGAAGAGGGCAACCTCGTAAACGCTTCCGGCTACAAGGTGCTCGGCGTTTCCGGCGAATTTGACGGACAGCCCGCAGGCAGCCAGCCTATTAAAATTACAATCCCGGCTACCGACGACCACTGCTCCAGCGCGACCAAGACCATAAACGGCTGCGATGTGACTATCTCGGTATCCGACCCCTCCGACAATACTGATATGTCGGTTACATTCACTGACGCAGAATACCCCTTTGCGACCTATTCCGCGGGAGTACTCAACCTTTTCTTTGACAGGGATCAGCAGTTCGACTCCGCACAGATGTTCGAGGACGAGATCGCTAAGTGCCTTAAGGCAGGCGGTGTAACTCTGCCGGACGATGTTTCTATCAAGTTCACCTTTGAAAATCTCCCGGCTTCCACAACGTCAGTTACCGCAAAGGCAAACGTTGATAGCTGGACTCACGCCCTTGATCAGGCGAGCGTAGAGAAACGCGTTGACGTTTCCGGCGGCGCTGGAACAAGCTTTGCAACTATCGCGTTCGCCACAAGCAACGCTAACTCCGCAAACGCATACAACAGCGCGACTATCGCAGTCACTGCCGGCACAGCCACCACCGCGTCATACGATCAGGCAACAAACGCGTGGGCGATCACTATCACGGACAGCACTCGTCAGTCCGATATCACACAGGCGATCAAGGACGCTATCGCCGCAGCAAAGGCAGCCGACACCACAGGCGATCTTGCGGGACTTAACCTGTCCGTTACAAAGTACGAGGTTCCGGCTGGCTCTCTCGCAACCGCAGTCGCTGAATGGAGCGCACTCACTCTGGTAAATGCAGATCCGGTTGTAAGCAACATCAGCGCTACCGCAGGTCAGCCCGGAGAGTTCGCAAACAACTACAAGATAGTGTTCAAGTATGTTTCCAACTATGACTCTCCCACAGCACAGTGGGACGATAACACCCTGACTATCGGCATCACCAACAAGGAATACGCGGACGACGCTACGGCTCTTGCCGACATCAACGCAGCGGTTGCAGCGGCAGCGGGCGGAAACGCTAAGAAGCTGTTCACATTTGACACAGGAAGCTTTGCAGGACTCTCCGGACTCAACCCCGGTCAGAGAAAGGCGCTGTTCGGGGACAATCCCTCCCTTTCTTTCGGCGGCGGCGAGGACAGCTTCTACACCACAGTTGCGAAGTCCCTGTCCACCTTCAATCTCACCGACGGACGCAAGGGCACCGAGCAGAGCTACAAGGATCTTGAGAACGTAACTATCGGTCAGGACGGTACAATAGTAGGCTATCATGCAGTTCACGGTTACATCAACCTCGGACGAATCGACATCGCAACCTTTGACAACCCCAACGGTCTTTCCGCAATGGGCGGCACTCTGTTTGCTGAAACAGTTGCCTCCGGCGAGCCGAAGCTTGCTGTCGCAGGAAGCAATGGCGCAGGCGAGGTAGTTTCCGGTGCGCTGGAAATGTCCAACGTTGACCTTGCGCAGGAATTCACTGACATGATCACCACACAGAGAGGTTATCAGGCGAACTCCAGAGTTATCACAACATCTGATACCATGCTGGAGGAGCTGCTCTCCCTCAAGAGATAAGCTGATTTAACGGCATAATAACACCGCCCCTGTCGATCACAGGAGGCAGGGGCGGCTATGTTATAGAGGTAATTTATGATTTTTCTCACTAAGCTGGACGGAAAAGAGTTTCTGCTCAACGAGCTGATGATCGAATCCGTCACCGAAACACCGGATACGGTGATAATGCTTTCAAACGGGCATAACTACATCGTGCGGGAAAGCATGAAGGAATTACAGAACAAAATTCTCGAATACAACAGGCGGCGCAGACGCTTCGGCAGACAGTGCGCTGAGCCTTTAGATAAAGACTGATCTGATCAATGAGCAGGGAGCTGCTGATTTCTAATAAGAAAAGCGAGGGGTTCTTTTGAATTTATCAATTATTATTGGTTGGGTAATGTGCTTCGGCATGGTTATCTTTGGTATCTTTCAGGGCGGCGAGATCATGTGGTTCTTCGACCCGCCGTCACTGTTGATTACCGTCGGCGGTACCATAGGCTGTCTTGTTGCGGCTTACCCTGTCAGCTATCTGGCGGGAGTTCCGAAGAAGTTCAAGATGATCTTCACTCCCAAGAAGTACAAGCCCGAAAAGTACATAGAGGAGATCGTTGAGTACGCCAAGATCGCAAGAGGACGCGGTCTGCTGGCGCTTGAGGAAAGCGCTAACAACTGCAAGGATCAGTTCATGAAGTCCGCGCTGATGCTCATTGTTGACGCTAACGACACCGCTAAGGTAAGAGGAATGCTGGACGACGCGATAAGCTTCATGTGCGAGCGTCACGAAAACGGACGAGCTTTCTTTGAAAAGGGCGTTGCGGTATTCCCGGCTTTCGGTATGCTGGGTACGCTGGTAGGTCTTGTAAACATGCTTAACACCATGAGCAGCAATCCGGACGGACTTGCAGGCGGTATGGCTACGGCGCTTATCACGACCTTCTATGGCTCACTGTTTGCGAACGTCTTGTTCAACCCTATGGCGAGCGCGCTGAAGAACGTTCATGAGGACGAGCTTCTCTGTATGCAGATAATCGAGGAGGGCGTTCTGGCAATTGCAGATGGCTCTAACCCCAGATATATTCAAGAAAAGCTTGAATTTATGCTCCCGGCAAGCAAGAAAAGCTCAGGCAAGACCGGCGAGTCTTAACAATTTTTTTACAGATTTTAAGAAAAAATGTTCAAAAGTATTTGCAATTTCATCGGATTTATGCTACAATAGTATAATGGTAGGATAATTCGTGATATAATACACAGAATGTGAAAAATATGATGACCGATAGGCAGAGGAGGGGTAACAGTTGGCGAAAATAGCAAAGAAGCCTCAGGAAGACCACAGTAACGACTGGCTTTCCACATACAGCGACATGGTTACGCTGCTGCTTACATTCTTCGTAATGCTGTACGCCTCATCGTCCACGGACGAGCAGAAGTGGCAGTACATCTATCAGGCGTTCCAGTCCCACGGAAAGTTCCTCAATGAATATGTCGACTCCCCGAACCCCACTGTTGAAGAGGGCGACGGCACCGTCAGCGAGGATCCTCAGACCAATGGCGGAGAGGGAAACCTGCCCCAGAGCTTCGATCAGCTTTATCATTACATATCTCAGTATATTTCGGAAAACAACCTTGAGCAGTCCGTTTCAGTCGAGAACGGAGTGGCTCACCTCAACATAATATTTGACAACAACGTGTTCTTCGAGCCGAACAGCGCCGTGCTGACGCAGGAGGGCAAAGACCTGCTCAGCAGCATTGCGCCGGGCATAACCGCCGTGAAAGGCTCGATAAAGACATGCACTATCAACGGTCACACCGCAAAGGCAATCTCAGAGGTGAACGACTGGGAGCTGTCCTCAGACCGCGCCGTGAGCGTTGTAAAGTATCTGGACTTCACAAAGGTGCTTGACACAGAGCAGTTCCGTACAAAGGGCAGCGGCTACTCCGAGCCTATTGCGGACAATGCCACCGAGGAAGGCCGCGCCCAGAACCGCCGCGTCGAGATGGTGCTTCTCAGAAAAGATGTTGACCCGACAGATCCGGAGGTCATGAAGGATATCCTCAAGTATGACTACGGCATCGACCTCGACAACTTTGACCCGGACGGCGACCACAATAACGATATCCAGAAGGTTCCCGATGACTACGCGCAGGCGATCATCGACCGTCTGGACGAGATATATCCTGATTCCGGCAACAGCGGCATGACCGTCGGCCCCGTGATCCCCGGCGACTATGACACGTTTATTGTTTCAGAGGAGGAAACCTCCGACGAGAGCTGAAGCGCCGCAGATGATTAAAGTAATGGAGTAATGGGGGGATTCAGATGGCTGATGTCCTGACGCAGGCTCAGATAGATGAAATGCTCAAGAACGTCGCCGCCGGCGCAGTCCCGGTGGTGTCGCAGAAGGAAGAGGAGAAGATAAAGGAGTACGACTTCCGCGCTCCGAAGAAGTTCACAAAGGAACAGATAAAGGTTCTGGACGGAATTTTCGAGAACTATGCAAGGCTTCTTTCCTCTTATTTCACCGGACTTCTCCGGCTGTACTGCCGCGTATCTCTGGTAAACATAGAGGAGCAGAGATACAGCGAATTCAACAATGCGCTTCCCGACTATGTTCTCATGGGCATGGTCGATATGGGAATAAAGAACGAGGAAGTGAGCGAAACAACGCTCATCGTTCAGATATCAAATACTATCACGTTCACAATGATAGACCGTCTGCTTGGCGGCAGGGGCGAATTCAGGGACGTGAACCGGGATTTCACAGAGATCGAGATCACCATAATGAACGATGTGATGAACTCTCTCGCGAACCTGCTCTATGAGCCGTGGGCGAGCCACATTGATCTTGAACCGAAGCTTATCGGAATAGAAACCAACTCAAGAGTTGTTCAGACGATAGGGCATGAGGACACGGTCATCATCGTTGCGCTGGAGGTCGAGATCAACGGCTCAAAGTCGATCATTTCGGTATGTATTCCCGCGATAAACCTTGACGAGATAATGAGCAAGTTCATCTCCCGCTACAATGTTTCAAGGCGTAAGCTTGACGCAAACCGCGAGGCGGAGCGCCGCGACACCATCATGACCGGGATCAGCGATACGAACCTCACGATTACCGCTGTTCTTGGCAAGATCAACCTTGATCTGTATGAGGTGCTGACGCTTCAGGTGAACGATGTTATCCCTCTCGGAAAGAGCATCACCAGCGATGTGGACGTAAAGGTCGGCAACAAGCCGTGGTGTACTGGAAAGCTTGGGACTTACAATAACAAAAAGGCAGTAATGATTGATAATTTTATTGAGAATTGAGGTATAATGTCCAATGGCTAATGAAAAGGATACAAACGTTGAATTCAGCTCTTATGAAATCGACGCTGTCGGCGAGATACTCAACATAAGCATGGGCTCAGCCGCCACAGCCGTTTCAGAGCTGCTCAACGCAAAGGTCTGGATTACTACGCCGCAGGTAAGTGTTGTCAAGGCAGCCGACCTTAACTACGACCGGCTGGAGCCTGCGATCTGCGTAAAGATCGTCTATGTCGCCGGTATCTCCGGACAGAACATGATGGTGCTGAAGCAGGACGATGTTCAGCTCATTCTTAATCAGCTCATGGGCAATCCGCTTGTCGTATCTCCGGACTTTGAGTTTGACGAGATGAACATAAGCGCCGTTTCCGAGGTAATGAACCAGATGATGGGCGCCTCCGCCACGGCATTGTCCGATCTGCTGGGAATTTCGGTGGACATCTCCACGCCTACTCCCTACATAATTGAGCAGACCAATTTCTGTGATCTGGCGGAGCTTGATCCGGAGGAAACCATCGTTGCAGTTACCTTTAACCTTACGGTAGACGGAGTAATGAACAGCGAGTTCATGTCGGTAATGTCGGTGGATCTGGCAAAGTCCCTCTCCGGCAAGATGATAGAGAAATTCCATGGCGATGAGAACGATTCTGCGCAGGAAGCCGCTGCACAGCCCGCGGCAGAAGCGAAGCCAGCGCCAGCTCCCGCTCCCGCTCCGGCGCCTGCACCTGCTCCCGCAGCGGCACAGCCTGCACCGCAGCCCGCGCCTCCCGGAGGATATCCCTACCCGCCGCAGGGTCAGCCACAGCCTCAGCAGATGCCTTATCCCGGAGGCTACGGCTATCAGAATCAGTATGCTGCATACGGCGCATATCCGCCGCCTGTTCCGCCGGTAAATATCCAGAACGCGCAGCTTCACCAGTTTGACGCAATGGATTTCGGACTACCCACAGACCAGCAGGACAACCTCAAGCTGCTGATGGGCGTTCCGCTTGAGATATCCGTTGAGATAGGCACTGCAAAGCGCAAGGTAAAGGATATCCTTGATTTTACGCAGGGTACTATCATCGAACTGGAACGTCAGGCAGGCGCGCCGGTTGACGTGGTGGTAAACGGAAACCTGATCGCCAGAGGCGATGTTGTGGTTATTGATGATAACTTCGCGGTGAGAATTACCGAGATCGTCAAGTCCAAATTCATGGACAGTCTTGGCAAGGAATAAGATATTTTGATCCCAAAAAATATATTTCAAGGAGATTATTGAGTAATGGACAAGAAGATTTTACTGGTTGACGACGCGGCTTTCATGAGAATGCTTATTAAGGACGCACTGACAAAGAACGGCTACACTAATATCCTTGAGGCTGCCGACGGAGCTATTGCGTGCGATGTATATTCAGCGGAGAAGCCCGACCTTGTTATCATGGATATCACCATGCCCAACAAGACTGGTATCGAGGCTCTCAAGGACATCAAGGGCATGGATCCGATGGCAAAGGTGGTTATGTGCTCCGCTATGGGTCAGGAAGCAATGGTTGTTGAGGCGATCAAGCTCGGCGCTCTCGACTTTATCGTAAAGCCTTTCAAGCCCGACAGAATTTTACAGACCGTAAAAAAGGTTCTCGGCTGATCTCTGTTCCGGCAGGAGCCGGATATCGGCTGTATCCTGCGGAACGCGCGTCAGATGTGGATTTTGCCATATCCTGACGGAATAAATAGTATAAGCAGGGCAGCATGACGCTGCGAAGCTGAGGTCTGAGGTGCGGCATGGACGCCGTATAGTAAGGATCTTGGCGGGTGGACAGGGCTTCCCTGAAAGCAGCATTTCTTCGCCGCACTGTTCAGCCCGCCGGTCTGAGGAGTGCGGTTTTTTGCGGTACAGCAAGGAGGTTCGGCAGTGGAATATTTTCAGATGATAATGGCGCTGCTGGGCGTTCTGGCGCTGGTATTCCTGCTGTTCTGGGCGATGAAAAAGCTCAACAAGCGTGTTACGCTGAGCGACAGCCGGAACATGAAGATACTTGAGCGGATAAATCTCGGCCCGGATAAGATGCTCCTGCTGGTGAGTATCTGCGGAAAGTGCATGGTGCTTGGAGTTACCAACGGCAGAGTGGAGAAAGTCCACGAGCTTGAGGAAACCGAGGAGCAGCTCACGGCGAAAAAGGAGGAGGGCGGAAACCCCTCATTTAAGGAGAGCTTCAAAATAGTGCTCAAGGACATGATGAACAAAAAGTGAACCAGATAACCCGTATAAACCGGATAACCAAAGGAGGAGCGGCAGCGTGGACAAGCTTCAGCTCACACAACAGAATAAGCGGCTTGTGCTGAAATTTGCGGTATCGCTGCTGGTAACTGTATTCCTGACGGTGCTTCTCTGCACCCTGTCGGCGTTCGCCGAACAGCAGAGCGCCGCAGAGGAAAGCAGTGCCTCCGCAGCAGTTCAGGAGGCAGACGCCGGAGAGGGAGCCGATTCCGGTTTGCAGCCGGGGGATTACCTCGGCACCGACCCGGTATACGTTGACGATGACGCAGGCTCCTCTGTGATACAGGAGCTTATCGGAGTTGACGCTTCCCAGCCGCTGGAGGTCATTATACTTCTGACGCTGATAGCGCTTGCGCCGTCGCTGCTGATAATGATGACCTGCTTCACCCGTATCATCATTGTGCTGGGCTTCCTCAGGAGCGCGATGCAGACCCAGAACACACCGCCGAACATCGTCCTGACCGGAATGGCGCTGTGCCTTACGATATTCATTATGGCGCCGGTGTTTTCCGAGATGAACGAAGTGGCTTATCAGCCCTACGTCAGCGAGGAGATGACCACCGAGGAGGCGCTGGAGGCGGCTTCCGTCCCACTCAAGCGGTTCATGCTCAAGCAGACCTCCAACGATGACCTGAATTTCTTCCTTAACCTGTCCAATACCGAGGAGCCGGAGGGCGGTTTCACTCAGGAATACTTAGAAAACGATTTAAGTCTGACGGTGATAGTGCCGTCGTTCATGATAAGCGAGCTGAAAAGGGCGTTCCAGATGGGATTTCTGATATTCCTCCCGTTCCTTGTTATAGACCTTGTTGTCAGCAGTACGCTGATGTCAATGGGTATGATGATGCTTCCGCCGTCAATGATTTCCATGCCGTTCAAGATACTGGTGTTCGTGCTGGCGGACGGGTGGAATTTGGTGATAGGCTCGGTGGTTTCCAGCTATAATTTGTAGCGGCGCTTGCACAGGGGGTGAGTAAATGACGCAGGACGATATGATGGAGATTTTTCTCGCGGCGATAATGCTTGCGTTCAAGCTCGCCGTTCCTATTCTTCTGATAGCAATGATCGTCGGTCTGGTGGTCGCGATACTTCAGGCGGCGACGCAGGTGCATGAGCAGACGCTGTCCTTTGCCCCGAAAGCGGTGGCGGTCGGTCTGGCGCTGTTTGTACTCGCTCCGTGGATGACCTCGGAGTGCATAGATTTTGTGAACCTGATCTTTGAAAAGATCGCGACTGTCCCGATAACATAAGGCGGCGGTATGTCAGAGATCTGGGAAATAATTCAAGGCAACTTTGTTGTCGTTATCATGGTGCTGGCGCGGGTGAGCGGTATTTTCACCTTTAACCCGATATTCTCCCGCAACGGCGTTCCAAATACGATCAAGGCAGGACTGACCCTGATGCTGGCGGTAGTCATGGCGGCAGCCGGGGATTTCAGTTACACCATGCCGCAGGGGCTTCTGCCGTTCGCATTCGATCTGGCAAAGGAGCTTCTGGTGGGCTTTGTGCTGGGCTTCTTTGTGAACATAATGCTCCAGATCTTCAGCCTTGCCGGAGAGGTCGGGGACTTTCAGATAGGTATTTCGATGGCAAAGGGCTATGACCCGACCTTTGGTTCGGCGAGTATCCTCACGAAGTATTACAGCTACTGGTTCATGATATATTTCTTCGCGGTG
This sequence comes from Oscillospiraceae bacterium, assembly GCA_017829075.1. Next base: position 24,166 of record JAGAJA010000028.1, on the reverse strand, counting down.
GGCGGGCATCTCAGCTATATCGAGCTGTTCAGCACGTCCTACGAAACGATACCGATAGGCTTCAGCAGCTTTAACGTCAACGTGCTGTACATAATGGTGAAGTACTTTGAAACGGTGCTGACGCTGGGACTAAAGCTTGCAATGCCGATACTTGCGACAGAGCTTGTAACTGAGTTCTGCATAGGCGTGCTGATGAAAGCCGTGCCGACTATCCACGTCTTTGTGCTGAATGTGCAGATAAAGATGCTGGTTGGCTTTGTTGTGCTGGCGGCGAGCTGCACCATGATCTCCGGATTTATCGGGGATATTATGGATCTGCTGTTCGCAAATCTGAACGGTCTGCTGGCGCAGTTTGCGGCGGCAGGGTAGAGAAATTCGGCGCTGAAAGGGCGGTAGGTCATGGCAGGAGAAGAAAAAACCGAAAAAGCCACCCCGAAAAAGCGCAGGGATCAGCGAAAGGAGGGCAATGTCCTCCAGAGCAAGGAGATAGTCACTGCTGTTTCAGTCCTCGGCATTTTCTCGGCAATGCGGCTGCTTATCGGGTTCATATCAAAAACCATGCTGGCTTATTACACCCAGTCCTTTGAGCAGCTTGGCTCGACGGAGGTCAGCACGGATACCATAATGTCAATCTGGGTGGACGTTTTCACGGTAGTTGTGGTAACGGTTATGCCGATATGTCTGATCGCGGTTTTTCTGGGAGTGATCCCGACTGTCGCGCAGACTCGCGGTCTTTTCACCATGAAAGCGCTCAAGCCTAAATTCTCCCGGCTTAACCCGCTTTCCGGCATAAAAAAGCTGTTTTCGCTCCAGTCCATTGTGGGCATATTAAAGGGGCTTATCGAGGTAATAATAATCGGCGTTGTCATCTACAACGAAATAAGGGACAGGCTTCCGAAATTCGTTGCGCTGATGAACACCGGGGTAATGCAGGGCGTCACCTACGCGGCGCTGACGATATTCGATATGGTAATGCTTATCTGCATAATGCTGGTGTTTGTTGCGGCGGCGGATTTCCTCTTCCAGTGGTGGCAGTTTGAGAAGAAGCTCAAGATGTCCAAACAGGAGGTTAAAGAGGAATTCAAGCAGATGGAGGGCGACCCCCAGATAAAGAGCAAGATAAAACAGCGTCAGCAGCAGATGGCTGCACAGCGCATGATGCACGATGTACCTACTGCGGACGTGGTAGTCAGAAACCCTACCCACTACGCGGTGGCGCTGAAATACGACCAAGACAAAAACAACGCCCCTCAGGTGGTGGCAAAGGGCAAGGATTTCCTCGCCCAGAGGATCGTCGCCATTGCGGAGGAGAACGACGTTTATACGATAGAGGATCCGCCGCTGGCGCGCTCGCTGTACAGCATGGTGGACGTCGGAAGGGAAATACCCGCCGAGCTTTACAACGCGGTAGCCGAGGTTCTGACCGTGGTTTACAAGGAAAAGAACAAGACGCTTCACGCGTAAATTTGACAAAATTCGATACAATTTGTATATTGATACAGAAATATTACAGAAAGGAGATGAGCAGCTATTATTCGTAAGCTTCTGAGCAATTCGTTTGTTCTGTTTGTAATCTTCATAGTAATTGCGATAATCATTCCGCTGCCAAGCTGGCTGCTGGATTTCCTGATACTGCTTAACATCTCCCTCAGCCTTATAATCCTTGTCATGACAATGTTCATCAAGGAGGCGCTGGAATTCTCGGTATTCCCGACAGTGCTGCTGTTGACTACCGTGCTGCGCTTGTCGCTGAACGTTTCCACCACAAGAGGTATTCTGTCCAGCGGCTATGCCGGAGAGGTAATCTCTGCATTCGGCAGCTTCGTAATGGGAGGCGACGCGATCGTCGGCTTCCTGATATTCATTATCATCGTATTGGTAAACTTCATAGTAATCACCAAGGGTTCCGAGCGTGTATCCGAGGTTGCGGCGCGATTCACTCTGGACGCAATGCCCGGTAAACAGATGGCGATAGACGCCGACCTGAACGCAGGAATAATCAACGAGGAAGAAGCCAAGAGGCGCAGAAACAACATTCAGCGCGAGGCAGATTTCTACGGCTCAATGGACGGTGCCACCAAGTTTGTAAAGGGTGACGCGATAATGTCCATCGTCACCACGCTGGTAAACCTCATCGGCGGTGTTATCATCGGCATGATACGCGGCGGCGGTGATTTCAATACTATCCTCAACACCTATTCTCTGGCGACAGTCGGCGACGGTCTTTGCTCACAGATACCCGCGCTGCTCATCTCCGTTGCGACAGGTATGATAGTTACCCGCGCGGCAAGCGAGGACAGCCTTATCAACGACATCAAGAGCCAGTTCACCGCACAGCCCTTTGTTCTGATGATCGCTGGTATCGTCATGGTTGTCATGATGGTAATTCCGGGATTTCCGACGGCGGTCTGCCTTATTCTGGGCGTTCTGCTGATCGTGGGCGCAGTGCTTCTCAACCGCAACAAGAAGAAAATGGCGGAGCTGGAGCTTGCGCAGCGGGCAAAGGCTGAGGCTAAGGAAATGGAGAAAATGCCCGCGGACAACGATTATTACCGCGACATCGACAATGTATTCAAGCTGCTGAACGTCGAGCCGATAGAAATGGAGTTCGGTTACAGCCTGCTGCGGCTGGTTGACGAAAAATCCGGCGGAAACTTTATCGAGCGCGTTGTCATCTTCCGAAAACAGTTCGCGCTGGACATGGGTATGGTAATCCCGTCGGTTAGAATGACGGATAATCCGGAGATAAACCCGAACCAGTACATAATCAAGATAAAGGGCGAGGAGGTCGCCCGGGGCGAGATCCTTGTAGACCATTATCTCGCGCTGGACAGCGGCGATGTTACCCAGCAGATCGAGGGCATAGACACGGTGGAGCCTGCGTTCGGGCTTCCGGCGAAGTGGATAAGCGAGGACAAGAAGATAATGGCGGACGTGGCGGGCTACACGCTTATCGACCCGGTTTCCGTCATGATCACCCACTGGTCGGAGATCATGAAGAAATACGCGCACGAGCTGCTTTCACGTCAGGACGTGAACACAATGCTGGACAACGTAAAGAAAACCAACCCGATCGTTGTGGACGATATTATCCCGAAGGTCATTTCCGTTGGATATCTCCAGAAGATACTCGCAAATCTGCTTAAAGAGGGTATTCCTATCCGCGACCTTGAAACTATTCTGGAAACGATCGGCGACCACGCGAACGTCCTCAAGGATATGGATATCGTGACCGAGTACGTCCGGCAGTCCCTCAAGCGCACGATAACTCACCGCTTTGCGGAGGCAAATTCCCTGCGCGTTATCACTCTGGACACCCAGATAGAGGACATGATAGTAAGCTCGGTCAAGAAATCCGATCAGGGCAGCTATCTTGCGATGCCGCCGGACGTTATCCAGCGTATTGTTGAAGCCTCAAACCGGGAGATCGATAAGATCAAGGACGTTATCCCGACGGTCATCATTCTGACATCTCCGGTGGTGCGCATATATTATAAGAAGCTCACCGAGCAGTTCATTCCGAACATCACGGTGCTGTCTTACAGCGAGATAGACTCCACTGCGCAGATACAGGCGATCGGCAATATTTCGCTCAATACTATGGCGGCTCCGGCGGTTTGATCCGGAAAATAATATTTTGACCCGATAAAATACAAAGGGGGGAAAGGCATGGAAAGCAGCGTAACCGCGGCACTGTTAGAGGAATACAGCATGAGCCGCAGCGAAGCAGTCCGCAATGAGATAGTGCTGAAAAATCTCGGACTGGTGCGTGCCTGTGCGCTTTCCCTGCGCAATACCTACATAAAGTACGGCGAGGTGGACGATGTCGTGAACGAGGGAGTGATCGCCCTCATGGACGCGATAGAGAGCTTCGACCCGTCAAAGGGCGCAAAATTTGAAACCTACGCGTCGTTAAAGGTACGGGGAGCGATAATCGACTATGTGAGAAAGCAGGACTGGGTTCCAAGACCTGTAAGAAAATTCGCCCGCGACCTTGACAAGGCGAACAGTATATTGTATAATCAATATGATAGGGCGCCCACCAACGCGGAGCTTGCAGAGTACCTCGATATCTCCGAGGAAAAGCTGCTGAAAGGCATGGCGGACGCGTCAAACACCGTCACCCTTTCCTTTGAGGAGCTTCTGTATGAGGATAACTTCGAGGAGACCGGCGCAGCGCTCACCGGCATGGAGAGTACTGATTCCCGGCTGCTGCGGGAGGAGCTGCGGCAGGTGGTGGCAAAGGCGATAGACTCGCTCAAGGAAAAGGAGCGGCAGGTCATCACGCTGTATTACTACAAAAATATGAAGTATTCCGATATCGCAAAGGTAATAGGCGTGTCGGAATCGAGGGTGTGTCAGATAAACACCAAAGCTACGCTGGCGCTGAAAGCGGCGCTGGAGCCTTATATAAATGGAACCGCGCCGGTCATTTCCGGCAGACAGGAGGAACGGACTTGAACAGAGGATACTATTACGCCTGCAACGGCATGATCATGAACCAGCGCAAGCTGGACTGCATCGGAAACAATCTGGCGAATATGACTACTGCCGGCTACAAGCGGGACACGATAATCACCAACCGCTTTCAGGAGCAGATGATACTTGTTAAGCACCGTCAGGAGCTGTCCGGAACATTCGCCCAGACATATGTGGATACTTCTTACTCCGACCTCGGTCAGGGTACGTTTGAATACACCGAGTCACCCTTTGATGTGGCGATAAACGGCGATGTTTATTTCAATATCGCGGCTTACAACGGGGAAACGATGCTTACACGCAACGGTCAGTGGGAGCTTGACGATGAGGGTTACCTCTGCTTGTCAAAGTCCGGAAGAATTCTCGGTGAAAATGGAGAGATATACCTCGGAACCAAGGATTTCGTGATAGACGCGGACGGCGCGATCTATCAGGACGGTCAGCTCGTTGACCGGCTTCAGCTCTCCTATATCAACCCGGAGGGGAATATTGACAAATTCGGCGCGAATATGTTCACCTCGGTGGAGGCTGGAGAAGTCCCGGAGGGAACAAGATACGAGATCATTCAGGGCGCGTATGAGCGCTCCAACATAGATGTAAACTATGAAATGACGATGATGATGAACGTCAACCGCATTTACGAGGCTTCCAGCTCACTGGCTAAGCTTCTCGATTCCATGAACCAGAAATCGACCTCCATCTGCAAGATATAAGGAGTAAACAGCCATGAATATAGCATTCCATACCGGAAAATCAGCAATGATCGCACAGTCGCAGGCGCTTAACGTCTACGGCAACAACATTGCGAACATCAACACCTACGGCTACCAGACGGTGCGTCCGTCCTTTGCGGACTGCCTTTATTCAAAGCAGCGCGCCCCGGAGGAGGACTGGCAGACCGGACACGGTACATATATCCAGAAAACCGACGTCATGTTCGACGAAAGTTCCTTCTATTACACCGAAAGACCGTTGGATTTCGCACTGCCGAACGAGGGCTTTTTCGCGGTGGAGAACAGATACGGGGATATAAACTACACCCGTGACGGCGCGTTTTCCATGACTCAGGCGGAAACTGGCGAGTGGTATCTTGTCAGCGGCAGCGGCGAGTATGTCCTTGACTATGACATGAACCGGATAGTCGTTCCGTTCAACGAGGAAGGCACCGTGGCTGATTATGACGCGCTGAAGGACATGGTGGGCGTGTTCGAGTTCGAGAACGTCTACGGCATTGAGGCGGCTGCGGCAAATCGCTATACCGCCACCGAGAGAAGCGGCGAGGTCACTGCTAACCGTGACTGGGATAAGCTTCAAGGTGTGCTGATAACCTCCAATGTTAATCTTGCGGATCAGATGGTTAAGCTGATCGAAACACAGCGCGCGTACCAGATAAGCTCCCGTGTGGTTACCACCTCCGACGAGTTCACGCGCCTTGCGAACAATCTGAGATGAATTACGGCGATGCCGCACGGAAGATGTGCGGTATTGTCATAGTATCAGGAGAATGAAATGCTGAAAAATTACGACGACCTTTCCCCGGTGGCGATAGACTGCCTGCGGGAAATTGGAAATATAGGCTCCGGCAGCGCCGCCTCCTCCCTTTCCGAAATGCTTGGAAAGCCGATCGAGATGAAGGTGCCGAACGTCTGTGTGCTGGAGTATCAGCAGATAATCGACACGATGGGCGGCCCTGAAAAGGTCATCACCGGTATTCTGGTAAGGCTTCAGGGGGACATAAAGGGCATGATGATGTTCCTGCTGGAGGACAGCTTCGCTCAGGTGGTGCTTGCCACATTCATGAACGCCGAGAATGTTCAGGTGACAAAGCTTGGCGAGATGGAGCTTTCTGTCATCACCGAAATGGGCAACATCATGGCAGGCAGCTATCTGCGGGCGCTCAGTACTCTTACCGGACTTACAATTGACATGGACATACCCTCTATGACAGTGGATATGCTGGGGGCGATAATGAGCGTGCCGATAATCGAGTTTTCGCAGGTCGGCGACAAGGTGCTGTTCATTGACGACGGTTTTGCGATAGACGGCGTGGACATCAAGTCGAATATCATTCTTATCCCGGAGATGGACTCCCTCGAAACTCTTATGAAGAAGCTGGGTGTATTATGATGGCAAATCTGACTATTGGCATTTCCGATCTCAAGGTGTGCAGACCGCCGGACGTTCTTGTGACCTACGCCCTCGGCTCCTGCGTCGGGATATGCCTGCTGGACAGTGTGACAGAGGTCGGGGGGCTGTCCCATATCATGCTTCCGGACAGCACTCAGGCGACAAATGGCGCGGCGACTCCCATGCGCTTCGCGGATACCGCGATACCTATGCTGGTGAATGAAATGGTGAAGCTAGGCGCGAGCCGTTCCCGCCTAAAGGCAAAGATAGCCGGTGGAGCGGTAATGTTCGCCACCACCAGTGACCGCTTCAACATCGGAGAGAGAAACGTTGCGGCGGTAAAGGCTGCGCTCCGCAAGGAGGGAATTCCGATAATCGCCGAGGACACCGGACTGAATTACGGACGCACCGTGTTTTTCTATCCCCAGACTGGGATAATGGAGATCAAGGCGGCGGCAAAGGGCAACAAGCAGCTTTAATAACTCCGCCGCAGGGCGGGCAGACAGCGGCAGCTATGCTTCAATGCGGAAGCATCGGCTGCTTTTTTCGCGCTGTTTCAAGTCCGGTGAGTTAGCTGTGACTGATGACGAAATGTGCATATTAATGTTAAAAATTAGTGCAGTTTATACAAAATCTCTGAAAAAAATTCTTTAGCTATTTACAAATTGAAGATATTGTGATAAAATAGAAATTAAGCTGAAAGAGTACGCCCCGCCCATGCGCGGGAGCAGGCTCATTCAATATTTTAAGGAGGATAAAATCCAATGGCAAGAGAAAAGCAAACAATGGATGGCAACAATGCTGCGGCTCACGTGTCCTATGCGTTCACTGACTTAGCGGCAATCTACCCCATCACCCCCTCGTCCGTTATGGCTGAGGTAACTGATTCATGGTCTACCGCTGGTGTAAAGAACATCTTCGGCGAGCCGGTAAAGGTTGTAGAAATGCAGTCCGAGGCAGGCGCTGCTGGTGCTGTTCACGGCTCTCTGTCCGCAGGCGCTCTCACCACTACATACACTGCATCTCAGGGTCTTCTCCTGATGATCCCTAATATGTACAAGATCGCAGGTGAGCTGCTTCCGTCAGTTATTCATGTTTCTGCTCGTGCAGTCGCTTCCCATGCGCTTTCTATCTTCGGCGACCACAGCGATATCTACGCGTGCCGTCAGACCGGTTACGCAATGCTCTGCTCCACCAACCCGCAGGAGGTTATGGATCTCGGCGCGGTTGCTCACCTTGCAACTATCAAGGGCAGAGTTCCGTTCCTGCATTTCTTCGACGGCTTCAGAACCTCTCACGAGATCCAGAAGATCGAGAAGTGGGATTATGAGACCCTCAAGGGCATGGTAGATATGGACGCAGTTCAGGCGTTCCGCGACAGAGCACTCAATCCTGAGAAGCCTGTTCTCCACGGTACTGCTCAGAACCCTGACATCTTCTTCCAGGCAAGAGAGGCTTGCAACACCTACTACAACAACATTCCCGCTGTCGTAACCGAGTACATGGACAAGGTAAATGCCGAGATCGGCACCAACTACAAGCTGTTCAACTACTACGGCGCACCCGACGCTGAGGAAGTTATCGTAGCAATGGGCTCTGTATGCGACACCATCGAGGAAACAATCGACTACCTCGCAAAGCAGGGCAGAAAGGTCGGCCTTGTTAAGGTAAGACTGTACAGACCGTTCGTTTCCTCCGCATTTGTTGACGCTATCCCCGCAACCGTTAAGAAGATCTCCGTTCTCGACAGAACAAAGGAGCCCGGATCCCTCGGCGAGCCGCTTTATCTGGACGTTGTTGCTGCACTCAAGAAGGAGAACAAGTTCCAGGACGCTCAGGTATTCACCGGACGTTACGGACTTGGTTCCAAGGACTGCAACCCGGCTCAGATCATCGCTGTTTACAACAACACCACAAAGCCGGTATTCACCCTCGGTATCAACGACGACGTTACCAACCTGTCCCTCACTCCCACTGAGAACCCGAACACCACTCCGGAAGGCACAACCTGCTGCAAGTTCTGGGGACTCGGCTCTGATGGTACTGTTGGTGCAAACAAGAACTCCATCAAGATCATCGGCGACCACACCGATATGTATGCGCAGGCATATTTCGCTTATGACTCCAAGAAGTCCGGCGGCGTAACTATTTCTCACCTGCGTTTCGGTAAGACACCGATCAAGTCCACATACTTCATCAACAAGGCAAACTTCGTTGCCTGCCACAACCAGTCCTACATCGACAAGTACGACATGGTTCAGGACGTTGTTCCCGGCGGTTCCTTCCTGCTCAACTGCCACTGGTCAGTTGACGAGCTGGACGAGAAGCTCCCCGCTCCGGTAAAGGCTTACATCGCTAAGAACAACATCAACTTCTACATCATCAACGCTAACAAGGTTGCAAGAGATATCGGTCTGGGCAACAAGACCAACACAGTTCTTCAGGCTGCGTTCTTCTCCATTGCAAACATTATCCCCGCTGAGGACGCTATCACCTACATGAAGAAGATGGCGTACAAGTCCTTTGCTAAGAAGGGCGACGATATCGTCAACATGAACTACGCTGCCATCGACAGAGGCGCAGGCGAGGTTGTCAAGGTTGACGTTCCCGCTTCTTGGGCAGACGCTCAGGGTGAGCTTCCTGTTCACAAGGCAGAGGGCGACAACAAGTTCCTCGTTGACTTCGTAAACAAGGTTCAGATCCCTGTAAACGCACAGCGCGGCGATCAGATCCCTGTTTCCACATTCGTTGACATTGCAGACGGCACATTCCCGCAGGGCTCCGCTGCTTATGAGAAGCGCGGCATTGCGGTTGATGTTCCTGAGTGGCAGCCTGAGAACTGCATTCAGTGTAACCAGTGCTCCTTCGTATGTCCTCACGCAGTTATCCGTCCGGTTATCCTGACTGAGGCTGAGGCTGCCGCTGCACCTGCTTCCGTAAAGCTCAAGGACGCTATGCAGCTCCCCGGCATGAAGTACACAATGACCGTTTCCGCTCTGGACTGCACCGGCTGCGGCGTATGCGCACAGGTTTGCCCGTCCAAGAACAAGGCTCTCGTTATGAAGCCTCTCGAAACTCAGATGGATCAGCAGCCGGTATTCGACTATGCAGTATCCAAGGCTGTTGCTGACAAGCCTGAGGTTCACGAGAAGTTCAAGGAGACCACGATCAAGGGCTCTCAGTTCAAGCAGCCGCTGCTCGAATTCTCCGGCGCTTGCGCAGGCTGCGGCGAAACACCGTATGCTAAGCTTGTAACTCAGCTCTTCGGCGACAGAATGTACATTGCCAACGCAACAGGCTGCTCCTCTATCTGGGCAGGCTCCGAGCCGTCTACTCCTTACACCACCAACAAGGAAGGCAAGGGTCCGGCATGGGCTAACTCCCTGTTCGAGGACAACGCAGAGTTCGGTCTTGGTATGTTCCTTGCTCAGGACACCCTCCGCAAGAGAGCGCAGAGCAAGCTGAAGGAGATCGCAGCTCTTGACGGTCACGAGAAGGCAAAGGCTCTGATCGACGAGTACTTCAAGACCGAGGAAGACGGCAAGGCAAACGCAGTTGCTACCAAGAACCTTGTTGACGCATTAGAGAACTGCCCGTGCTCCAGCGAGCCGCTGGTTGCAGAGGTTCTCAAGCTGAAGAACTACCTCTCCAAGAAGAGCCAGTGGATCTTCGGCGGCGACGGTTGGGCTTATGATATCGGCTACGGCGGACTTGACCACGTTATCGCTTCCGGCAAGAATGTAAACATTCTGGTATTCGATACCGAGGTTTACTCCAACACCGGCGGACAGGCTTCCAAGGCTACCAACGTGGGCGCAGTTGCACAGTTCGCAGCAGGCGGTAAGGACGTTAAGAAGAAGGATCTCGCAGGCATTGCAATGAGCTACGGCTATGTATATGTTGCACAGATCTCCATGGGCGCTGACAGAAACCAGTGCTTAAAGGCTATCGCAGAGGCTGAGGCTTACAACGGTCCGTCCCTCATCATCGCTTATGCACCTTGCATCAACCACGGTATCAAGGGCGGTCTGACCATCGCTCAGCAGGTTGAGAAGGAAGCTGTTGAGGCTGGTTACTGGCACCTGTTCCGGTTCAACCCGGCTCTGGCAGACGAGGGCAAGAACCCGTTCTCCCTCGACAGCAAGGCTCCGACCGGCGATTACAAGGCATTCATGATGAGAGAGGTACGTTACAACTCCCTCATGCGTGCTAATCCTGAGAGAGCAACCGCTCTGTTCGACAAGGCAGTTGCTAACTCCGCAGCTAAGTACAAGCACCTCGTTGAGATGCAGAATATGTACGCTGACGAGTTCAAGCAGGACTAATTCTCGCTGAATAACAAATTATCCCCTCCGGCGACGGAGGGGATTTTTTCTGTTTTTCATGAGAATTTTTGAAAAATTTTCAATAAACTATTGCCAAACACGAATTTATGTGCTATACTAATAGTATATATACTGCCCGAAATATATGTTCTGGAATGTCCGATGGTTCCGGAGCCTTTGACGGCAGGAAAGAAGCGGCGCAGGAAACTGCGCTGAAAAGCATGAGGAAAATATATTAATAAGGAGAGGATCATTAAATGAAACTCAGCAAGAGAATTGCCGCAGCGCTGCTTACTGGCTGTGTTGTGTGCGGATCTGTTCAGGCGGCGATGCCGCTAACCGGTTTTGCTGTTTCTTCGTACTACGACAGCAGGGATATCGTTTGGCTTTATGATGAAACTCTGTTTTACGGCGCCGGTGAGACCGAACCCAACGCAAACTTCATAAAAGCGCTTCAGAATGCCACCGGCGTTAAGGATTACACCACGATCACCTTTGGCGATCTTGAGAAGATCACCGCGCTGAATTTAAGCGGTCTTGGTCTTGAGTATGTTCCGAAGATCATCGGGTATATGCCCAGATTGAAAACCCTCAACCTGTCCAAAAACAAGCTTCGCAACGGCTCTGTGAGCGATCTTAATCTTGATGACTGCATAGCCCTCACCAGCGTTGACCTGAGCTATAACTTCCTGACCTCCTATCCGACATGGTTCAGCGCGCTGAATATTCCCACAAAGAACATCTCCTACAATCTGCTGAACACAACAAATCAGCGTAAGATCCAGATAAAGCCGAGTGTTTATTATTTCGGCGTGGGAGATTCCCTTTCCGATAAGGAACTGAATGCTTTCAAGGACAAGATTCTGTCCACAGTTACGCTTAATGACGACAGTCTGCTTCCGGAGTATTTCTACGACCCGCTGCTCCCGACATACAATATCCCCGAAAGCGAAGTGGACAACCCGGCTTACCTCAGAAATGAGCACATTGAGATAGACTTGGACGTTTCCTCCTTTATCAAGGACGGATATGTGTCTAAGGCAGGCACGGCGACCGGAACTGTATCCCTGTTTGTTCCCGGCTCAAGCGCCAACAAGAATATCCGCTGTGACTTTACGGTATACTTCCTTGACGGAAGCGACCCCAGCACCGTAAAGGTTCGCCTTGAAGCGCTTATTGCTGAGTGCGAAAAGCTTACCGCAGATACATACACCGATCCGACATGGACGGTGTTCTCCAATCAGCTCAAGACCGCTAAGACAATACTTGAGTACAGCCAGAACGACAACGATATGCTCCAGAGCGCCTATGACAGCCTTGTGGACGCAAGAAAACAGCTCGTTGCCGGCGTCAATACCGGTACAAAGAAAGTCCTGACCGACCTCATCTCCATTGCCAAGAACTATAAGGAAGAGAACTATACCGCCGAGAGCTGGAAGAAGCTTTCCTATGCGGTTTCTCTCCTGAACGACGCGAAGGAAGACGCGTCGGTTTCCCTTGAGGAAGCAAACGCGGCTATCAAGGCATTTCAGGACGCGCAGAACGGACTTGTTCCCTCCAAGGAGGCAACTCCCTCTGTTATCACCAAGAGCGAGTTTGAGAGTATTTACGGCGAGGATACCAGCGTAACCAGAAGAGGCGCAACCCGCGACGGCTACAAGTATAGCTGGAAATTCGTCGGCACTGATGTCACAAAGCCGGCGGACTTTAATCCCACAGTATATTATGACAGCAAGGTAGAGGAGCAGATCCGTTTTGAGGTAGGCGCCGCAAGCGACTATCAGCTTATCTCCTTTGCGGAAACAAAGGCATTCCCCGGAACCGGCGAGCTTACTCTTGACGTTTCAAAGGTCTACACTGACGGAGTGTACAGACTGTATAAGTGGAACACTTCCACCAAGAAGTCGGATTTCATCAGAGAGGTTACTGTTTCTGACGGTATTGTTACCACCACTTTCAGCGAGGGCGGAGATTATTTCATCAGCTCTGTTCTCCAGAACTTCCAGATGATCTCCTCCAACTTCAAGATCAACCACGATAAACTCGCGATCATCGCCGGCTTCAAGAAGAAGTATACCGTGGCAGATTTTCGTGAGAACATTGAAAACGGCGAAGCAATCAATATCACCAATGCAGACGGAACCGCTGTTTCCGAAACCCAGTATATCGCAACCGGAATGAAGGCTTCCGCTCCTAACAGCGATGTAAGCTACACTCTTGCCGTAGTCGGCGATATCGACGGGGACGGAAACTGCACCGCTCTTGACGCTGTATATATCCTCAAGGCATATATTGAGGAGATCACTCTGGACGGCTATGCTCAGAGGGTGGCGGCGGACATCAACGGCGACGGCTATATCAGAGCTGACGACGCTGTGCGTATACTCAAATACTGCATCGGTATGGATTGATCTGTCTTGCCTCATGGAGGGCAAATGAACACAAAAACCATAGCAGAAAACCGGATAGTCCGGCATGAATATTTTATCCTTGAGAGCTATGAGGCGGGAATCGAGCTGTTCGGCACTGAGGTAAAGTCCATCAGGAACGGCGGCGTGAACCTCAAGGACTCATGGATATCCATTGAGAACGGAGAAGCCTTTATCCGCAATATGCACATCTCCCCTTATGAAAAGGGCAACATCTTCAACAAGGATCCCTACCGCACCAGAAAGCTTCTGATGCACAAGAAGGAGATACTGAAGCTGTTCGGACAGGTGAAGCAGGGCGGCTATACGCTGGTTCCGGTGTCAATGTACTTCAAGGACTCAAAGGTAAAGGTTCAGGTGGGGCTGTGCAAGGGTAAAAAGCTCCACGACAAGCGCGACGACATGGCAAAGCGCGACGCGAGCCGTGAGATAGAGCGCACAATGAAAGAACGCAACCGATAACAGGCTGAAACAAAATTCCGGCTTTTGGCGCATACCGTCAGAAGCCGGATTTTTTCTGCAACTTTTTCTTTTACATTCCGTCTAAATATATGAAGCGCTTCGAATAGGGATATGCTGATTAAAGCGCAGCGTAACAAATTCAGCCGCGTGAGTTACCGCGTTTGAACGGGGCGAATTTGATTTGATCAGCGAATCCTTAGTAATGGAAAGGCGGTGGGCAAATGACCGATGAAGAAATAACCGAGCTGCTGTTCGACCGGAACGAGAACGGTATCTCAGAGCTGCGGCAAAGCTACGGAAAGCTTTTGAAAAGCGTAGCCTATGGAATACTGCGCAGCGAACAGGACGCGGAGGAATGCGAAAGCGAAACGCTTCTGAGGGCATGGAACAGCATTCCCCCGGCGCGCCCGGAGCGGCTTGCGGCTTATCTTTGCCGAATTGCAAGGCGGCTCGCGCTGGACAGGTACGACTACAACCGGGCGGCGAAACGTTCCGGGGAAACACTGCCGATAGACGAGCTTGCGGACTTTATCGGCGGAAGCTCCGGTGCGGAGGATCTGCTGACCGAAAAGGAACTTACCCGGCTGCTGAACGGATTTCTGATGTCGCAGGACTATAACACCCGCGTCATCTTTATGCGGCGGTACTGGTTCGGGGAGTCCACGGCGGAAATTGCGAAGCGGCTTCACGCAAGCGAAAGCATGGTGAAGTCCCGGATATCCCGCACGTTGAAAAGGCTGCGGGAGTACCTCAGGAAGGAGGGCTATGAAATATGAAGCAGAAAATCAACAATGCGCTGGGCGAGCTTGACGAGCGTCTGATACAGGAGGCGGCGCAGGCGAAGCGCCTTGAGAGCAATGCCCCGAAAATACTGAAATGGGTGCTTATCCCAGCGGGGGCAGTTACGGCGGCGGGGCTTTGCGTGTTTGCGCTGACCAACCGCCCGGACGGAGGCGTTGATCTCACGGCTCCCTCATCGGAATCAAGCATTCCGGCGGCGGTAATACCGGCGGTTGACGATAAAACAAATCTCGGCGATATCCTGCCGGACACAATGGAGCTTCACGCTCCCAGCAGGGAATACGCCGAGGAGCTGATATTCGGCTCGGAGTTCCCAGCGCTCATTTATGCGGACGATAACAGAATAGTGTTCACCGATATCGGACGGTGTGTTTATATCTATGACAGAAATGCGGCAAAAATCACCTATTCTGCGAATGTATATGAAGCGCTGGAAAACACAGTCGGGGAGAATATCAGCGATTTCCAGCATGATGGCTGGAACGGAATAGGGTTCTCAGCGGCGGTGAATGGTGAGGAAGTATTGCTAACGGTGAGCTTCTATTACGCTTCCGACGAAACCTATTTAAAGTATACCCTTGACACCGGAAGCGGAGTTCTGCGGCGGTATGACGAACTGGAAGAGGACTATACGGAATATCTGCCGGAGAGGTCTGCGGATTTCGGCGGCGGTGATGTCACAGATGTCGTGTTACTCAGCGACAGCGAGTATGTGGGCATCGCTATTGGGCAGGACGGGTTCGTGCTTCGCGGTGTGGAGCTCAGGCAATATGCTGTTTCAGACGGCAGGATAGAAGTCACGAATACCGCAAAGCCGTTTGATGACGATTATTTCGACAGCCTTGAAATGGAGAACGGGGATCTAGGAGTATACAAACTGAGCGACTACGCCGCGCTCAGGTTTGATACTGCGTCCGGAATGTTCACTATGACAGGCTGGAACGAAAACGATGAGCTGCTTTCCGGACAGTATACCGTCAGCGGAAGCGATTTGATCCTCCGGTGCAGCGACGGCAAGGAATATCAGTTCCTTATCAGCGGCGGCAGCGTGACAGCCGTGACGGGAGAGCAGGAGGCGGAGCTTGTCAGATACATCTGGGAGGACGGAGTGCCGCCTGTGAACAAGCTGATGTTCCAGTACAGCTATGGCGCAGAGGTTGAGGAAAGCACAGCGGGAAACATCTCCTACTCGCAGCAAGACGAGGACGAGAATAACAGAACGATCGCCATGACGATCAGGGACTATTACGGACAGAACGGCACTTCCATCTCCCCCGATGAAGCAGGGAAGCTGATTGAGAGCATGAGCTATCCGCTAGACGATTTACACACTACGGTGACGACCTTCAACGGTTATGATGAATGGCGCGGCGGCAATCATTATGGTATTGATATCGGCGATAAGGAAATAGACGGCGCGAATATCTACGCTCCTCTGGACGGCACGGTCATTAAGGCAGTCGGCGAGGGCTGGAACGGCGGAATGGGCAGTTATATCATTATCGACCACGGCAGCGGACTTTCCACCGTTTACGCTCATTGCAGAGAGGTCAATGTCACGGCGGGTCAGCGCGTTTCTCAGGGAGAGGTCATCGGAACAGTCGGAAAATCCGGCTGGTCTACCGGAAATCACCTCCACTTTGAGATACGGGAAAACGGAGAGGTGCTTTCGGAGGATATGGACAAATTTGTCGGAATGTACGGGCTTACTAATCAAAACACAAATTCTGACATAATTCAGCAAAATTATACTAAAAGTAT
This sequence comes from Oscillospiraceae bacterium, assembly GCA_017829075.1. The sequence goes on along the minus strand of JAGAJA010000028.1, from coordinate 7,782 downwards.
ATACGACCCGACAACAGCGCCTCAGGTTATCAAGAGCCTTACCTGCCCGGTGTCGGAGGAATTAAACCAATACACCGAAACCCCCGGAAGCTATATTGGTCATGCCGGCATTGATTTCTGCGCCGCAGACATATACGGGCAGGATATATACGCGGCGCAGAGCGGTGAGGTGGTGCTTGCCAAATGGTATTACGGCTACGGTTACTGCATTATGATAGACCACGGCAGCGGAGTTCTTACGGTATACGCTCATTGCAGCGAGCTGGACGTTGCAGCGGGACAGACAGTGGAGCAGGGCGAGGTGATCGGTAAGGTAGGACGAACCGGACAAACCACCGGAGATCTGCTGCATTTTGAGATACGCGTTGATAACACCGCCGACTATGACGCAATGAACGGCTTCATCGAGCGTATCGGCTCTGTAAGATCCCCTCTTGCTGGCGAAATAATGGAGTAATTCTACACTATTCGTAATAATCTGCATCAATTCAACAAAATGTAAATTAAAGTTCTCTTTTATCTCCCGTATAGGATATATCTGTTTCCCTAAAAAATAAGAACTCCCCCGGATACCGGGGGAGTTCTCCAGACCGTCGGAAAAGTCCCGGTGGGACTTTTACGACGAAAAATACCAGTTGCGCGCACGTCTTGTCGGCTATGCCGCCAATCCGCACACTTGCTGGGATAGAAGTGTTTTTTGCCCCGGCAGAGCTGGGGCAAAAAACGGATTTCAAAAGCCCGCTTCGCGGGCAAAACTGAGTTTTTCGACAAGCTGAGAACTCCCCCGGTATCCGGGGGAGTTCTCGTATATTTATGAAGTTATTCCGGGTTGTTTGCGATGATCTGCTTTTGAATGTTTTCATGATCGCCAGTGCAGAAGTCCGGCAGATTACTCTCGCGATAATAGCCGATCTCGGTGGAGCTGCACTTGTTGGTGGCAAGCAGACCGGTCTTGGTGCAGTAGCGTTTCTCTATGACAGAGGGATCAGGCACGAACTTCAGCACCTGCGAGGTGTCCTGAATGTCCTGCATAACGTTTTTCCAGACGGTCGCAACTGCTCTCCAGCCGTCAGAGCCGTAAATCTTATGGCTGTCGTCATAGCCTATCCACAGACCGCCTATATATTCCGGAGTAAGTCCCATGAACAGCAGGTCTGTTTCGGCGTTTGAGGTACCGGTCTTACCGATCACCTCAACATTGTCAAGCTTCGCAAGGCGTCCGGTTCCGCTGTCGCCGTTTACTACCTTGTAGATCATACGGTTGGTCACCCATGCGGTGTCGCTGTCGACAGCCTGAGTTCCGTAGAAGTCCTGCTCAAGGATAACGTTGCCCTTGCTGTCCTCCACCTTGCTGTAAAACATCGGACGATAGTAAACGCCGCCGTTTCCGAATATCTGGTAAGCCGCCGCGACCTCCACCAGCTTTGCGCCGTTGGTGAGCGCTCCCAGCGACATCGGGGATAGTGCTATGTCCTGTTCAACAAGAGTGGTAAATCCCAGCATCTGGGTGAGCTGATTGTACATAGCCTTTGGTGTGTTCATTCGTCCGACACGCGCCGCAATGGTGTTCGTAGAGTGCTGAACTGCATACCATGCCGGTCGGAGCGTTCCGTCACCGATTATCTCTCCGTAGTTTTTCGGCCACAGCTCCGGCTCGTCCTCGGTGCCGATATTTATTCGTGCGTCCGGGATAAGGGTGGAGTAGGTGATGAGGTTTTTCTGCACCGCCAGTGAGTAGGTGGAGATCGGTTTCATGGTAGAACCGGGGGAGCGGGTAGCCTGCGTTGCGCGGTTGAACGCGCCGTCGCCGGGCTTCTCTCCAAGACCGCCAACCACCGCTTGAACAGTTCCAGTGTAGTCCATGATGACGAACGCGGACTGAATCAGATCCTCTTCCGGAGCGCTTGGGTCGTACTTCGAAAGGACAGTGTACGGGTCACGGTATTTTTCCTCCAGTATCTTCTGGAGCTTCATGTTTTCGTTAATGTAGATCTTATAGCCGCCGTTGTACAGCTCGTTTTTCGCGGAGGTGTAGGTTATGCCCTTGAGGTCGGCATAGTCGTTTATTACCTGATCAATAGCCGCGTCAACGTACCAGTCCTGCGAAACCTCGTAATCGCCGTTCCACTTGTAGGCCTCGTAGCTATCGTCCTGAACCTCCTGTACAAAGTCGTCCTCGTTGTCGTCAACAAGCGTCCGCTCGTCGATATAGCCGTAATCATCGCCGTAGACGGGCTTTGCGAAATGCACCTGAATTTTATTATAGCGGAAGTCCTCGTATTCTTTTGTAGTTATCATGCCCTGTTCGTACATACAGCGCAGAACATAGTTCTGCTGCTGCTTGCTGCGGGCAAGATCGAAATAGGGGGACATCTTGCCGGGGTTTCGTATCATTCCGGCGAGCACAGCGGCTTCGCCTATATTAAGCTCGGACGCGTCCTTACCGAAGTAGTACTGCGAAGCAGCGCCCACTCCGTAGACCATTCCGCCGAACCAAATTCTGTTCAGATAGCTTTCCAGAATGTCGATCTTTGTGTATTTTTCCTCCAGACTGAGGGCGCGGAAGATCTCACGCAGCTTACGCTCCCAGCTTCTCTCGTTGTCGCCGGTTATGTTTTTGATCAGCTGCTGGGTGATAGTGGAACCGCCGCCTCCGTCGCCGTTGGAGAAGAACGCTCCTGCGGTACGGTACCAGTCAACGCCCTTGTGGGTGTAGAAACGCTTGTCCTCCGCCGCAACCGTTGCGTCAATTATGTTCTGGGAAATATCCTCATAGTCCACCCAGACGCGGTTTTCGTCCGCGGCAAGGCGCTTTATCTCCACGAGGTCGTTGTTCTCGTCATAGCCGTAGATAAAGCTTGTGTATTTCATCTCGACATCGCGGAGGTTGGCGTCATAGCTGTTGTCCGCAAAATCCAGCACATATACTGCCAGCACGGTTGCAACTATGCAGACCATAATGACCAGTATCAGCAGCATTGAGGAAAATGTCGTTCCCACGATAGTCATAGCCCTGCCGAAATTCTTTGCGGCGCGGCTGTGCTTTTTCTTAGAAGAACGCTTTTTGGGCTGTTCCTCTTTGATCTTGATGTATTTGATTTTCTTTTTCTTATCCATAAATTATCACCAATGATTCTCAGAGGTTTCTGAGAAAACGGGTCTTGTGTCATGCTTCTGGAAATAACTCCTGCGCGTGCGCGGCAGGCGGTATCGCCCTGCGTTTATTCTTACCGCAGGGCTGCGGTATATTTTCCCGATATGAATAAACGCTTCTTATTTATTATACCACATACCCGATGAAAAGTTAATACTTTTTTCAAAATTTCACATAATTACCGCAAATAAATTCTCAAAACAGCCGATTTTGTTGCGAAATTTTCTCGAAATCAGTCTGTTCCTGCGGTTCAGTAAGTCCCCGCGTCAAAATCTCCGCCGGAAACTATCACTATTTCCAGACGGTGCGGCAGACAGATTATCGGCACAGCCCCGCGGGAGATCGCCCCGGTCTGAACGCACACCTTGTCCGGGCAGTCCGCGTCGGTAACTCTAATACTGCCGCTGGAGATCTCCACCTTGTTCCAGCCGTTTTCGCATTCCACGGTGAATTCCGCGTCCTCCGACAGGGAAAACCGGTGTATCACCTTTCCGCTTACGCGGATCTCGGCAACGGGATTCTCTACCGGAGCATTTTTCATTACGGCGAATGCGATGATACCGCCGGCGCACGCCGCTGTCAGCGACGCCGCTGCAATGATCTTACCTTTCATTTTTCCTCCAAAAGCTGTGGAATGCAATTAAAAATCTAATCATATAAAAAGACGCTGCTTTTGTAACAGCGCCTTTGTTATTTAGCAGATCTGTCAGAGTATCGTATCCAGCTTCCATGTTCCGTTTTCCTTTACAAAGGAAACGTTTATCGAGCGGTACGCAGTCCTGCCGCCGAAGCTGCCTGCCTTGACGTACAGCAAGCCGTTTGCCGCGCTGTCGGTCTGGGAGCTTATCACCAGAGCAGTATCGTCAGCGGAAACTGCGGAAAGCCCTCCGGTTTCATAGCGCAGAACGCCGATCATGCTGATTTCGCACTTGGCCATAAGTTTCTGCGTGGTATTCTCCGAGTAGTACACAGAAATGCAGTCTTTCAGCGTCTGCGGGGAATAAATTCCGCTGGCGGAGCATTTCTTGAGCGCGAGAACGTTATTTATGCCGATAGCGCCGTTGAGCGCTTTCCGGAATTCCGCCGGGGCGCTTTCAGAAATATCGCTGAAAGTCAGCATAACCGACCTGTTCACTGCGGAATAAACGCTGCGTGTGATTTTTACACAGCCGCTGCTTACTGTCGCCGCATAATTCTGTGAGAAACTCTTCTTGTACTCGATTGCCGAAAGCGTAGAGATACCGCCGGAGGGGATCAGACTGCCACCTGATACAGTGTAGCAGCTGCCATCGTCCATAAAGCTGTGGCGGCTTGCTCCAAAGGTCACTGAGCTTCCGGAACTGATAACCGGTATAAGTTTTTCAGTCTGCGGGTCAAATATCAGGGTAACGTCAGCGGTAGTGAATACAGCGTGTGTGAATGCGAGATTTCTGTTCAGATTCGGCTCGGAGTCGAACTGGTGAACAGTTCTTGAACCGCCGTTCACTGCGTCAACGGCGAGGAGCGTAGTTACGCCCTTGTCTGTCTGGGCGAGGTAGATCGTATCGTCCTTTGACGCCACAGCCGCAGTCCTGAGGGAGGATTCGTATACTGTTCCGATATATTCGCTGGAACTTCCTGAGGAGATTCTGTATGTGCAGACATAATATATTCCGTCCTCGCGGATATTGAGCACGAGAAGCCTGCTGTCTGCGTTGTAGCTTGCGCTGATCAGAGAACCGCTCATTACTGCGTCTTCAGTGCTCAGGTCAATGATGGAGCCGATCTCGGCATCGACCAACAGGGTGCGTCCGCGGGTTTCGTAGCTGCTTATGCCTGTAACCATAAGTCTGCCGCCGTTTTCATCGACCCATGCGATCTTTGCGTCTGATATTTCCTCGGAGCAGATCAGCGATTCCGTACCGTTCTCAAAGCGGTAAAGCGCTACCTCTGAGCCTGTCTTTACGAAGAAAATGTCGTTTGTGAGGAAGAATGAGCTGTCAGCGTAGATATAGGTGTTGACGCTGTACGGCTCGGTGTTTGTCGGAAGAGTAATTCCGTCGGGGAGTGTCTGATCCTGCGGCTGTACGTCCGGCACAACAGGTACGTCAGGTACAACAGGTACGTCCGGCACGTCAGGCTCCGAAACTGAGCCGTCAGTGGTACTGTCAGGAATATCAGGCTCGATGATGTCGTCGTATTCTGGTATGCTGTTCGGATCTTCTCCAGTCTGGTCTGTTTCTGCCGGATCAGGATCTGAAATGTCCTGTGGATCGTCGTCAGAAATTCCGGTGTCCTCCGTTTCGTCAGGCTCGGAAACGTCATCGGGCACATCTGATGTATCGGGAGTGGACACACTGTCGGGGTTGACAGGAATATCATCAGGGAGCGTAACGTCATTATCCGGAACTGCCGGAGTTGCCTCAGGATCCTGAAGCTCGGCGATATTGACCGGTGTGGAGTTGTCGAAATCTGATCCCTCCATTGTTTCAACGAGGAACACAGACGGGTCGTTCTGCATTCTTGCCGCGGTATCTCCGGAGCAGTATATCGCCGCACCGGTGATCTCATAGCTTCCGCCGCTGAATACTCTGCCGATATTATCCGAGCCGGAAATCTTTGTTCCGTCGGAGAAATAAAGCTGCTTTACGGGTACATTACCGTCGGAATATCCGGTGAGCACTGCCTGCGCCTGCGCCGGAGTGAGGGGAGCGGAGAAAGTCACAAGGAAATCCTTGGACTCGGTGCTGCCGCGTTCCAGTTCAAGCTGCTGGAGCGCATTTGAGAGCCGGTCGCTTGCGGAAAGCTGGGTAAGACCGGAGTCGGTGAGGCTTACGCCGCCCTGTTTGCCGAGGTTCACCGCCGCTATCGTGCCGACAGTAACAACGCAGACCGCCGCTGCCGCGGACATTCCTATATAGATCGGAGAGAGCTTCTGCCGCGAACTTTTCCCGCGCTTTGCGTTTTCACGGATCTTATCAGCGTCGAACGTGTATTCGCTCATCAACTGCTTATAAAATTCGTTTTTGTTCATACGGCAGACCTCCTTTCGGTAGTTTTTATTATAGTATATGCGGATACGGATTAAATTCCGTATTTCTTTTTCTGTTTTTCTATGGTTCGGTAAAGCTTTGTCTTGACGGTGGGAAGCTTTAAATTCAGCCGGTTTGCGACGTCTTCAAGCTTCATGTCGCAGACAAAGTGCAGATAAAATATCTGACCGGTGGTTTCGTCCCCGGACATGATGTCGTCGAATATCTGCTTCGCGAGGATTTTGTCGGACATGACGTCCTCAAGAAGCTTCTGATCTCTGGACATCTCAGCTTCGATCGCGGCAGCCTGCTCCTCGTCTATCTCTGAGAGGATAATGTCGCGGTCTTTGCGCTTTTTGAAGCCGGCGAACATACTGCGGCATTCAAACTTGGCTATATTAATAAGAAAAGCCTCGGCGGAACTGATATCCGAATATCCCTTTTCGGCGATCCTTTTGTAGAAGCGGGTGTAGACGTTCTGGATAATGTCCTCAGAATCCTGAAAGCGGGCTGCGTGGCTTACCACAAAGCGGGAAACGGAGTTAAATGTTTCGGCATATACGGAGTCAAAGTAGCTGTCTAAGTCTGGATTTCCCACGCAGTGTTCACCTCGCTTGATCCGCCTGCACTAAAGAAGTCAGCGGTAATTTGAAAAAAGTTTCAGCATTTCAGCAAAATTTTATACAGAATTCCTGCCGATTTGCACGAAATGTGGATAATATTGGCAGAAAATCCTTTGGCTGAAAAATAACTATACTTTTTTATTATACACCCATATGAGAGATTTGTCAATCATTTACTGAATGCCGTTCAAAGCCGTGACTGAAAATCTGCACAAATTTTCCCATGCCCTGTTTGTACATAATTCCCTTTGCAAAGCAAACTGATATGTGGTATAATTAATATAGTTGTGGTTTTGCTTGTGAAATGGAGGAAATATGGAGCTTGAAACCGGAAAATATGTTGTGTACCGAATGTCGGAGATATGCCGGATAGAGGGCTTTGAGAAGAAATGCGCGGACGGTGTGAACGAGCGGGAGTATCTGGTGCTTTCGCCGATAAGCTCCGGGAGCGCGCGGTATTACGTCCCGAAAGAAACCGCCGGGGAAAGGATCAGGGCGCTTCTCAGCCGGGAGGAGATCTTAGACCTGATCCACGGCATGGTCGGCGCGGAGGAATGGCGGAGCAATCCCACAGAACGAAAGCAGCTCCAGAGCGAAGCCCTGTCCAGCGGAGATTACGGCAGGATAGCCTCAATGCTCCGGGGGATCTACCTTGAAAAGCAGCGCAGGGAAGCGCAGGGCAAGCGGCTCAATTCCACTGACGAGCGCACGATGAAGCAGGCAGAGAGCATGATAAACGGCGAGTTTTCTTTTGTTCTCGGCATAAAGCCGGAGGAAGTTCCGGAGTTCATCTCCCGGAAAATTCAAGAAACGGAGCAGAAATAACAAATCCCCCCTCGGGCGAGGGGGATTGAGACCGTCGAAAAAGTCCCGTTGGGACTTTTCCGCCGAACATCCGCCCTGCGCGCACGGTTTGGCGGCATTGCCGCCAAACCGCACACTTGTGCGGATAGAAGTGTTTTTTGCCCCGGCAGAGCTGGGGCAAAAAACGGAT
>JAGAJA010000027.1 GCA_017829075.1 Oscillospiraceae bacterium | reverse complement strand
CTGATTTTGATACGCTTCGCTTTAATCAGCGTGTCCCTAGGAAAAGAAACGCAGGCGTACTGTATGTACGTCAAGTTTCTTTGACGACGATAGCAGTGCTGGATTTCTGCAAAGATTTCCTGAGTTTAAATGGTTATTAGTTTTAGTATGCGCTGACCCGCGCACTCTGTATAATAGTTTATATTAAAATAGTCGATATGTCAATGATTATTTTGTAAAATGCAGATTTTTTTATTTTTATGCCGAATATTTGTGAATTCCGGCACATAAAAAAGCGCCCGTATACACTTGTATACAGGCGCCTTGTCGATTATTGACCTTCGTGATTTCTGTCGGGGCGCTCCGGCGGAGCTTCGCCGTTTCCGGGGAAATCCATCTGACCGCCGTCCCAGCCGTCATTCTGACCGTCATCGTTTCCGGATGTATTTCCGATTTCAGTGAACACTCCGCTGCCCTCAGCGATAACCACATCTCCCTCGGAAATGCCGTTGACTATCTCGGTGTAGCCACCCAGCTTTGCTCCGGTTGTTACCTTGAGCTTGTACCGTTCCTCCCCGTCAACCAGCGTGACATAGCTCTCGTTACCGCTGCTCTTGACCGCAGAATTCGGCACGGCAAGCACATTCTTACGCTCGGTGGTTACATAAACGGTAGCCCACCCTGCCGAAACCGCCATTTGCTTTTCTTCAATCACCTTAGCCATAACCTCGTCGCCGAGGTCAAAAATGACCCGTTTTGCAGAGCTTCCGTAGGCAGTCGCCGGAGCTATGTCCGGAGCCTCAGTCACCACTGCGTCATACATATCGTTGTCGATCTTGACCTGAACCTTCTGACCATAACGGAACTGCGAAGCCCCGCCGCCGTCAAGATATACCTCGGTCTTTTCGATCTCAGAAACTGCGCAGCACAGCGTTCCCTTGCCCACCGTTGAGCCTTCCGCCGCAGCGGAGGTCTGGGTGATTATTCCGTCAAAGGGCGCTTTTATGACATATGATTCCTTTTCCTCAAGCATCATATCCAGCTTAAGCTTTTCGATCTCATACTGAAGCTGATCTGCCCTGCCGCCGGAAAGAGAGCTTTGATATGCGGCGTTGACTATCGTCTGCTGATTGCTGATATCATAGTCCAGCTCCGAGGAATCCAGCTCCGCCAGCACCTCGCCCTCGGTCACTTTTCTTCCCTTGAGGGCATTAAAGGACACAACCTGCGCTTCCGCCGGATATGTAAGATATACCGCGTAGGGATAGCCGATAGTGACTCCCATGCTCTCGGTTTCCGAGAGATCCATGTACTTTGCCTCGGCTATCTCATATTGTATTTCCTGAGCGCCGTAGATCGGCAGTTGGATCTCCGCGTCCGCACTTTCTTTTCCGGAGCAGGCGGTAAGGCACATTGAAAATGCCAGCAAAACCGCAGTTGCAGCTTTTTTCATAGGGGAATTGACCTCACTTATTCCGAAGCGCTCAGCCGTTTTCAGCCAGTCTGCGCATCATTTCCAGACACATTCTTCCGTTATGGTAGGGGCATTTCCACGGATCAACCTCCGGCTTGAACGGCGCGTAATTCCAGTTGTCATCGATCTGAGAATACCACTCGCCGCCGGGGCGCTTGTCCACGATATGCTCCTGAATGAACTTCCATACATTGGAGGAGATCTCGAAATACTCCTTGCCGCCGTAGCCCTTCTGATAGCCGTTCATGAAGCCGATGACTGCCTCCGCCTGAACCCACCAGATACGCCATGTGTTTATCTTGTCCCCATCACGCTCGTTGAGCAGAGATCCGGAGGGCTTATCGTAAGCGATATCCGCAATATTTCTGACGATCCTGCTGTTCATTCCGGCAAATTTCGCTGTAATCTCCGGATCTCCGATCACCTCACAGGCGCGGTCAATGAGCCATGTTGCCTCGATATCATGTCCATAGGAGTGAATGTCGCCGATAACGTCCATGTTCCTGTCAAAGAACACCAGCAGCTTGTTTCCCTGCTTGTCGAAGATCTTGTCGTATGTAAGCTCAAGCTGGAATTTCAGCCGCTCCAGCACCTTCGGACTTCTATCCGCAAGATACAGCTCGGTGTAAGCCTCCATCATATGGAGAGTGGTGTTCATAGTCTTGTCCGCCATAAGTCCGTTTTCGGAAAGTTCATCGTTGGCAAGCTCGGTTTTCCAGTCCCTCGACATCTTCTCAAGATAAGCCACATCGTCCGTGGAGTTCTTCTCCACCAGCTCCATTACCTCATATGCGAGCTTCAGCGCGTTTTTATCGCCGCTCGCGCGGTAGTAGCTGGAAAGAGCGTAGATGAAGAACGCCTGACAGTAGGTGTGCTTGATGTCCTCTTTCACCGTGCCGTCTGCGTTCATGCTCCAGTAAACCCCGCCGTACTCCTTGTCAAGGCACTTCTCCGTCAGGAACTCATAAGCGTGCTTCGCGTTGTCCAGAAGCTTTTCGTCCTTAAGCTCAATGTAGGCGTTGGAATAGAACCACAGTATTCTGGAGTGAAGTATAACGCCCTTTTCGCCGTTTTTGTCAACGTTTAGCGAGCTGTCCATAAATCCGGTGAAGCCGCCGTTCTCGTCATCTCTGAGCTTATTCCAGAAAGGGATTATGTCCTCGGTCAGCTCCTGTACAAATTCTTCTCTTTTCATTTGTTCTTCGTCCTTTTATAGAAAATTTCTGCGGTATTTGGCGCAGATATTGTCAGAGGTTAAAGCCTATCTCGTATGCCTGCTTTACAAAGCGTGTGATGCGTTCGCTTCGGTTTTCATCGTTTCCGTAGCCGCGGGTCATTTCGTCAAAGACGTGCATTTCGCATTCCTCGGCGCGGTTATGCATTCGGTCGCCGATCATCACAGACTTCATTGCCTCAAGCTGCTCTTTTCTGATGCTGTCTTTGAGCGAGCCGCCCATCGTTACCAGAAACAGTGCCTTTTTCAGATGTATCTTCGGACTGCCGCCATAGGCATATCCATAAGTCCACACCCGCTGAAACCACCCCTCCAGCATTGCCGGAGCAGCCGTCCAGAAATCCGGGTAGATGAACACAACACAGTCCGCGCGGTTCACCCTCGCCTGCTGTTCCAGAACGTCCTGCGGGATATCAAGGCTCTCGTCATAGAAAGCCTCGCGGCGGTATTCCTGCGGCGACATCACCGGGTTGAAGCCCTCGGCGTACAGATCCGATATTTCAACGTTGTGCCCTCCGTTCCGGGCGCCCTTTACAAAGGACTCCTTGACGCGAAAGGTAAAGCTGTTGCTGCTTGGGTGGCAGTATACTATCAAAACATTCATGCCGGTTTATATTCCTGCTCCTTTCGGCGGATCGGACTTGCTTTTAGAGCAAAAGAAGCGCTTTTAATTCAGGGGAGGGTCAATGTCCCTCCCGCTGAATAGAAATCGTTAATTTACTGGATCACTCGTCCTTGCCGCAGCAGTTCTTGTATTTCTTGCCGCTTCCGCAGGGGCAGGGATCGTTTTTGCCGATCTTCTTGTTCGGATTTCTGTAAGGAGTATGCGAGCCTGCATTAGGCGCGTCAGGCTTCATAACCTGCTCGCGCTGGAGCGGACGCTGGATTCTTACCGGAACAGTCAGCACCATTCTCACGGTTTCCTCACGGATAGCCGCGATCATTTCATCGAACATCGCAAAGCCCTCGAAGCGGTATTCCACAACAGGGTCTTTCTGACCGTAGCTTCTGAGGTAAATTCCGCGCTTCAGCTCTTCCATTGCGTCGATATGATCCATCCAGTGACGGTCAACCGTCTTGAGCAGGCAGATTCGTTCAACCTCACGCATCGCTTCAGAGCCCATTTCCGCTTCACGGGTCTTGTAGATCATATTGCCTCTCTCCTTGAGGAAGTTGACAATATCTTTCTTTTCAAGGGTGTTAAGTTCCTCAGTGGTATAGCGCAGGTCGCTGTCCATAACATACAGATTGAGGAAGTGAGAGCGCAGACCGTCCAGATTCCAGTTTTCTGCAACAGTATCGGAGCAGTACATATCCACCGTATCCTCAATGGACTTGTTCATCATATCCTGAATGTTCTTGCTTACGTCCTCTCCGTCAAGCACCTTTGAACGCTGAGAATAGATCGTCGCTCTCTGCTGGGACATAACATCGTCGAAGTCAAGAACGTTCTTTCTGATAGAGAAGTTTCTGCCCTCTATCTTCTTCTGAGCGGACTCTATCGCGCTGGACAGGAACGAAGCCTCGATCGGCATATCCTCCTCGAAGTTCATGGTTTCCATGAACTTCTGCACACGGTCGCCGCCGAACAATCTCATAAGATCGTCCTCAAGGGAAATATAGAAGCGGCTCTCGCCGGGGTCGCCCTGACGTCCCGCACGTCCTCTGAGCTGATTGTCGATACGACGGGATTCATGCCGCTCCGTACCGATGATGAACAGACCTCCTGCCGCGCGCACTTCGTCGGCTTCGGGAGCGATCTGATCCTCGAATTTCTTGTTCAGCTCCTGATACTTTCTTCTTGCCTCAAGTATCTCCTCGTTGTCGGTTTCTGCAAAGCCGGTAGCCTCCTGGATAAGCTCCTCCGGATATTCCAGCTTTCTCATCTCGTGGATCGCAAGATACTCCGCGTTACCGCCAAGCTTGATATCCGTACCACGACCTGCCATGTTGGTGGCGATAGTTACCGCGCCCTTCTTGCCTGCCTGCGCTACGATCTCCGCTTCCTTCTCGTGGTTCTTCGCGTTGAGCACCTGATGCTTTATTCCTCTTGCCTTGAGCAGCTTTGATACAAGCTCGGACTTCTCAATGGTGACAGTACCGACAAGCACCGGCTGTCCTTTCTTGTGGCATTCCTCCACCTGATCGCAGACTGCCTTGAACTTGCCGCGCTCGTTCTTGTAGATCTGATCGTGGTTGTCGATACGGATAACCGGCTTGTTGGTAGGGATCTCAATAACGTCGAGGCTGTATATCTGCCGGAACTCAGACTCCTCTGTCATAGCCGTACCGGTCATACCGGACAGCTTGTCATAAAGACGGAAGAAGTTCTGGAACGTGATCGTTGCAAGGGTCTTGCTCTCGCGGTTTACCTTTAGACCCTCCTTTGCCTCGATAGCCTGATGCAGACCATCGTTGTAGCGGCGTCCGAACATCAGACGTCCGGTGAACTCGTCAACAATAACGATCTCTCCGTCCTTTATTACATAATCAACATCAAGCTTCATGATGCCGTTTGCACGGATAGCCTGATTGATATGGTGGAGCAGCGTGGTGTTCTCCGGATCCATGAGGTTCTCAACTCCGAAGTACTTCTCTGCCTTTGCAACGCCGGCGGGCAGCAGGTTGCAGGTCTTTGCCTTTTCGTCGATAAGGTAGTCGCCGTCGAAGTTGCCCTCGTAGTCCTCCTTGTCGTCAAGCTCTGCGACCTTGTTCATGGTAAGAGTCTTTGCGAACTTGTCTGCCTTTTCGTAGAGATCGGTGGACTTGTCGCCGCGTCCGGAAATGATAAGCGGAGTTCTCGCCTCGTCTATGAGGATAGAGTCCACCTCGTCCACGATGGCGAAATTAGGCGCGCGCTGAACCTTGTCCTTCTTGTAAATGCACATATTATCGCGCAGATAGTCGAAGCCAAGCTCGTTGTTTGTCGCGTAGGTAATATCGCAGGCATATGCGGCGCGGCGCTGATCGTTGTCCATATCGTGGGTGATCAGACCTACTGTAAGTCCCAGATACCTGTGAACCTTTGCCATAAGCTCACTGTCGCGCTTTGCCAGATAGTCGTTGACAGTTACGATGTGTACGCCCTTACCGGTAAGTCCGTTAAGGTAGGAGGGGAGAGCCGCCACAAAGGTCTTACCTTCACCGGTCTTCATCTCCGCGATACGTCCCTGATGGAGAACGATGCCGCCGATGATCTGCACCGGATAATGCCGGATACCGATAACTCTTGTGGAAGCCTCGCGGCATACCGCGAAAGCGTCCGGCAGGATATCGTCAAGCGTTTCGCCAGCGGCGAGCCTGTCCTTTAAGATACCGGTCTGTGATTTAAGCTCCTGCTCCGACATAGCGGAATACTTGTCCGCCAGATCAAGCACCGCCTGCTTTATCGGCTCAATTCTTTTAAGCTCCTTAGTGGAGTATGTGCCGAACAATGATTTAAATAAACCCATTTTATTTGTATATCCCTTTCTGTAAAAAAGTTCATTGCTGAATATAAATACTCATATTATATTATACTCTGTTACAGGCGGTTTGTCAACCTTAAACTATGCAGAAAAAACATGGTTTTGAAGATTTTTTATCCCGAAACGCAATAATTTCCGGCAATAATCCGAGCAAATACGGCAGATACTACCGCTGAAAGGAGTTGACATCATGACCGAATATCCATTTCCTCCCGCCGAGCACCCGGAGGAAGCCCAGACTCTTCAGGATCCGACAATGAACATCAGCAGCGCCGGGGACTGCACCGGGCTTATCCCGGCGGTTTCCGGGGACGATGAATACGACAGCTACGCGGAGCTTTACGGCTTTCTGCCACCAGAGGTCAGGAAATAACAAAAAGGTGCGGACGAAGGCGTAGCCGCCTTGGGCAATTCCGCCTCGCCGACATTTCATCTTTGCAACAGATGATTTGCTCGGCGGGGCGAAAACTGCTTTATCGGCAGCGCCCTAAGGCGTAGCCGCCTTGGGCAATTCCGCCTCGCCGTCACTTCATCTTCGCTACAGATGATTTGCTCGGCGGAGCGATAACTGCTTTATCGGCAACACGCTAATATCCGCACCTTTTCGTATTATATTCCCGAAGTCTCTTTGAGTATCTGCGCGATATGCTCCATTCTGGTCTTTGAAAGGGTCTCCCCTCGCTCATAGCCCCTCAGGAACTCCAGCAGCTCGGCGCTTTCGCTGCAAACATAGTCGCTTTCTCTCAGGTTGAGCTTCAGCCGTGCATTCGGCGAGGAGAAATACAGCACGGAATCTATCCACACGTCCTCACCGGCGGCGCTCAGAATGCTCTTTACAATGTCCCGCTGGCGGCGCATCTGCTTTATCGGATTGTCCATAAAGGTTTCCGTAACCTTTCCGTCGCGGTAGTGCTTGCGCTGAGTCCATTTTTCGTCATTCCAGCTCCCGCAGATAGTGCCGGAGTGGTTCTTTACCTCGATTATCAGCACCCCTGCATGACATACGATGAGCATATCCAGCTCGGAGCGCCCGCGTTTGTACCTTACCGGAAGATTATGGAAAACTATATTTGTACCGTGCAGCTTTTTTACCGTCCGGAAAAGCTGCCGCTCGCCCTTTACGCCGGAATTAAGAACCGCATAATTCCTTGCCAGAACCGCATATGCGACATTGCACATAAATATCAGCACAATGAATATCATCGCAACGATAGGGGTCTGATAAAGCTTCTTCCAGACAAAGAAAATCAGCAGAAGCACAGGCGTTACGCCCATTGCGACCTGCGCAATGAACAGCACCTTTACCTTTTTGGTATTGACATTTCTTCCACGAATAATCTTGTTCATCAGAACCTCGCCGCCTCGCTCACAGAACTATCCGATCAAACGTTAAATCTGAACAGCGTAACATCGCCGTCCTGCATTACATAATCCTTGCCCTCAAGCCGCACAAGTCCCTTTTCCTTTGCCGCAGCCATGCTGCCGCACTTCATGAGATCGTCGAATGCGACAATTTCCGCGCGTATAAAGCCCTTTTCAAAGTCCGTGTGGATCTTGCCCGCCGCCTGAGGAGCCTTTGTTCCCTTGGTAATAGTCCATGCGCGGACTTCCTGCGGGCCTGCGGTAAGGTAGGATATCAGACCAAGCAGGCGGTATCCTGTCTTGATTATTCTGGCTAGTCCGGAGCTTTCAAGGTGCATATCCGCAAGGAACAGCTCCTTGTCCTCGTCGCTCATTCCGGATATCTCCGCCTCTATCTGAGCGCAGATAGGAAGAACTTCAGCATTCTCCTCCTTTGCGATAGCGCATACCGCCTGATACTCAGAGTTGCTGTTGATGTCCCCGGTGAAATCCGCTTCGGACAGGTTTGCTGCGTAAATTACCGGCTTGTTCGACAGCAGAGGGGTGTCCTTGATGATCGCGCGCTCGTCATCGGTGTAGGGATAGCTTCTAGCTGATTTGCCGTTCATCAGGTGCTCGTGCAGCGCCTCAAGGAACTCTACCTCTTTCTGGAGGCTCTTATCGCCCTTCATCAGCTTCTTGGCACGGTCAATGCGGCGCTCAAGTATCTCGATATCGGAGAAGATCAGCTCAAGGTTTATGGTTTCAATATCCCTTGCCGCGCCGATGCTTCCGTCAACGTGGATAATGTTGTCGTCCTGGAAGCAGCGAACAACATGAACGATAGCGTCCACCTCACGGATATTTGACAGGAACTTGTTGCCAAGACCCTCGCCCTTTGAAGCGCCCTTTACCAGTCCCGCAATATCCACGAATTCCAGCGTAGCCGGAGTGAATTTTTCCGGATTGTACATCTTGGCAAGCGCGTCAAGCCGCTCGTCAGGAACAGATACAATGCCGACATTCGGCTCAATCGTGCAGAAGGGATAATTCGCGGATTCCGCACCCGCGTTGGTTAATGCGTTGAACAGGGTGCTCTTGCCGACATTCGGCAGCCCTACCATGCCTAATTTCATTTCAGAACCTCTCTTGTTTTTATAAAAATTACGCCGAATTCACGGCAAAAAAATATGTTCCTTTATATTGTAGCACTTTTTTGCATTTTTTGCAATAGCCTGAACCGCTCTTTTTTAGGAAGCAGAAAAAAACCAGCCCAGCCCTTTGCCGACCTATGAAACGAATTGCATTTTTACCGCAAAAATATAATTTATTCAAAAAAAATATTGCTTTTTATTGTTTTGTATGATATAATAAATTAATCAGGAAATAAACATATTTTAAGTACTCTGAACATACATCTAAATTTTTTTGCGGCTTTAAGGACACGCTGAGTAAAGCGCAGCGTATCAAATCAGCCGCGTCATCAGAAACAACTCAGCCGCAGACCGCTTCCTGAAATGCCGGTCTGCGCCAATAATCACTACCAGATCAAACAGAGGATCAACAAATGAAAAAGAAAATCACACTCACGGATATTGCCAAAGCGTGCAACACCAGCAACGTCACTATTTCAAAGGCGCTAGCCGGGAAAAGCGGCGTCAGCGACGAGCTTCGCGCAAAGATCATTTCCACCGCCGAGGAGCTTGGATATGTTTCCTCAAAGCTTCCTGCTTCCTTAGGCGGAAATATCGGGATACTCATACCAGAAAAGTTCATCAACCCGAACGGATCGTTCTACTGGGCGCTGTACAATAGCCTTGTTCAGCGCTTCAAGAAGAAGAACATCTCGTGTATTCAGGAAAACATAACAACGGAGGAGGAAGCCGCGCTGGAAATGCCGAAGCTTCTTACCGGACACAAAACCGTTGGAATTATCTCGCTCGGACAGCTTAATGTTGATTACATCAAAAAGCTTATGGAGCTGAAATCCAATATTCTTCTTCTTGATTACTATATGCCCGGAATTGAAGCGGACTGCATTGTGACAAACGGCTTCTTCGGCGGCTACAAGCTGACCACACATCTGATCGCACAGGGACACACCGAGATCGGATATGTGGGAACCCGTCTTGCGACCTCAAGTATTTTTGACAGATACATGGGCTATATGAAAGCAATGATGGAACACAAGCTGATGATAAAGGACGAATGGATCATCTGCGACCGCGAGATTAACAACGAGCTTTTCCCGCACATCACGTTCCCTGACAAGCTGCCGACAGCGCTTGTGTGCAACTGCGACGAAACCGCGTTCAAGGTCATTCGCGACCTTAAAGCAAGAGGTGTTTCCGTTCCCGATGATGTTTCTGTTGTTGGATATGACAACTATCTTATTTCAGAGATCTCAGACCCGCCTATCACGACAATAAATGTTGACGCGGGCGAAATGGCGGATCTCGCCGTATCCACGATACTCGAAAGAATAGGCGACCCGAAAATTCCGACTAGAATACAGACTATTGATGGGAAGCTGGTTATAAAGGGATCTGTCAAGAGTATCAATTGAATATGAAGAATATAAATGCGGCACCGAGAGCGATGCCGCATTTGTTTTTTGAATTTAAATATTTTTTTAATTAGAATTTGTCGGGCGGGTTTCGGTTTGCAGCTCCGCGCGAAGCGCAACTGTTTTTCGCTTCCTTTTGGCACAAAAGGAAGTGGGGTGTGGGGCAAAGCCCCACCACTCGCGCGTAAGCGCGCTACTCGGCGCGGAGCGCCGCTAAACGCGTCAGAAGCGCTAAAGGGGTTACAGGGGGAAAACAAGAGTTTTCCCCCTGTCAATGACTGCGGAGCAGGCATTGACAAACTCCAAAGAAAATATCAAATTGTATTATGAATAATAGATTTATCATATAGACAGTTGCTGTTTGGATCTATTAAGAATAAAATGTTTTCGCACGGGACTGAGGAGAAACCCTTCGGGGAAAGGGGGGAACTAAGAAAATCCGACAAAAACCGGACGTTCCCCCCTTTCCCCTACGGTTTTCTCCTCAGACTCCTCTTCCCCTCTCCCCGTGCCCCCTTTGTCCGGTTTTTCGCAGATACAACGTGAAAGATACTTTGACTGGGTGAAGGTGCGCTGCCGACGGCATTCAGCCCCATTCCTGCGGTTAGGTTGTTTT
>JAGAJA010000026.1 GCA_017829075.1 Oscillospiraceae bacterium | reverse complement strand
TCCCGCTCTTCTGTGGTAAAATGGGTGTAATGACACATATTGCTTCCTCCTTTTGGGTTGTGTGGTTACTCCCATTATATCACGAGGCGCTTTATGTGTCATTATTTTTTCGGGTGTTGCACTAATATTATAAATCTATCAGTATAAGGCTCGTTTTGCGCCAACTTGATGTTACAATTTGTCACTTCTTGTTGGACGATTTTGTCACTACAAGAAGTAACATTTTCGCACTTCTGCGCTATCGGGTTCAGCTCGTTCATAATCGCTTCGCCCCGTTTGAGCAAATCGTCAATCAGCTCTGTATCATCAAGCACACGAAAATAACGTTTGGCAGGCATTCCGCACCTCTTGCACTCGATAAGTCCTGCGTCAATCAGCACTTTCATTGCGGCGCTCTGTTGGCGTTTGGTAAGCGTTGTGCTTTCCTCCAAATCTGCAATCTTGGAGTAGAAGAAGCCTTCCTCGTCAAGCATATTGTGCTGCTCATAATAGACCTGCTTGTTAATCAGCGCAGAATAAACCACCGCCGCCCCAAGCCCCAAAGCGTGAGCAATGGGGCGGTTGTACGAGCCGGTGTTAGTAGGATTGAGCCGTTCAAGTATCTTCATTTTCCTGCTCCCTTCGTTTTTGTTCATCATAGCACAAAAGGAACTGCAAAAAACTGCACTCCTTATGCGCCCGCAAAATAACGAAGCAGAGCCGCTTTCGGAACGAGTATCTTGCCACGCTTGCCCTGTCCCGTTCTGATTGAGGGGATTTCCTTACGGGCGATAAGCTGACGAACCGTGTACTCGTTCAGCCCCTTGACCGCTTCGGTACACTCTTTTATCGTCAGCATTTCAACCTTTTCGGGTGCGGCGGTTGTCGGCTCGGCTTTTGGCGGCTCGCTGTCAACGAGCTGTTCGAGCAAGCTGCTCATAGCTGCAATAATATCTTCTCTCTTTGCGCTTGTCATAAAAGTTACCTCCTTGAATTGTGTTATTTGGAATGTGGGGTGAAGCTTCGTCCCTTGACAATATTCTACCATTCGGGATTGACAAATGCAATAGGCTGTGATATAATATACAAGGATAATATTTTGGCATAATTGAGTTTTACAATCAAGAAAATCCTTTTATAATGCGGTTTATTGCGCTTTTCTGTTTTATCCTTGTAAAACCGCTTGCGCCGTTATATCCTGCCGAAAATGGCAGTATTATGCTATATTTATAGGTAAATTTTTGGCTATTTCTGCAACATTTGGCACTATTTCAGGCACATTATCCTTGTAACGAAGGTAGTTTTCTATGGATTATGAGAAGAAATTTGATGTGAACTATGACTATGAGGCGGTTCTTCTGCTCACGGACAGCACCGAAACGCTTGTAGGCGGCTCGACAAAAATCATAAAAAAGGTGCTGAAAAACAGCGGCAGTCCCAACCTCTCCGTTAAGGATTTGGACATATATCTTCGTGAACAGCCGCTCGGAACTTTTGCGATTGACATATTCAGGTCGTTGTCGGATATAGAGGAACTTCAGGAACATTCGGACAGGCTCTATACCAACCTCTGTAACAAAAACACCAACAAGCAAAGAATTGCTGAAACCCTTAACAGCCTTGACCATATCTTTGTGATTGATAAGAGTATTACCCTGCGCCTGCTTGCAAGGACTATCTCGAAATGGTACAACACCGCCACTCATTTATATATGAACGCACGGCACGGAATGCCTCTGAAACAGACTGATAGAGCCTTGTTAGGCGAGCAGTTCCGTGATGATGTGGAAACGCTGATTACCGACACTTTCACCACGCTGAAAAAGAAAAAATCTCCGCAGGACACGGAGATTTGTGAGGTTATTCGGTGTAATTGCAGCGAGATTTCGGAACTGTTGACGGAGTATTCCCGCTATTTGACGTGCAGAAAGGTATTCTGCGTTCAATGCAAGCTGTGCGTCAGCTTCTTCCTTGCAAAGTCCAAGAACACGCAGTATTGCGAGGAGTGCAAGGTGCTTCGCAAGAAGAACAGCAAGGCTATTTACAGGGAGAAATGCTCGGAGGGAGTTTTCAGCTTTCGCCAACAAGTAAAGTATAGGTTTGAAAATTTCATCCACAAAAACAAGGCTTGGGAACGTCTTTCCGACGCTGATAAAGCGGAGTACAAGGCGCTTCACGACGAGTTTATCCGCACCTCTGCGGCTATGCTTCGGGAGTTTGAGAAGAATGGTGGGGAGGAGTTGGAGAAGGAGATTGAAGACTATATCGGTAGTATTAACAGCAGGAGGGCAGAGTTGGAAGGGAGAGCCAGGGCATAAACCTTAAATCATATATTATATAGAACTTGTCCATTGATTGTTTTGCGCAAAAATGGTGTGAAAAACTAAATAAATGTTGACTTTTTGCAAAAAATGTGATAAAATATAATGGATTACGTACTTGCTTTCGGAGGGGTTTATATGAAATACTATTTGAAGAAATGCGGACATCAGGAATTGGGAAGTGTAGGTGCAGATGGCAAGCCTCAGAGAGGCAGATATTTATTAACTTCTATGGACGAGAATGTATTGAATATTTTTCCTGCCTTGACTACCGCGCAATTAAATGACTCCGCTCTATTGCCAATAATCCCGCTCTATTCAAAAAAGAAGGTATATTGTAATTATGTATACCATAATGATAAATTTCACGGTTCGACAGCAAAGCACCCCCGAAATGAATATAGGATTTATTTAAATAAAGCTCTTGAGGATAATACATATCTCTTTAAAACAGATGATATTATTGTTATGCGTTTGGCTGAAACAAATGAGACCGAGCGGGAAGAGGGACAGAAGGTTTACTATCTGGACCATATAAAATGCAATGGTTCGGCTTTATATAATCAGCTAAATAGTATTATTTCAAACTATCCCATTCCCGGTGGATACGGTATATTTGATGGTACAATTCCAGAATTTGAAGAAAAAGTATCCAATATAGCAAATCCCGAAGAATGCGAAGTTGAGATTGATGATAGCGTTACTACCAGAGTATCGGCTTCAGCAGATGCAGTTGCATCGTTATTTAATGCTGTATCTTTCCGAGATTTTGTAATGGTAGGTTATGACAATCTCTGCGCGATTACAGGCACAGTAATCCGATATGAGTCATATATGAACCTTGAAGCTGCTCATATTCGGCCTAAAAGTCACGGAGGATTATTCCTCCCTAATAACGGACTTGCTTTATGCCGTGATTTGCATTGGGCTTTTGACAAAGGTTTCTTTACACTAAATGATAATTTAGAGGTTATGGTACATCCAAAAACGACAAGTGATTATCTTAAATCATTTGACGGCAAGAAGATAAGGTTGCCTCAAAATCCGTTCTTTATCCCAGATTTGGAAAATGTAAAATATCATAGAGATAATGTTTACGGTTTATTCCTAACTACAGGAAGATTATAAGGAGTTAGTGTTTATATGTACGCTATTGATTTATTTGCAGGCTGTGGTGGCTTGTCAAAAGGATTTATGGATGCAGGTTTTGAGGTTATTGTCGGGGTAGACAATGACCAGGCTGCACTTAATACTTTCAAGCTAAACCATAATGGGGCCGCCGCATTAAATGCAGATTTATCAAAGCAAGAAACCTTTGATGAAATAAAGAGAATAGCTGCTGATAGAAGCATAGATGTGATTATTGCCGGACCGCCGTGTCAAGGTTTTTCTCTCACAGGGCCAAGAAACTTTGATGACAAGAGGAATAAACTGTATTTAGCAGTCTTTGAAATGGTAAAACAGTATAATCCCAAAGCGTTTATAATAGAAAATGTTCCTGGAATGGCTACGCTTTATAATGGGGCAATCAAGGACGAAATCTTAAAGCGTTTTCGAAAATTGGGATATAATGTCGAGCCGAGAATACTATGCGCTGCCGATTATGGTGTTCCGCAAATTCGCAAAAGACTCATATTTATGGGTATACGCAAGGATATTGGAAAGCCAGTTTTCCCTGATGCGATATTATCTCCTGATAATTATGTGACCTGCCGCCAAGCGATAAATGACCTACCATCATTAGTTGATACTCTAGGTGAGGAAGAATGTGATTACACTTCTGAACCTAACTCCGAGTATCAAAGAAAAATGCGGAAAAATAGCACAAAACTACACAATCATACTGCTACGAATCATACTCAAATGGTTAAAGATACGATTGCATTAGTCCCTGAAGGAGGCAATTATAAGGATTTGCCAGAGGGAGTTGGCGAAAGCAGAAAATTCAACGAGGCTTGGACCCGATACCACGGAGATAAGCCATCGAGAACAATAGATACGGGTCATCGGAACCATTTTCATTATGAATACAATAGAGTTCCGACAGTAAGAGAGAATGCTCGGTTACAGTCATTCCCTGATGATTTTGTATTCACAGGAACAAGGACGCAACAATATCGTCAAGTCGGGAACGCTGTTCCGCCGTTATTAGGCTATTACTTAGGCACTAAAATACTTGAAATCCTATCAAAAAAGGAGGATGGCAATGGTTAATACTATTGACTTGTTTGCAGGTTGTGGTGGGCTCACAGAAGGCTTTAAACAAACAGGACATTATAATACTATTGCTTGTGTTGAATGGGATAAAGCTCCTTGTGATACGCTCAGATATAATCTGAAAAACAAATGGAAATATAGTGACACCGAAAAAAGGGTAGTCAGATTTGATATTCAGAGAACAGAAGAACTTCTGAATGGCTGGGACGATACTGAATATGGTAAATCTGAAGGCTTAGACTCTTTGGTAAAAAAGTATGGAGGTCGTGTTGACTTAATTATCGGTGGACCTCCTTGTCAAGCCTATTCCGTTGCTGGTCGCATCCGCGACAAGGATGGAATGAAAAATGACTATAGAAACTATTTATTTGAAAACTACCTTGAAATTGTCAAGCATTATAGGCCTAAAGCTTTTGTGTTTGAAAATGTCCCTGGTATTCTTAGTGCTCGTCCTGGTGATGGCGAAAGATTGATAATAGATGTAATTAAGGAAAAGTTTAAAGAAGCGGGTTATGTGCTTCTAAGCGATCTTAACAAAGCTATTATCGATTTTACGGAATATGGTGTTCCGCAAAAGCGTAGCAGAATAATTATTCTAGCTCTCAGGAGTGATTGCTATGATAATCCAGAACAATTACTAGAGAGGTTTTATAATGAGGTATTGCCTGCTAGAAAAGTCAAAAAGGTTGCAACTGTTCGGGAAGCAATTAGCGATTTGCCTTCATTAATTCCGTTGGAAAAGCCAACAAAAATTGATGGAAAAACATATTCGCATACATTTGCACCTGAAACCTTTGCTATTAAAAATCATACACCTCGTTTCAGCAGTTTGCGTGATATTGAGATATTTAGGCTTTTAACAAAAGACATCGAAACTGGGGTTAATCAATATGTATCCACTGACGCATTAAAACAGTTGTATACAGAAGTTACAGGTAAACAATCAAATATACATAAATATCACGTTATCCGTTGGGATGAGCCAAGCAACACAATACCCGCTCACTTATTCAAAGATGGATTAAGGCATATTCACCCAGACCCGAAACAAGCTCGCACCATTACCGTGAGGGAAGCCGCTCGTCTTCAAACTTTTCCCGATGATTATGAGTTTATTACTGGTACAGCTATTGACTATAAAATGATAGGAAATGCGGTGCCACCATTATTTGCAAAGCTGTTGGCAGATAGTATTTTTGATATTCTTTTCCAATAAGGAGTAATTGATATGCCTAGATTAGAGCTATATAGCGTAAGAGATGGAGAAGTTCCAAAGCAATCAGGATTAAATTGGTGTTTTGCCAATGCTCATGTCAAACCGGAAGATGCATATATAGCTCTATCTACAGCTTTTTTTAGAAAATATCCAGACTTTTTTCCTCCTAGAGGAAGTATTATCAATGTCGAATGGGATGATGGTGTAAAAATGCACTGTTTATTAGAAGCCAAGCATTCACAACCTATAAATGGAATAATATGTCCAAAACAATTATCTACTTATAATGAAAAATCTGAGCTTGGACATTACCTAAGACAAAGAATTGGAGTTAGCTCTTCTCATGTTATAACCCTTAATGATTTGAATAATTATGGTAGAAATTATATTGATGTGACTTGTATAACAAAGCACAGAAATTATTATTTTGATTTTCACATATAAATGAGGCAGACAATGGATATAGAGAAGATAAAAGCTGCAATTTCTTCAAAGACTGCAGAAGAAATATATAACGATTTTTTTATAAGCGGTGAAGTATGGATTTTCAAAAGAATATTTGGTGACAAATGGTTTGAACAATATGATGAGTTCAAGAAATATATTTCAGATAAACTTAATGTCCACTACAATGATATTGGAGTAGCAGGAAGTGCAAAGTTGGGGTTTAGCTTAAATCCAAAAAAGAATTTTAAGACCTTTGATGATAACTCTGACATGGACATAATAATTGTTTCTCGTAAATTATTTAATGAATTTTGGGAACAATACCTTAATGATAGCTATAATCCAACAACAAGGATTAACATACATGCCGTTAGCTTTTGCATATTTAGGAAATATTTGACATTGAGCTGCTTTCGAAATAATGAATACTATAACAACTGGCTTATAAAAACAGGTGGATTTGAAAAAGATATTCAATTAAAATTTCAAATTAGCAATGATATACACTATAGGATATTTGAATCATGGGATTCTGTCAAAATGTATTATATGTCAAGCATAAACAAACTCAAGGGATTAGAGGAGGACGAATATAATGAGGATAATTGATGTTTTACAACCAGATAAAAAAACATCCAAATGGATAGTCGATAATTATAAAAAAGAATTGCTTGTTGTAGATAATAGTTTTCAGAGGAATTATGTTTGGCTTGAAAAACATCAAATTAGTTTAATCGAAACTATCCTTTTAGGTTATGCTATTCCCGAAATATATCTATGGGTTATTGACACTGATCCATCAACCGGCGAAACAAAATATAGTATAGTTGATGGACAGCAAAGAATAGGTGCGGTTTTTAATTTTATAGACGGGAAATTTCGTTTAAGACGGTCACATCTGTCGGATAAGAATGCTAACTATGTTGGTAAATCATTTAATGATTTGAGCGATGATGAAAAACGTTTGATATGGTCTTATTCATTTACGATTAGACAATTACCTCAAGAGGTAAGTCGAGAAGAAATAGTAAAAATGTTTTTAAGACTTAATTCAACTGATAAATCGTTAAATCCACAGGAATTGCGCAATGCGGAATTTAATGGAGAATTTCTAAACAATGCACAACGTATTGCGAATTTAGACTTTTGGAAAAAGAATAAAATATTTAGCACAGATAACATACGACGAATGAAGGATATCGAATTTGTCAGCAGTTTGCTTATCTTCTTAAGGAATGGAATAGAATCAGAAACCACACAAAAGACTATAAACAAAATGTATGATCTTTTCAATGATAAATATCAAGAAAAAGATTCAGACTATAACATAGTCATATCTATTTTGGAAGAAATACAAACAATTATTGATTATGATCCAAATACTTTAAAAGCAATAAGCAAAACAACGCATTTTTATACACTATTCACGTTGACATATTTTCTAATTTCGCAACAAAAACATTTCTCTGATTCACAAAAGCAACTTATTTCTGAGTTTTATCAGAAATATCTTATAGGTGATGACGAAACTCCTATAGATGAGTACAGAAACAGTTCAAAAGAAGGAACTAACAG
The DNA here is from genome assembly GCA_017829075.1 of Oscillospiraceae bacterium. Next base: position 52,811 of record JAGAJA010000026.1, on the reverse strand, counting down.
CAAGCAAAGCCGAATAGCTAGGCTTAAAGCTTTAAGAAGTTACTTAGAAATATAAAACTTATGCAATTTCATCATAATAGTTAGAACACAACGGAAGTAAGTCGGGTCTATATTGATAATGAAAGTTAACAAAATGGCATGAACTATTAGAGGTATAATACTGGCTTCCTCATATTCATGAGGAATGTGGATAATGTCGTATATGTGATTTTGTTCTCAAAATGATCCCCAAATCATCGAATGAAAGGCTAATTACCAAGCAAAACATTAACAAGCGTAATCGGTTTTGAATGATTTCTGTATCCACCAGATGATTCACCTAATACCTGTCTGTTCTCCTAACGGCATAATCATATACAACGTTAAGCGAAACAGGCTCTCCGTTCAATCAGAGAGCCTGTTCTCATATTTGCGGGCAGTTATCTTACGCTCTGAACTGCAACACAACCTGCTCCATAACCTCGTGGTCAACATATAAGCCTCGTGTGTTCTCCCACTTCATCGTTTCCATAAAGGTAGTCGGGCGAGGATTTGCCTTTGCGTATTGCTTACGGAGCAACTCCCAAAGGCTGTACGCTTCCCGTTCAATCTCAAGCGCAAGCTCGTCCCAGCGGTTGCTTTCTTTCAGCTCCTTGGTTTCGTCAGGATAGTTCTCCAGCATAAACCGCTGCCAAGCTATCCCCCAGCGACCGATTGTGAGTTCTTCTTCCTTGATTATGCTATTGCTCATAATGCTAACCTCCAATAAAAATGATTTGATAAAAGCTATTTGCAGAGGGCTGTCACAACAGGTTTGCTTGGTCTTTATTTGGTCTTTAATGTTACAGCAGCTTACAAAAAGCCGCGAAATTAAATTGAATAGGGTATCCGAAAATCCGCATTGTTATCGGGTTCGCGGCAGGTTGCGCGAAAGCGCTTGAACCGCTATTCAAAACTCCAAGAGATAATCGCCTACTTCACAAATGGCTTTACAGAGCCTCTTCAAGAAGTTTCATCATCTATTTGGTCAACCACTGGACAACTGAATACGATCTCCTCCCTGCTTGTGCAGGGAGGTTTTTGTATTATTCCGGGATTGCCGCTGTACTCAATGTTTCTAGGGACACGCTGATTAAAGCGAAGCGTATCAAATTCAGCCGCGTGAGTATGCGCGTTTGAACGGGGCGAATTTGATTTAATCAGCGTTTCCCCAGCTCATTTCAGTATGTATTGAAAAACCCGATTTGATTGTCGGAAGCTCTATACAATAAGCAAAATTCATTACAAAATCTCTCTGCTGTATTAATTGATATAGCCTATGCCTATAACCAGTTATAAAAAAATTAGATTTGACAAATACCTATGATTATGATATACTTAATATAGAAAGAAAAACAAACCACTTCACGGAGGTGCTGAAATGAGAAGTGATAATTCCATAAGAGCGGCAGTAATAACCGGGCGAATGTGCCGAATGTGCTGTTGAACTCACCCGATGAACACCAGAAACACAATGACCTAATGACGATAAACCCGGACGATGCTCCGGAATTACATAATTGATTTACAGGAGGACAATATCATGTCAGAGAAGAAATACAGATTTGAAACCTTACAGCTCCACGTTGGACAGGAGCAGCCCGATCCCGCTTCAGACGCACGCGCAGTGCCGATATATGCAACCACCTCTTACGTCTTCAAGAACTCCGCTCACGCAGCGGCACGCTTCGGACTTGCGGACGCGGGCAACATCTACGGCAGACTTACCAACTCCACTCAGGACGTTTTCGAGAAAAGAGTTGCTGCACTTGAGGGCGGCGTTGCGGCTCTTGCCACAGCTTCCGGCGCGGCTGCAATCACCTACACGATAGAGGCTCTTGCAAAGCAGGGCGAAAACATCGTGGCAAGCAAGACCCTCTACGGCGGCACATTCAATCTTCTTGAACACACCCTTCCGCTCTACGGAATAACCACCACTTTTGTTGACCCTGACGACACCGCAGCGATCGAAAATGCGATCAACGACAAGACAAAGGCGCTTTACATAGAGTCTCTCGGCAACCCTAATTCCAATGTTGGCGACATTGAAACATGGGCGAATATCGCGCACAAGCACGGAATCCCGCTGGTGGTAGACAGCACCTTTGCAACTCCTTTCCTGCTCCGTCCGATTGAGTACGGCGCGGATATCGTGGTTCATTCTGCAACTAAGTTCATTGGCGGTCATGGTACGGCTATCGGCGGCGTGATCGTGGACAGCGGCAAGTTCGATTGGAAGAAGTCCGGCAAGTTCGCGTGGATCTCCGAGCCGAACCCCTCCTATCACGGAATTTCCTTCGCTGACGCAGTAGGCGCGGCTGCATTCGTAACCTACATCAGAGCTATACTGCTCCGTGACACCGGCGCAACTCTCTCTCCGTTCCACGCTTTCATATTCTTACAGGGTCTGGAAACGCTGTCGCTGCGTGTTGAGCGCCATGTATCCAACGCACTGAAGATCGTTGATTACCTCAGCAAGCATCCGCAGGTAGAGGCGGTTCACCACCCCAGCCTTGAAAGCGAGCCTACCCACAAGCTTTACCAGAAGTACTTCCCGAACGGCGGCGGCTCTATCTTCACATTTGAGATCAAGGGCGACGCTCAGACTGCTCAGAAGTGGATCGACAACCTGCCTATCTTCTCGCTGCTGGCTAACGTTGCTGATGTTAAGTCGCTGGTTATCCACCCGGCTTCCACCACTCATTCCCAGCTTACCGAGGAGGAACTGCTGGATCAGGGTATCAAGCCCAACACGATCCGCCTTTCTATCGGCACAGAGCATATCGACGATCTTATTGAGGCGCTTGATACCGCATTTGCCGCAGTCAAGTAATTCAACCTTCTCCCTGACTTTTCCATTACACTGCACATTGGTTTTTTCCTGATAATACATAACCGGCTTTCTTCATGGAAGCCGGTTCAGCTTGTCGAAAAAATCAGTTTTGCCCGCGAAGCGGGCTTTTGTTGTCTGCCACGCAAAACGCAAAAAATTGACAAGCAAATTGCAAAAAAATAGCCGCCGAAACTTTTAGAATCGGCGGCTTAAATATTCGTTTAAATGGCTTTATAGAGCCGTTTCTGCTTGAACAATCCAGAGAAAAGCGACATATTTCAACCAAATTTGCTGTGACTGTTGAAAAATAGCTGATGATTTGTGAGATTTGCACAAATTAGTGCAGTTTTCTCAAACAATCTAAAATCTCACTTAAATCACATTTTTACACGGAAAAAATCTGGTTTAAATATTTGTATGTATTGATTATTCAGACTTGGAAGCACTAGCCTCAGCCTTTCCGGACTGTGTTCCGAAGTAGAAGATCATAATGATCTGGAACATATCAACGAAATTGTCCACTGCGATCCGCCCGGCAATTGCCAGATATGCGAATACACCTGTAAGAACCAGCGTAACTATCGACTTCACGTTGATCAGCTTTGAGAGCTTGTTAAGCATTGTTTTTCACCTCCACTATAAATGCACCGAACCCAGCCGCCTTTACCTTATCCATGTAAGCCTCAGCGTTGGACTTGCTGCTAAATGCTCCTACCTGCACCCGGTAAAGCGTATCCGATTTGGCTTCAGGAGCAGTGATGTACTCGTGCAGAGCCGCCCAGCGTGTTTCGTCAACATAGTAAGCTGGGCAGCGTTTCCCGGTTAGGTCGTAGTGCCGTAACACCTTATTTGCGGGTATGCTGTACTTTTTCATGAGATACTGAACCAGCTCCCGCAGCGCGGTCTTGCTTGCCTGTTCAAACTCGCCGTTGTTCTGCTTGTAGCAGACTTCGATGTGCAGCGTGCCGTCATTGTGTCCGGAAGCTGCATAAGAGATCTCATTGTCCGGAACGATGCGGACGACCTCGCCGTTCAGACCGACTATGTACTGAGTACTCGTCCAACTGTTCGGCTTATCCGGAAACATTCCAGCCGCAACATTAGCGTAATACAGCGCCAGCCTGTCAGCGCCTGTCCCCGCCTGCCCTGTGTAGTGAACGCAGATGCGCTTCGGAGTGCTTGCAAGTCCTATCCGGTTGTACCGGTTCTTGGATATGATTTTGTCTATGATCTTCAATTATTACCCTCCTGTTCATAGAACGTTTCAAGTATATTAAGGGCTGAGGACCTCAGTAGATATACTCTGCGCTCGCTCATAAATGTTTCAGCAGCGATTTTCTGCCAGTTTTCGCCCTTGATGTAGTATCTGTAAATTAAGGCATATTCCTCGCCGGTCAGCTTCTCAAGATATTTCAGAGCCTTTTCCCGGTAATCTACCAGACGGTCGATGTGCCTGTTTAGCTGCTCCTCGGCTTCCCGGAGCTTATCCAGCGTTTCGATCATCACTTCGCGGTTGCTGCCTTCGCATGAAGCGAATCGATCAATTATACGCTGAAGCTGGGATATGTGGCTGATACACGCCTGAGCCGCCAACTCCTGCTCTCTGGCAGGCTGAAGGAGATTATCCACTATTTTCATTCACTCCGGTCACCTCCTGTGAAGATAAATTATATGTTATAGTATTTTTTCAGCCAAGCTACATTTGTGGCTATCTGCTCGGCGATGTGCGGTGTCCTGCCGATTGCGAACATTTTTAAATATGCAGTAAGGTTGCTGTATTTATACCCATTGAAAGATTGAATTCCACCGTTATTGTTCGCAAGACAGTTTATGCCCCAGTAATCGCCATATCTTGCCGACAGCGTTTGTGGATCATTGCATTTAACCCCGTCTACATACATAGCGAGAATGCCGCTGTCCTGCACAAGCGCTAATATATGATACCGATCATAGGTTTTAGTATAAATACCATCAAGGCTACCCGCGACACCTCCTGCGTATGTATCACACCACCATGACCGGTATCGGTCGCCGTCTGAAGCGTATCCGTCAGACGATAAAGCTCTCCAGCTACCAGCGCCATTCGTATAAGCGCTGCCTATAACACAGTCATGTGCGGCAGTGGACGTCCCTTCCGATGTTTTTATCACCGTATACATAACGAAATCTCCGTTCCCCTGATACGGCATTTTGAACATACCATAAGTCTTGTTCGGCATTTGTAGGCAATCCGCATTCACCGCCGCGCTGCCGGTGATCGGAATATTATCCCCGCCAAGACGGTTAGTCCAGAGCGCCGCCGTACACTGCCTTTTATAGTCAAAGTACCCTACAAGCCCCGCAGTCACCGGCATGATCGTGGACTCTCCCAGTCCGGAATGCATTGCAACTGCCATAAACACTGCATTGTGGAATTCAACATCAGTGATACCGCTGTTTATAACCGGATTAAACTCATTCCCCATATCGTCAGAAATGTGGGATATCAGCCCTGTGGAGCTATCCTTTTCAAAGGTGTAAGTCACATCGTTGTACTTGATTGATAAATCGGTGAGGTACTCATAAGCGGTCAATACCGACCCGGCAGATCTTCCACCTGTCTGAGTAGCCTCGGTCTTCGCCTGAGAGATCTGACTATATGAAGTAGGCGTGAAGTTGTTGGAGCTTGAAACATTCTCAAATCCTCCGCAGGTCACCTTCATAGAGCAGTTCCCGCTGATCTCAATTTTGGAAACATTGCCGGTTATAGTGACCTGTTCTTCCTCATCGTAGACCTGAATTCTGTCGCCGATATGAAGTTCAAAATCCGGCTCGGCAAGCGTGAACGACATGGGCGTAAGGCTGAATCCATTATAGTATTCATATATGAACGTAAGATACGTTTTCCGCACCGTTTTCAAAAATAGTGAACATATCGCTTGCGGACAGACCCATTTTCTTGAACTGCACGGAATATTCGCTGATATTATCCAGCAGCTCACCGGAATAATCAAGACCGTTCTGAGCGCCACGGGCAATATAGTCATAAGCTTCAGCAGCAGAAATATTGAAGTTTTCCATCATTGCCTTTACGGCTCTGGAGCTTTCGTCCACTCCGTAGTCGAATACGTCCTGCAGAGCATAGGCGCTTTCAGTGACATTGACAAGCTCCTTATCGTCCAGCTCACCGAGGTTCTGCTTGATCTTTGAAATGCTGTCAGCAATATCTTCAAAACTTTCTCCGAAATTGTCACCATAGATCTGCTGAATTATGGATTTGAGCTTTGCCATTTCTTCGGCGCTCGCATTAGTAGCCGCAACGATCTTATTGGTTGAGCTATTCAGCCCATCTGCTACTTCTATTGTGTGGGAAGCAGCGTTTTTCAGCACATCGCCAAGCTGTTGAATACCTTGTGTGACTGCTTCGGATACAAGATTAGCCTTGATGAGATCACCTGTTTTGAGAGCAGCTTCGCCGGTATCACTAATACCGTCCTGCAAGCCGCCCACCGAATTATTCATATTATCTACCGGAGTAGTATCCATAGAATCCCGGATAGTATCACCGAGCTGCTCCGTGGAGCGCTGCGCATCGGTGGTGTCGTTCTGGGTGACTATACGCACATATCCGTCAGCCTGCGGCATATTAACCCCTCCTCCCCGGTTTGGACAACAGAACAGCAGCAAGCTGCTGACTGTTGTTTCCAAACTGCATCATTTTGTCTTTGCTGTCCCGGAGTGGGACAGCAATTTTGCCTGCGTCAAAATCGTCAAAATGACGCTGATGAATCAACATATTATCATCTCCTCCCGATTTTGGAGATAAAGTCTTGCACGGCGGTGCTGTGGCGAACCTCTGTCAGGGACATCAGATCTGCATTCCGGCGCACAAAGTCTTTTTCGCTGTCAGTGAGCTTCCCGGACTGCTGCCGGGAACGCAGGCTGACCAATGTATTAAAAAAGCAGTCCTTGTCGAGATCGGCAAAAAGACTGCGAAATTTCCACCAGTGAAGATATTCCACTTCGTTTAAATCAATGTTGAAACTGCTTTTAAACGCTGTGTAAATGTAGTTTGAATCCTTTTCAAGACTGTAAACCTGCGGCTGGTTCAGCTTCGCAGAGTCGGCTTCCTTGCCAAGATTCAAAAATTTAAGCCCCTGCGATAATGCAAGGGCTGTATTTTCCGGAGGTTCTGGATATAACAGATCCATGAGTACTGTCAGCTTCTCATGTTCCATTAGGACATCGTCCTCCATTGCCTGAATGATCTTCAGGCATACACGGAAGTCGGTATTTATGGGTACCGCCGCACCGTCTATCAAGACGGAATCCGGCAGTTTATCGAGGAGAAGATTCACTTCATCACACCGCCCTTGATGGTTTCGGTGTAGTGTTTTATCAGTTTGTCGGAGGTTTGCGTAAAGAAATGTGCTGTTTCACAAATGAATCGGATAAGCTCCGACGGATCGCATCTGCCGCCGGTAAGCAGCGCCGCTGTTCCAGCTCCATATATCCCGTCCACCTGTTCTCCGAGGAAGTCTGTGAACCGCTTCAGTTCTCTGGTGTTTTCAAGTTCGACATTGGACACGCCGTTTTCATCGACCACCGGGGTGATCTCCTTCGGCTTATAGTTCTTCAGGTTCTCATATGTTTCGTAGAATTTCTGACGAATCGAAAGATCAGTCGGATAGAACTGGATCGTGCTGATTTTTCCATCGACATCAATTTCTATTTCGATAGGCTTTTCGGTGGTTAATGTATACTTCATGTGAATTCCTCCTGAATAAAGAACCAGCACCCTGTTGGAACAGAGTGCCGAATTATTATAATAAATATTCGCCTTTTTCATCCGGTTGAATCAATTCCGGCTTTGGAGCAAGTCTTGCATAATAGTCAGATATGAAAAGTTTGCATATTCGTACAAAGCTATCACGTTCAGCCCAGAAAACAAGATTTTTAATATCATCTTCATTTTCTCCGGTGTATGCTATTATAAGATAAGGAGTATTGTGTACTTGCGTTGTTGTGCCAATACCCGACATTCCACCGAGAATCAATCCTGCTGGACCGAATACCAATCCACCAATCAATCCTCTGGTAATAACGCTCTTTTCCTTGACCTTTACCTCTTCATTGGTCATTACGTCAATTGTAAGAATACGCTCATGAGGGATTTTATACGTTTCTTTTATCGGGTCTTTCCCAAACAGTTTCACATCTGCTAATCTATCAAGATAGAGATAATTATCATCATATCTGATATCAAGATATTCCCATTTTGTAATGTTTGGAATACCGCCTAAAAGCATTAAGCGGAGCTTAGGGTCAGACGACTTGTACTTTAAGTTGTTATACATGATGATTCCCTCCGACTATAATAAAATGTTTTTCTACATTATATCACAGCCGGAAGGAAAAATCAAGCTTTTTGTGTCAGGATTTATGTAGTACCATAAACCGCAGTCGCGCTGCCCGCCTTGACCGCCTTGTTAGAAGCGTCAGCCTCCACAACAGTAATGATCGCCGGAGATCCGGACACGCTTACAGCGGTACCCGGCGACAGGTTAGTCCAAGAGGATACGTCCTGTCCCTCGGTTACGTTCTGAGCGCTTGTGCCGCCCTTGTAAACGTAGTGATTGCCGGTTTCAAGCTGCGGGGACACGAAAAGCACCGTGCTTGTCGCCGTTGATCCGGCGGTAGAAACCACCGTCAGAGCGCCGATACCGCCCTCAGAGGTGAAGGTATTCGCAGCACGGTCATATACGCCGTAAGTACGCTCACCCTCCCAGACGATATCAAACGGAGCAGTAACACCGTCAGCCGCAGCGCCGCCCCAGCTCTTGAGGTCGATCTTAGCTTCCTGCGTCCATGCTGCGAACTGCTCCTCGCCGACCTGATCGAAAATAGATACCTCCATAAATTTGTACTTCAATTCGTCAAGCTGCTTATCCAGCCTGTCGATCTCGTACAGTTCCTTACCCAGCGCGGAATCGCGGGCGACAAGATACGGAGAAACGGAAGTCACCTGATTGCCCTTTGTCACCTTAGACTTGGTAGCTCCGAGGACATTCTTGGTCTGGGTCACCGTGTTGTTGCGGGTGCGCTCCAGCGACTCGTTGTCCTCGCCGATGGGATACCAGATGCCGTTGATCTGTATGAATAAAATGCTCTGTTCGCGCTCAATAGCGCCTGTTCCTGTGATTGCCATAATATCAAATCCTTTCTTTATAGATGAATTCAAGCTGCGTAACATATACGCCTGTGATCCTGTCCTCCGCGACCTCATCAAGGCAGCCGGACTCAACCACTCTGATACTTTTTCCTGTCTGCTTACCGCCCAGAGCAGGGAAGCTGCGCCTGTCATTCTGCTCGTCTATCCAGCGGCAGAAATTCTCAAGGAACTGCACATTTGCGCCGCGCTCCACATCGTTTGAAATAGCAGTTCGGTAAGCAAACTGGAATGTCACCGTGTAGATCCGGTTTCCGAGAATGTCCTTGCGGTAAGGCACATTCGGCACTGTGGTAACACAGTAGCAGTCCTTATCGTCCACATAGTCAAGATAAAACGGCAGCTCCGGCTTGATCAGCGGACATCCGGAAATATATTCGCAAACGCTGTCCATTACTGATATCACGGCATCAACCTCCTTGAATAGTTCTTAACTTCCCGGATTATCGTGTCTTTCCGCGCCGCCCACATTCTGTGAAACCACTTTGAACCGCGCATTCCCTTGAGCCGCCCGCTGCCATAATACCGCTTGTGAGCATAGGGAGCGATATACACCAGCTCGCCGCTGCCCATGCGCGAACCGAGAACGACCGACTTTTTAAGGATACCGGTGCGCATGGGAACGTAAGCGTCCATGTGACGGACTACGGTGTTGTCGATGAAAACCTGAAGCTTATTGAAGTTCTGATTCATCTGCTGTGCGCCCCTGTTCCAGCGGATAACCGCCTGACCGTTTGCGTTAGCGAAAAGCTGTCCACGGTCTGTTACGATCCTCATCATTTGCCGCTCACCTCCCAGTGCCATAGTGATTTAGATCCGAAACGGCAGTCACGAACCGCTGTTATTATCAATTTTTCGGTGTGCTGCCGTTCCAGATCTGCGGCGCTGGTAATCTCGCCGCATTCTCCACGGGCAATGATATCGCCCGGTGAAAGCGTGAAGAATCCCTCCGGACAGCCCTGCGCAAACCAGTGCGCCGCCGGAATACAGTCTGTCCTGTCCGGGATCATCACGGTAATGCTGTCGCCGCTTTCCTTGCCGGACTTGCTGAACGCCGCTCCGCAGGTGCTGTCCCAGAATACTCCATGAACCACCGTCCGGCGGATCTTAGGGGGATCGCGCCCCTGCTGCGGTGTCATGTTGTATACGGTGATTGTTTCGGTGAACCTCATTCCCGTCCCACCCCTCTGTAAAGCCATTCCGCCGGAAGCCACGTCCGGCACGCCGCCCTCGCCATGACAGTTTCAGAAACGCCCTCCGAGCCGCTCGCCAGAGAATAACTCCAGCTTCCGACGCTTTCGGACTGCTTCACCATGCCGCCGTTCCCGTCAGTGAGAAGCAGGCTCTCACACAGCTCGCAGCAGCACCTTTTCAGCCGATCGTCATTGGTGTTCTCGGCAGCCCTCCCGAAAGTAAGCTGGTCGATATAGGCAGAGGCTTTGGCGGCAAGCCGGGGGAAATCCTCCTCGCTTACCGCTATGCCGCCGTAGGTGCCGGTGTAGAATGTGTAATCTGCGTAGATCATGCGCTTACAGATGCACGCATAGCGTCAAGCGCCTTATCCGGTACCCACAGGTCGTGGAACTTGCGGTACTCGATCTTCCATGCGTCAGCGCCCTGAACCACGTCGGGGGAGAAGATCTTTACGCCGTCGGTCTTGGACACCGCGATCGGCGCGGACTTCGGGCAGACGATCCAGTTGATGTCCTTGGCGTCAACTGTGGGACTGAAACCGAATGCAGACTCGCCGCTGTTGAAGGTGTATGCCGTTTTCAGTCTTGCAGAGGGTACACGGATTATCGGGATACCGTTCAGGGTCATGATCTCGGTGGAGATCTCGCCCTGCTTGAATGCGGTGAGGTTGATGTAACGCTGGAACTCCTCGCCGTCGGAAAGCTTCTCCGAGATCGGAATGCTCATAATGATAACAAGATCGGTATTAGAGCCGCACTTGTCACGCACCGTGCCGATATCTGCCTTTAAGGAGCTGATAATAGTGGACTTATCCGGAGTGTATGTTTCCACATTACCCTTGGCGTTGATAAGCTTGTAGAGCGTGCTGTAACGGTATGCGTCGATCTCCGGGATAACGTTCTCGGACTGGAACACACGCATGGTTTCCGCAGCAGTCGCGATAAAACCGCTCTCGTCAACATCAATACGGTCAAGCAGGAACTCGATACCTCTGTCCTGCGTCATGGTCTTGGTCTGATATTTCAGAGCGACCTTGCCCTTAGGATATCCGGAGTTGCGGTTATAGTTGCCCAGACCGTCGGTGGAGATGGTAGGGATCTTGACCTCATTTCCGCCGGAATACTTTACTTTTCCGGCATTTGCCTCCATCCAGCCGGAAGTCGAACCCTCAATGATCTGCTGGTCGCAAGCCTTCTGGAAGAGCGTTACTGTTTCAATACTGTTAAAAGCCATAGTTTGTTACCTCCTGTAATTACTTAGAATTCAGCCCAAATCCGCTGAAGATCTGCGATTCGAGGTTGTTGCTGTCCGCCGGTTCGCTGCTCTGGGTGCTGCCCATGAACAGTCCGGGTTTCTCATCGGCGGCGAACACGGTCGGTTCAGTCTTTTTCAGTTCCTCAAGGTACTCCTTTCCGCCGAGGAATGTACCGTTCTCCAGCTTGAATCCCTTGCCCTTGAACTCCTCCAGCACGGACTTACGCACACGGTCGCTGGCGAACTTGTAGCCGCTAAACAGCTTCTCGGCAGCGAAATCGGACTCCTGCGCCGTCAGCTTGGCGGTGAGATCCTCGGTTTCCTGCTTGTACTTGGCGTTAAGTTCGTCAAGCTGCTTCTGAAGCTCCTCGGACTTGTTGTCTGTCTTGAGCTTCTCCAGATCCTTGTCGCGGTCAGCGAGCTGCTTAGTCAGCTCCTCCAGCTTGGTCTTGTCGGCGGCGGCAGCTTCGGCGGGAACGAATTCCTTGCCGACAACCTCCTTGATCTGCTTGGTCTGGTCTGCGGTCAGCTCAATTCCGAGCTTCTGAATGAGTTTTAAAAGTTTTTCCATGTGTAAAACCTCCTGTAAAAAATGATTTAAGGTATATAAAAAGCACCCCGTTCGGAGTGCTGATTATCTGTGCTTACGCCGCTGGATCGCGGTGACGTATGTCTTGAAGCCTCTGTCCGGCGGGTCAAGTGCGTGGAACGACAGGTTTGCATAAGCGTTCATCGCTATTGTTGCCGCCGTTGTAACTGCAACAACCGCCGCAAAGCGGTTTTTGAGATAACGATTGTGCATCATGGGAATGCTCCTTTCTGGTTTAGGGTATAAAATTGCACCCCCATTGCTGGGAGTGCGTTTTTGTTCATGAAACAGGCTTATCCGCCTTTATCCATTGTTTAAGTTTTTCCTGATATTCCTTTGCTGTGCCATAAGTTTCTGGATTGTAATGAGGTGCAGCTTTGCCGAATTTGTTATAATACTGATCTAGCAAATCCCAGTGTTCCTTTGTAGAAATTATAGCCAAATCAGTTATTGGAAGTACCATTTATATCCCTCCCCAGTTTATTTGCTGTCATTGATATGTAGGCGTTATAAACATCAGGAATTTCCTTCTTGACAAACTCAAGAGCCTCTGTATCATTGAAACATTCAAGTGTAAACAGATTTGCGAATATTTCTTTCTGTTTCTTACCTGCCTTTTTCCAATACTCTGCTTCATGACCTGCTGCCAAAGTTATTTTCCCTTCAGACACTGCACTTAATATATCTTGAAGCGGCGCATTGACACAGAAAGAGTCAGACTTCTTGATTTTTGCTTCCATGCTCTGATAATCAAGTTCATCTTTATATTTTGAAACTGCCTCCGAGAATGCTTTCTGCTTGTATGACTTAAACATCTTATTGTCTATTCGGTGAGCTATTTCATGGGTTAAGCTCATATTAAGATCATAATTTGCAAGTTGAGGATTTTTAGGGTTATAAACAAACGCATCAGCGGACGGCGAATAACCCATTGCGATATCTTCACGGTCTGTTTCAATATACTTTGCACCGTAGCTGCACTGCTTGAGCAATTTCATGTGATTTTTAGGAACGCTACTGTTCAGGAACGTATCATATTCTCGCCTTGCGGATCTTATGTCCAGTTTTCCATCGGAATAATGAGAAGCAAACAAATGTTCATTTCCCATATAATTATACGAGCTTTCTACGGAATTGTCAAGTTTTATCTGCGCGTTTTCAAACGCCCGCTGCTTCCTCGTGACCGCTCCGGCCTTACCAGCAAGCCTTCGGTTATACCCCGCCACGAAAGTCCGCTCATACTGCGTATAGCTGTCAGCAGCTTTGCAGAAATCCTCGTAGATATCCTTTTGCCGCCGGAGCTTAATGCTGGCGGCGGTGAAGGTGTCCTCGTCCCCGGCAGCGTCGGCGACAATGCAGCGGTCTTTCTGCTTACGCATGGCGCGTTCCATTTTGCGCATCTGCTGTTGAGCCTCGTAGGCGGTGTATTTGCGCCCCTCATAAGTAAACGGCGGCGGGTCTATATTCCGCAGTTCCTCCTCGGTGTAAGTCGGCTCAGATATACCTATTATAATAGGATAAGCAGAGTGCCGGCAGTTGTAGTCCTCAATGAGCGGCTTCACAATGCTGTCGTACTTGCTGTTCGGGAACTGCCGTCCCTGATAGATCGCATGGGACGGACGTGCGCCGGAATGTGCCGAGATCTCCCAACCGTCCGCGCCGAATTCCTCTGCGTTCTGCTCGGATATCCGCTGCGTGATGTGGGAAACGCTCGTCATCAGCGCACGGCGAACTGCGACCTCCACCCGGTCGGAGCGACCTGATTCATAGTCTATCGTCCGCACTCCGCTGGCGGCGAGTTTGTTGCAAGCCTGCCGGATCGCGGTCATGTAATCGGTAGCTCCGGTCACGACCTTCATGTGCGCTGCGTCCAGTTCCCGGCGGTACATATCCGTCATTGAAAGGTAATACACCCGTCCGAGGAAATCATGGTCGGCAAAGCCCAGCGTTCCGGTGAGGTTTTCACAGGCTCCGGCGGTTTCCTTTATCTGCGCCGCCATGAGCTTTTGAATATGCCCTCGGTGATGTGCCCGTTCTCGTCCAGAGCGATCGGGCGGAAGTCCCGGCTTGTTCCAACATCGAAGAAGATCTCTCCGGTGCTGACTATGTACGGCTTAATGACCGTGTAACCGCCCACTAACGTCAGTTGCGTAATGCGGTCAAGGTTCGGAACAAGGTTCTTCTGGACGAAACCGTTCAGCTTCTCGTCAGCGACCTCGAACTTTATCTCGGCGGTTACAAGCTGCGCAAGATATGCCGTCGAGGTGTAAGCTATCGGCAGCGGACGAAAAATCTTGTGGGTCTTTTCCATCGGAATAGAGTTTTGGAACACGTCCCACCAGATGTTTGTCGCTGTTTCCATTTTGGTGCTTAATGCCGACTGCACCTTGCTTAAATCTGCTTCTTCCATTGTATCACCGCCCTGTTTAATGCCGTTTAAAAGGCTTTTTATTTTGTCTAAAACGTTCATTGTTCACTCCTAATCAGTCGTGGAATGTATCTCTCAAAGCTGTATTCAAATGCGTCCAGCGTATCAATATCAGAGGTACCGTCATCAAGGCGAACCTCCGCGTCGATCACCTTATCGTCCCAGACCGCGCCTTGAAATGCGTCGATAAGGCTGCCGCATTCCTCGGAGATCAGCTTGAACCGCCCGCCAGCCATGAGCATGGTGGTCGCCCGGATACGGTCGTTAATTTCACGTTTGAGGGCGTTTTTTACGATGATATCCAGCGGTTTCAGCGCCTGCCGAAGCCCGGCGATAAGGGTCTGCTCTGCGTTGTCGGCGTACAGCGTAGGGACAATGCCGTAACGCTGCTTTATATCGGCGCAGAAATCGTACACCCGCTTGTACAGCCCCTGCGGGGTCATTCCCGCTGCCGGAATATGCTCGGACTTCAGCGCGAACAGCCTTCTGTAATCCTGTGTGATCCCGCACGCTACCAGCGCATGGGCTGATTCGTTTCCGCCGAAATCCAGACCGACATTGATCTGGTCGAGGTGAGGAAGCTCTGCGGCGGTGACATTGTAGGAACTCGGATCGTCCGAAAAGACCTTGTATATCGCGCCCTGTGCAACCACCCACTTACCGAGAATGAACCGGTCATAATACACCCCGGTGTACTCCAGTTTAAGGCTCGCAACATAATCCGCCGGAAGCGTGGTGTTGTCGTCTATGCTGAAGAATATCGACAGCAGATCGTCAGCGAGTTTCTTGTTGTCGAGGTACTCCTTTTTCAGCCAGTGAGTTGGAACGTCCGGGTTGGTGGTGGCAAAGAGCTTTGCACCCTCCACGGACAGACGTGACAGCAGCATGACGAAGAAGTCCTTCGGGAACAGCGTCAGCTCATCGCAATATGCGCCGCCCAGCGTTGCTCCTCGGATCTTGTTCTCGGATCGCGCGTCGTTCGCGCCCTCCAGCATGATTTTTCTGCCAAACAAAACGCCCTCCTTTGTGGAGAGCGAAAATGTGAATAATTTCTCACCGAACAGATCCTGCATGGGGAGAAGGCAGTTGCGCTTTAACGTCTGCAAGGACTTACCGCACATCATGTAAATGTACTCCTTTGGACGTGTTGCAACCCAGATCGCCCACATGATCAGCGAGATCCACGTCTTTCCGGAACGGACTGAGCCTTGCAGGATATTCAGACGCTTCAGCTTATCCTGCTTGAACAGCCGCATCAGCTCATTCTGCTTTGCGGTGAAGCCTAGTTCACGCATTCTTCACCGCCTCCAGTATCTCGGCAAGAGCGCCCTCATTGTCGCCGGAAACGCCGCCGGTCTTGCTGTACTCCTCGCCCTTTTTGTTGATAAGATAGAACTCAATAGCCGCCTGAGAGGGGAGAATATGCCGCTCCTTGGTTTCCACGGTTTTTACGCCGTTGACGTATTTGACCGTCTGTTCGGTGACTTTGTAGCCGGTCGCCGCCCGGAGCAGCGCCTGTTCCACCTCGGCAATAAGTAGCTCGCTGTTCTGGGAAAGCAGCTCGTTCACGCCCTCGCAGCGGGACTTTATCTCGGCGATCTTCTTTGCCCGCTTCGCTTCGTTGTTGGTAGATAAAAAAGCCTCGACAAGCTGCTGAACAGCAGATGCCGGGGCGGTGGAATTGATCTTCTCATGTTCAGCGATAGCAGCTCCGAGGGCTGCTATGCTTTTCTTTTTCTTGCTCACACGGTCACTCCTTTCGCTGTTGCCGTTTAAATTCGTTTTATAGCCGTTTAAATGCCCGATTTCCCGGTTGGTGGGGAAACTACCCTGTGAAATATTATCCCCCGCTTACAGGCGATTTACCGGGCTGTATTTCTGTTGCCAGCGGGATACCCATTCAAACGCGTTCAAAGGGGCTTCAAAACCGCCGCATACATTGAGGTAGTATAAAAATCCCTGCCTAGGAATACCCCCGTTTCTGCGCGATTTTAGAGGGCGTGCTTCGCCCTATCCGTTCGGACAGAAAATCCGCAGATATCAGGGTATATTCTTCGCCGCTCCGGAGCTGATCAACGGAGAAGCTGGCGGCTCGATCTCACAGCCAAGAGTTACCTCGTAATGCCTGCCGTATATCGTGATGTCCGCCGTGGCGCGTTTACCGCGCCTGTTGTACTTAATAATGCGATGTTCCAGCCGCTTGAGGAAACCGTCCGTGATGTGCAGCACACCGCCGGAAACATATCCCCGGCTTATTCCCAGTCCATGACCGCCGTTGCAGAGGAAACGTATGTATTCCTCCTCGGTGGGACTGAGCTGTGAGCGGCTGAGTATCCTCACTGTGCCGTAGCAGAACTTGACCGTCTGCCAGACCTCCGGGGTGAGTTCCGTCAGGTCGAGGAACACATACCCGCTGAACAGCAGGATCTCACGCCGCACCCATACCCGGTGTCTGCGTTCCAACACGATCCGGCGGGGCGCGTATGCAGTGATACCCTTGTCGGCAAGCTGCCGGACTACCGCCATTTCTTTGCCTGTCATGGGAGCGGCTGGCTGAACCGGAGCGCCGTCCGAGAATTGCCCCTCGGATACTTTGAGCAGATTCGACGGCTGCATCAGCCAATCGAAATTAGCACGCCACTTTCGGCTGTTCCTGCCGTTCAGGAACGGACTGGCGGCGACCTTCCGGAATACCTGCTCAAAATCGTATCCGTCCTTCTGCGCCCGGACTATTGCACGGCGGCGCTTGTCCGTCAGTCTGGTCGCCGGAGGAAGCCCGGTGCAGATACGGTTGTAGCAGTCCAGCACCGATTTGTAGTCCTGCGGCGGCGGGTTCTTCAACTCCTTGAGAAATGCCTGAAGCTCTTTCCACTGCGAAGCGGTAAGCTCCAGATCAACCGAGCGGTCGTTCTCGTAATCATAAAGCCTGAATTTCATGCAATCACTCTCCTTTCTGTCAGCGGCTTATGCAGCACACTGACGTAGTCCCTGCTCTGTGTTATCGGGCTTGCAACCGTTCCCGGCGAACCGGAAGCCACATTAGGGCGGGGGACTATGCCCCCGGTTTTAATAGCATTTAATGAGCCTTATTGATTGATTATTGCGTATTAAATGGGATTTCATTCGTGAAAATCTGCCCCAGTATGGCAAGTATACTGTGTATGCATACATTTGTGTTATGCTTTCTTTCCTAGCTTTTGAAGCCCTTTTCAGCTTTTGTTTGTCAGCCGAACTAAGTCTTGAACGTTTTGACGGATAGTAAAATCTCCTCCGAATATCGCAGTCGTTAGCGCAGGTGTATACTGCGATTCTTTTGTTTACATACACTGCCAGCTTGTATTTAAGTTCCCCTATGGGCTGAACGATAACGTCAACGGTGTATCCGTCAATCATAAATTCAGCATAGCCGAATGGGCTAGACAGAGATTTCTCGACTTTTTTCCATTCTTCGTCAGTCATTCCCGTCCCTCCGTTCCACTATGTAAGTAGCCTTCATATCCGCCAGATGAAGCAGCACCGCCAGAGGGTACTTCTCAAACGCGATATTCAGCCCCCGGTCGCCGCCCCGGAACGCGCTGTCGAAACCACCCATGTGCCAGCGGATCGCCGCAGCCTCCTCATCGGTGAGCTTGATGAACTTGCTTATGAGGTACAGCGACTTTTCACCATGACCGAGCGGCAGATCGTCCTGATAGGTGTAAACCTGTTTTTCCACCCACTTGCCGTCCTCCTTGACGTTCCGGGTTTCCTTGCCGTAGCAATTCGCCTTGCAGATATCATGCAGCAGTGCCACAATAAGGATACTGTCGTAATCATAGCCCGCCATTCTCGCTTCATTGTCAAGGCATTTCAGCACATTCATACTATGTTGAAGCAGACCGCCCTCGAATGCTTCGTGATACTTAGTGCTTGCCGGAGCGGTGAAAAAGTCTGTTTCCTCCTGCATATAGCGGGTAAGATCAACAATGCCATGTCTTCCCGTTAATAGGAGCATTTCCACAAAATTCTTTGAAATAAGTTCCAGTTTTTCTTTGTCCATAAATATCCTCCTTGTAAAGTAATCCCTGCTCTGCGTTTCCACGGGCTTGCAACCGTTTCCAGACGAGCCGGAAGCCGCATTAAGGACGGGGGGACTAATCCCCCTTATCACGCTGGTATGGCAGGGCGCATGAATATCACCCTTCCGCCAGCCATTTGCCGCAAACGTTCAGCGCTGATTATAATACCGTAATCTATTTTCAGCAGCCCGGAAATCTCCACGGTATTGTTGAAAACACCCTCGCTCAGCAGCATTGAAATTCCGACCTTGACAGCCTCATATTGGCTTACCATATCAAGCCCGTCCAAGTATTCCTCAAGGAATTCCAACAGAAGCTCTTCCTCATTCATTCTCCAGAAACCTCTGAACCTCAGACTGCCGTTCAGCCCGCCCGATCGTGATTCCCTTGCGGATACCCTCCGTATATGAGCGGCGGTGTACCGAGTTCCGGCAGCTCCTGCGCCCCAGCAGGAACGCCCCCGCCGCGATCGCCGCCAGAGCGACGATGAAGAATACCACCGCCACCGTCCGGCAGGGCAGAAGCCCCAGCGAAAGCGCGTTTGCGACAGCCATGAGTACTATCCCGCAAATAAATGACAGTAAGTAGTCGAATTTCATCTTAAAAGTTCCTTTCTGATTGTTCTTGTCTGCTTTTTATTAGATTTTTTATCCTCGATAATTCTGCGTTCCAGAACAAGCACTTCCGGCGTGTCCTTGCACACAAACCAGTTATCCGGGTTCAGCCGATGGGAAGCTATGACCTGCTTCTGGCGGCGGGTGGGGTTCTTGCCGTGCTTCATGCCCGCACCACCTTTTCCGCGCCCTCAATATTAGCGCCGGTGATCTTAGCCGTTTCAACAAGCCCCTTAAAGTCATACTTATTAATAGAATATGCCTTTGTAAACAGCCTTACAGCGCCCCTTAGCCCCAGCTTGCTGTTAGAAACGGCTTTCAGGAACTCCAGCTCCTTTATCTGACCTTCAAGTACCGGGAAAATCATTTTTATATCATTTAGGGATATATCCGTGGTTTTAAGCTCTTGTAGCTGCCAGCGGCGGTTTACGGTCTGCTTGTAGTCCTTTCCGGTCTTACCGCCCTCCATTCGCTCGATAATGCCGTGATTTCCGACCAGAACCACGCCGCAGGTCTGATCGCGCTCATCGAAATCATCAGATATCTGCCTGAGCGCTTCGATTGCATTGAACGATAAGTGCTGCGCTTCATCAACGACGATCAGCATTCCGTCGTGCAACTTCGCTTCAATGCTCATGTACATATCGTCGATTGACTGGTTGACCGGAACATTGAGCTTGAGGGCTACCTGTTTCAGCACCGCTCTTGTACCCCTTGTACAAGCTCCGGCTTTAACAGCTATGCAGCTTTCGAGATTATCCTCGGCGTATTTCAGAACAGCCTTTGTCTTTCCTACGCCCGGATCGCCGACCACGATTCCGAAACCTCCCATGATCTGAATGTTCCGGATCGTCTGATAGGCAAGATTTGACGTGCTTATCGGAGCATATTTCACCGGCTTGTAATTCTTGACCGCCTCTTCCTTGACCTTGAAATAATCCTCGATTATGCCAAACTGTCTGTCAAGATCGCCGGCATAATTGCCCTTTCTGAGCGCCGACAATACCGGCTGCTTGATTCCGATCAGC
This sequence comes from Oscillospiraceae bacterium, assembly GCA_017829075.1. The sequence continues at coordinate 32,587 of JAGAJA010000026.1, read as the reverse complement.
CTGCCAACCTCCGCAGCGGAGTTCTTTTCGGCTATAAGCTCCTCCAGTTTCTGAAGAAGAGCCTCCTGCTGGGGCGTGTATTCTCTGGTCTGGTTCAGTGTTTTTTCGTTCTCCATGATTATCCGTCCTTTCTGTTTGCTATCGCGCTGGCGGACAGCAATTCAACAAATGATGTAACAGCAGTGATATCCCGGAGATTCGGGTGTTCCTCGATCTCCTCTTCCGCAAATACCGGAATATAGGTGCTTGGCTGTACTATGCCGCCGCTGTCCTTGCTCTTCTGGACGAGCCGTTCAACGGCGATCGCCAGTTCATCAATGCGCTTATCCGGGTCAACAGCATTGATGATGCCGTTTTTAACAGCCAGAATAGCTTTCCTGATGGCAGAATTGCGTTTACCGAGATCCTCGAAATCCTTAATGGAAGCATTGATGTAATCCATCATCAGCTCATCTGCGAGCTTCCACGTCCAAAGGTATTTGTCAGTGTCCATGTCGTACAGTCTGACCTCCCGGGGATCAGACGGGTCGTATCTGACATACACCCACTCGTTCAGGTGCATAAGCGCTTCATCGCCGTAGTACCACAGCTTGTCGCCGCACATTGTGATGAATACACCGTTGCGCTTGATCTTCTGCGCCCGGCTCATGCGCTTTAGCAGCAGATCAAGAGTATGCTCCGAAGCAGGTCGGCGGAACTCATCAGCCCTCTTTTTGATATCCTCGTTCCAGACTTCCATGCGGGTCATTCCGGCGAAGCCCTTTGCTTTACCGCCGTAGGGGTCTTGGTTGTACTCGCCGTCTATCCAAGCGTCTATGAGCGCCGTTATCTGCTGATCCTCCGGGATTATGCCGTGCTTTATTTTGTACTTATAGCTTTCGGGGCGCTCCAGAACATTGCCGCCGCAGTATGTAGGTATATCCCGTGAAAAATGCTCCTTGAATGTTCGGAACATACGTTCTACAGCCTTTGCGTCTGCGTTCTTTGGAATAGCAAAGGTGGTTTTCACGCCTAGGCGCTCCAGTATTGTTGGAGGCTGTTCGTCCTTGTTCCACAGCTTTCTGGATCTGTGACCGCGCCCTCCAAAGTCGTGCGTTGTGAACTCCGAACCGTTATCTGCGTACACCCGTTTCGGGAATCCGCACCTCAGAACTCCGTTACGGAATGCCAGCAGCGTATCAGCCATGGACGGGTCTTCCGTGACGTGCCAGCCGACCGCCATTCCCGAAAGCGCATCCATAAACATTGTGATATATAGCCGGTGCAGCCTGCCGTTCTCGCCCTTTGTTGTGAAATCGCAGGTGTGGTTATCTGCTATCCAGATGTCGTTAGCGTGGAGATCATCGTAAATACGGTCAACGTATGGCATACAGTGGTCATCGAAGAACTTCTGTCCCTCACGCATGAGCGCCGTTTCGCAGTACGGAATCTTTTCCGCCGCCCGCCGGAACGTCCGCTCCGAGGGGACATCGGAATACTCTTCGGGATAGTTTTCCCTCATGAATTTCAGCGTTTTGGTGTATGAGCGGCTCACAGTCCTGCGGCTCTCATTCAGATATACAAACTGAAAATAATCCCACGCGTGCTTTGGAATGCTGGACTGCCCTTTGTTGTGTCCGCCCCGGTGGTCGATAAGGGCTTCCAGATCGCCGGACTTGTATGCCCGGTACTTCCGGTACAGGATATCCACGCTTATGTTGAGATTCGGGTATTTCAGCTTCTGCGCTCCGATGAACATCTCATCGACCTTGCATTTCCCGTATTTAGCGCCGCTGCGTTCGCGTTCTGCCAGCCATTCCTGCAAAAGTCCGCTCCAGAATGCAATCTCGTCCCGCTGTTCGAGGGATAGTTCTGATAACGTGATTTGATGGGGCTTTTCAACCTGCTTTAATTCCTGCTTAACAGCGGGTTCAAGCCCCAGCTTACGGCGCTGCTGCTCTTCCCATTTGAGCTGTTCACGATCGGTAAGCGCGGACAGCGGCACACGGTACTCGGTGCGGTTGTTGGCGGCTTTATCGGCAGTGATGCAGTCCATTCTACCGCTCTTAACAAGTTGCTGGACATGTCTAAGGCTGCACCCTTTGACCTCAGCGACCTCCGCCGTTGATAAATACGTCAAAAGTATCTCTCCTTTCTGTAAGATATTTCCTTGACAAAAGCGCTAGGCTCTGATATACTGAAGACGGAGCTTTGGGAACAACAGAAGCGATAGGTGGATTACTATGCCCTGTGGGTAATCCACGGGTTACATATACATTATAATTCTAAAATTCGGAATTGTCAATAGAATAATTCTGAAATTTAGAATTTAGGCGTTTTATACAAAAGGAGTGTGGTTTTTTTGTTTTATGAACAGCTGAATAGACTATGCAAGGAGAATAACACAACGCCTACTGCGTTTGTTACAGAGAAATTAGGACTAAGTTCATCTAAAATTACCGCTTGGAAAGGTGGATCAATTCCGAAATACGGAGTTTTAAAGAAAATCGCAGATTATTTTCATGTCACAGTGAGTTTTTTGTTTGCTGAAGATAAAGACTTCTTAGGTATAGACCTTGAAGATCGAGAACAAGATTTGCTTTCTATCTTTAAAAAACTAGATGAATATGATAAAGGCAAAGTGTTCAGCAAAGCCGAAACCCTCGCCGAAATCGCTGCCGAACGAGCGGCAGAACAGGCAAAAAAAGAAGAGGAAACTGCTCAGTCCTCCGCTGATCCGCGCCCTGATCCACAAAAACCGCTGCCATTTCCGACAGAACCGGAGCAGGACGAGGAAGAGAAGTTCTATGTTGATATATGCAGCTTGCCTGCCAGCGCCGGAACAGGCGTATACCTTGACGATAGCAGCACCGAACCGCTCCAGATCGTCCATACCGACATTGCTGAACGTGCAAACTATGCTGTTCGCGTATCCGGCGACAGCATGATGCCGGAATACAATGACGGCGACATTGTTCTGGTTGAAACCTGCCGTTCTGTAGAGGTCGGAGAAATAGGCATTTTTGTAGTGGACGGCGAGGGATATATCAAAAAATACGGCGGTGATCGGCTTATCTCGCTCAATTCCAAGTACAAAGATATGCTTCTGAAACGGTATGAAGCTGTGTACTGCCGGGGACGTGTTCTAGGTATTGCCGAGGTAGTTGATTAATCGCTGTCAGAAATATATTTTTAATAGTATAAAAAATTGCACAAAAAAAGGCGCGAAACGAGTGTTTCTGCGCCTTTATTTCTTGTCAACGAAGTAGTTCGTTGACAAGTCTGTTTTTGTTCGTTGAGTTCGTTGCTAAAATATACATAATATGGGCGTTTGTGCCTATAACCTTCCAACCCCTTTAATGCCATTTTAACGCACCACAAAGCCATTTGAAGATTTCTTTAATCCATTTTAACGCTTCCTTGAAAGCTCTTTATAAAATGCTCATTTGCGCATTAAAATATCAAAAATGCCCGAAAAGTTTTTGACAACCTTTCGGGCTTTAATTTCAATAACGTTCATTTTCTTACGCACACAAACGGCTTAATTAAGCCATTTTCACAGGTTCTTTACATTAATTCCGGCTTTTTTCGCTTTCTTGCACTTTTTGTATTTCCCTTGTCAAGTTATAGCTTTTGAAATCCGTTTTTTGCCCCAGCTCTGCCGGGGCAAAAAACACTTCTATCCGCACAAGTGTGCGGTTTGGCGGCAATGCCGCCAAACCGTGCGCGCAGGGCGGATGTTCGTCGAGAAAGTCCCTTTAGGGACTTTCTCGACGGTCTGTACCGGCTTTCTTCATGGAAGCCGGTTTTTTTATTTCCTGCAAATTGCCGCAAACTACTTGTAAAATCCACGGTTTTATGGTAAAATATCTATGTACGTTTTGCAGTGAGTGATACTGCGGCTTGCCGTGACAGTCATATTGCGAATGACCCGCGCAGACTGACCCGGCATTATTCAGGACGCAGAGAATTGAAAGTTTCGTGTCTGTTTTCATTCTCATATGCGTGAAAGGAGTTTTTATATTATGGTAGTTAAGCCTAAGGTAAGAGGATTTATATGCACCACGGCTCACCCGGTGGGCTGCGAGGAGGCAGTTAAGCGTGAGATCGAGTATGTGAAGGCGCAGACCGCAGATGGGAAATACAACGGCATAAAGCCGAAAAAGGTGCTTGTCATCGGCAGCTCCATGGGATATGGACTTGCCAGCAGGATCGCTCTGGCATACGGCGCAGGAGCGGCAACATTAGGTGTGATGTTCGACCGTTCTGCCAGCGGAAACAAGACCGGAACCTCCGGCTGGTACAACACGAAAGCCTTTGAGAAATTCGCTCAAGCTGACGGACTATATGCCAAGACCGTGAACGGCGACGCTTACTCCGACGAATGCAAGAAAGAGGTCATTGACCTCATCAAGTCCGACTTAGGTAAGGTGGACATGGTTGTTTACAGCCTTGCTGCACCCAGAAGAACCGTAGGGGACGTGACATACAGCTCGGTGCTCAAAACCACCGGAGCGCCCTACACCAACAAGACAATTGACCTCAGAAACAACACTGTTTCCGAGGTGACCATCGAGCCTGCCACCGAGGAAGAGATCACCGCCACCGTCAAGGTAATGGGCGGCGAGGACTGGGCGGCATGGATCGACGCGCTCAAAGCCGCAGACGCAATAGAGGACGGCGCCGTTACCGCCGCATACTCTTATATTGGCCCGAAAATCACTCACCCGATGTATTTTGAAGGCTCTATTGGCAGGGCAAAAGCTGACCTGTTTGAGACCTCAAAGCGCATTACCGAAAAGTATGCGGCGTCTGGTATCAAAGCGTACATCTCCGTCAACAAGGCTCTGGTAACTCAGTCCAGCACCGCTATCCCGATCGTGCCGCTGTATATTTCTATCCTGTACAAGGTGATGAAGGAGCATAAGCTGCACGAGGGCTGCATCGAGCAGATGTACCGCTTGTTCTCTGAAAAGCTGACTGCAAACGGCGCGGCGGAAACCGACGGAGAGGGAAGAATTCGTCTTGACGACTGGGAGATGAAGCCCGAAATTCAGGACGAGGTAACGAAGCTGTGGAATGACCTCAATGCCGACAATTTCAAGGAATTCACCGACATTGACGGCTATTGGAGCGACTTCTACGAGCTGTTTGGTTTTGGAATAGACGGAGTGGATTACGACGCAGACGTTGAGGTCTGATCTCGTATAACCTCCGGCTGTTCCCGGAGAAGTTATATGGTTTTTTACAAAGCAAAAAAGAAGGAAAACGAGGACGAACTGCACCATGAATACGGCGTTATCCGGAATATCGGATATATTCTGGGAGCGTTCAAAAGGTACAGACCGTCCCTCATAGGCTGGCTTCTGATCGGCGGGATAGCTGGGGCTTCCATGTCCTATATCTGGCAGATCATTTCAAAGCTGGTCATCGACATGATCGGGCAGCAGGCGGCTCTTCCTGAGAAAGACGCGATGCCGCTGCTGTATCTGGTCATCTGCACCACCGCCGTGGAATTCATCATGATGTGGCTGAATAACCTATCCGGAAAAAAGCTGGAGCTGGGGTTCACCTATATGCGGCTGATGCTGGTGCAGGAGCGTATTGCCAAGACCCTTTCAATGGAGTACGAGCAGCTTGAGTCCCCGGAAATGCTCGACCGCCAGCATAAGGCAAAGCGCGCCACCGGCGGAAGCTATCACGGCGTTGAGGGCTTCATGCGGGATATGTGGACTATGGCGGTGCAGTTCTCCGCGATAATCGCCGCAGTGGGAATTATCTCCACGATGAACCCGCTTCTGGTGGTGATAATTCTTGTGCTGTCCTTTGTGGAGTTCGAGATATTCGACTACTACCGCATAAAGGACAAGGAGGTCATGTGGGATGCAATGGCGGGAAACTGGCGCAAGCTGGACTACATGACAACAGTTGCGACGGATTTCTCCTACGCGAAGGACATCAGGCTTTACGGAATGAAGCGCTGGCTACACGGTAAGCAGGTGGAGGTAGACGCAGAGGAGCTTAAGCACTGGGTAGCGTCCCGGAATTACTGGGCGGCGAACAGCCGTTGGAGTGCGCTGGTAATGGTTGTCCGCAGCGTGATAATTTACGGCTGGATAATATACTGTGTGCTGTTCGATGGTATGTCCATCGGCGACTTCGCGCTGTATATCGGCAGCGCGGTAACTATGTCGGGGAATATCCGTATGTTCTTGCAGTCGCTTGGCGGAATGCGGGAGCGCTCGGCGCAGCTTGACGACTTCCGCACCTTCATGGATATCCCTTTTGCGGACGAGGGAAAGAAGCACACGCCGATACCGAAGTCCGACAGCTATACTTTCACGTTTGAGAATGTTTCCTTTAAATACAAGGGGCAGGAAACCTACGCACTGAAAAACCTTAATCTCACGCTGAAAGCCGGGCAGAGGCTTGCAGTTGTAGGACTGAACGGCGCGGGAAAGACCACATTTATAAAGCTGCTGCTGCGGCTGTATGACGTGACCGAGGGCAGGATACTCTGCAACGGCATTGATATAAGGGAGTTCGACCGGGCGGAGTACTTCCGGCTGTTCGCTCCGGCGTTTCAGGAGGTGGAGGTGTTCGCATTCCCGCTTTCTGAGAACATTTCAATGAAGCCCGCCGAGGAAACGGACAAGGCGCTTGCGGAGAAATACCTCCGTGCAGCGGGAATGGGCGATAAGCTGGATAAGCTTCCCAACGGAATGGACACCGAGCTTTTAAAGGTGCTGTACGATGACGGAGTTGACCTCTCCGGCGGCGAAAAGCAGAAGCTTGCGCTGGCGAGGGCGCTGTACAAGGACGCTCCTGTGGTAGTCCTTGACGAGCCTACCGCCGCATTGGACGCTCTTGCGGAATATCGGCTGTATCAGAGCTTCAACGGCATGATAGGCAGCAAATCGGCGGTGTACATCTCCCACCGGCTTTCCTCCACACGATTCTGCGACAGCATTGCGATGTTTGTCGCGGGAGAGATGGTGGAGTACGGCACTCATGACGAGCTGCTGGAGAAGAACGGCGCTTACGCGGATATGTTCCGGGTTCAGGCGCAGTACTACATAGAGGACGGCATTCAACCCGCCGAGGTTATGGAGGGAGGTGCTGTTCATGAGTAATCCTGAAAAGAAGCAGGAGAAGAAAAAGGGCGTTGTATTCAAAACGCTTAAATACTTCTTTCCGGTGGCGTGGAAATTCAGCAAAAGCTATTTCATTCTGTCGGCGCTGAATGTGGCTGTGGCGGCGGCTTTGCCGTTTGTGGACATCATTCTGCTGCCGCTGCTGGTGGACGCGCTCTGCCAGCCCGCCCGGGATATCGGGCAGATAGTCCTGTACGCGGGGCTGATGATAGGTCTGGACGCGGCAGTGGGTCTGGCAAATTCTCAGCTTTCGATACATCTGGAGAAGTACGAGGACAAGTTCTTGAACTATATGTCGGAGGAAATAGCCCTGCGCTGCATGGATATAGACTTCGCACTGACCGAAAACAAGGAAGCCCTTGACCAGATACAGAAGGCGCGGGAAGGCAAGGACTGGAGCGGCGGTATTCACGGCATCGCGAGGGCGTTCTTCGCGATAATTGAGAACGTCATAAAGATCGTTGGAGTAGTCACCGTGCTGGCGGTGAACGCTCCGTGGCTGCTGCTGATAATAGGTACGCTGCTGGGAGTTTCCACCCTGCTGAACGCCCGGAAAAACCGCATCGAGGTGAAATACTTCAGCGACCTCGCAAAGGTAGACCGGGTGTGGGACTATGTGACCTTTGAGCTGGAGGACTTCCGGTTCGGCAAGGATATACGGCTGTACGGCGCGGCAGGTACTCTTCTGGCGAAATCTGCAACGCAGATAAAGCGGCTGTATGAATTCGACCGCAGGAAAGCGGACGAGCGCTTCCCGCTGGACGTACTGGACGCAGCGGTGGCGGCGCTGAGGGACTTCGGCACATATCTTTACCTCGGCATTCTGGCGATATTCGGAAAGATAACAATAGGCACTTTCTCCCAGCTCACTACTGCGGGAGGAACGCTGAACGCCGCGCTTCAGAGCGTGGTTTTCGGACTTCAGGACATCGTAAAGCGCTGCAACTACGGCTATGAGGTGGTAAAGCTTATGGAATACCCGCCCTACCTTGAGAAGGGAACAAGACGGGTAGAAAACCTCGGCGAACCGCACGAGATAGAGTTCCGCAATGTCAGCTTCTCCTACCCGAACACCGGAGTAAAAGTGCTGAAAAACGTTTCTATCAAGATAAAGGCAGGGGAGCGCCTGTCGGTTGTGGGACTCAACGGCGCGGGAAAGACCACGTTCATAAAGCTTCTGTGCAGGCTGTACGACACCGACGAGGGCGAGATACTGCTGGACGGTGTGAATATCCGGGAATACGACTATGACGAGTACATGAAGCTGTTCTCGGTGGTATTTCAGGACTTCCGGCTGCTTGCATTCACTGCGCAGGACAACATACTCCTCGGCAGGGAGGACACACCGGAGCACACGGACGAGTTGTTTGAAAAGGTGGGGCTTCTGGATAAGATTAACTCTCTCCCGAACGGCAGGGATACCATGATGTTCCGGCAGTTCGACAAGAACGGAGTGCAGCTCTCCGGCGGCGAGCAGCAGAAGCTTGCCATAGCCCGCGCACTGTACAAGGACGCTCCGGTGGTAATTCTTGACGAGCCGACCGCCGCGCTTGACCCGGTGGCGGAGTACGAGATATACTGCAAATTCAACGAGCTTGTGGGCGGAAAGACCGCAGTGTATATTTCACACCGGCTTTCAAGCTGCAAGTTCTGCGACCGGATAGCGGTGTTCTCCGACTGCACGATAAAGGAGCTTGGCACCCACGAGGAGCTTGTTCATAAGCAAAACGGCATTTACGCCGAGATGTTCCGTGCGCAGGCTCAGTATTACGTCTGATAAAGCGAAGAAAGGGGATCGCAATGAAGAAGCGGCAAAAAACCAAAGCTGCGCCGAAAAGCGAAACTTCCTTGCTGCTGCGCAGACCGTGGCTTATTGCGGGGGCGGTATTCGGGTTGGATCTGGCAATGCTGGTGATTGGCATGGTGCTGTCTGGTATGTCGTTCACGATGAATTACACTGCGAGCGGAGATGAAATTGTCAAAGACGATCCTCTTTCCTTTTTCGGGGTGATCGCGGCGGTGGTTCTTGGAATAAACTGCCTGCTCATTGCTCTGATCCTCGCAGGCTCTTTCTCCAAGAAGAACCGGGGAGCGGTAGTCCTCGGAGCGGCGGGACTGCTTCTTGTGTCGCTTGCGATGATCGGAAGTTCGGCATACATGGCTCTTGGTTCTCCGGTGAGATCGCAGAGGTATTTCGTCTACACTGACGAGGATCTGCGGCTTATCGCGGAGGAGAGCGACCCGTATTTCGGGAAAGGCGCAGTGTCGTTCTATCTTACCTCTGCTGAGGAGGAAAACGGAAAGGCTGTGCTTCTGGCGAGGACGGATATTTCTGAATTTGCCGACAGCGAGGATCGTTATGCGATCTCATGGACGGACGATGGTAAGCTGAGTATTGATTTTGTGGACGGAGTTAAACTCAGAACGCTGACCGTCGCCGTGGACAGATCTCAGCTTGAAGTTCCGGAGATTGCGGAAGAAGCAGAGCAATAAAAAAGGCGCTCTTATTAGAGCGCCTTTTTTATCTCATATTTTAGCTTATAGTAATTCCGCAGATATAGAACGCGGACGCCTTGCCCTCTGTTCCCTTGGGAACGATCCTCAGAGTATGCTTGCCGGAGGACTCGAAGCTCTTAAGCTCGGCGAACTCAACATAGCTGCCCCAGCCGCCGGAGAAATCTGCGTTGATCGTGGTGACGAACTCGTCATCAATGTAGATATCGGCATATCCGGCAGCGCTGACAAGCTTTCCGTAAAGAATTCCGATGTTCTGCGCTTCAACCTCGATAACGAGAGCGTCATCGTCTGTAAAGGAGCTGTCGTTGCTCTTTGCGATCCACGGGTTGTTAAAGCCGCCGAAGGTCATTTCTCTCTTCAGGAATGCTCCATTGGAAACCGGCTGCGCGTCATCGGTGGTGAGAAGCTGCGCCTTTTCGTACTTTGCTCCGTTCTCGCCGGGCACGGCAAGCTCCGGCTCGGTTTCGCCGATGCTGTCAAGATTGTCGCTGATGTACTGGATATAGGTGGTGATCATACTGCTGAGTATCGCATGACCTGCAACATTCGGGTGAATGTTGTCACCGGAGATGTCCGACCACTGAACGCTGTCGTTGCTGCTGAGGAAATCCAGCATTGCGTCGTGGTAGGAGATGAGCGGTATGCTGTACTTGCTTGTCACTTCGCCGTGGGCGCTCAGAACGCTGGTGCCGTCCTCCTGCGTCATGGCAATGCAGATTATGCCAGGCGCGGAGTCGTACTGCCATATCTTGCGGATAAGTCCCTCGTAGGTGAGCTTGTTTATTGCGATTCTGTCGGAGGTGTCATTTACCGAGAAGTCGATGAAAACAAGGTCGGGATCGCTGCTCAGCACCTGAGTGTCACAGCGGTGAACTCCGATATAGGAGCCTGTCGCGCCGATACCTGCGTTGACATAGTTTATCTTAGCGTCGGGGAACTGCTCTTTAAGCCATTTTGTGGTGAGCGCAGCGTAGCAGGTTTCTCCGTCCGCTCCGCTTCCCTGAGTGATAGAACCGCCGAGATATGCGACAGTTACCTCTTCGCCCGCCTGGAGCTTTCTGATGACCTTTGCGACACGAACGGCATTGCCCTCTGTGTACATCAGCAGCGGCAGCATCTGCTCCGCTGCGGCGGTGGCTGCGGCTTCATCAAGTCCGAGAGCGGACTGTAACGCCGCGGAAATGAGGTCGGGTTTCATGGCATTTTCAAGCTGCGCAGCGGCTTCTCCAGAAGTACCAGAGTTACTAGAGCTGCCGGGAGTCTGCTCTTCTGATGTGTCGCTGGTGGAAGCGTCAGAAACTCCAGAATCGCTGGAAGAGTCAGCAGCATCGGATACGCTGGAAGCGTCAGACGAGCCTGCCGGGGAGCTGCCAGAGCCTGTTTCTCCTGAGCAGCCTGCCATTGCGAGGATCATTGCACCTGCAAGCATTACTGCAAGAAATCTTTTCATTGGTTAATTCTCCTTTAATTCTCTGTGTGATTTAGGTAATAAGAACCATGCTATTAAGTATTATACTCTTAAAATATTAGCCTGTCAAGTGAATTCAGTCCTGAAAAGCGTATTCGGTCAGATCCGGAAGCTCGTCCAGAGTTATGCACATTTCGCTGTTGTATGCGTCATGAAGCGATTTCCAGCTTGTGTATTTCTCGGAAAGCTCTCCGGAGGTGTCGATAATGGTATTCCCGCTTGCTATCGAGAACCACAGCCACACCGCATTGTCCCGTCTCATATAGTCCGGGGAGGGAAGCTTGTCGCAGGCGGTTATCGCCATTGCTTTGGGAATGTCCTCAGAAAGCCCGGCAAGAGCGGAAAATCGTCCCGCAAACGAGGCTGAGCTGTTCTCAAAGAAGCTCTGTCCCACGATGTCGCAGTATTTCACACCGGGGAAGTAGTCGGCGCTGCTGCCGTTCCACACCCAGATGAGGTTATTGAGGGAATGATACTTGTCCATGCGCTCAAACATCAGCCGCCAGAGCCACTGATAGTTCTTCGGGCTGCCGCACCACCAGTACATGGAGCTTTCACCGTCCGGCAGCGGCTGGAATATCACTGGGATAGATTCGCTGCGGAACTGCTTGAGCACTTCGGCAACTGCGTCTATATCCTTTAACAGCTTAATAGTGTCCTCGGTGATAAGCCCGCTTTCCAGCAGCGCTTCCAGCTCCTCGTCGTCTGACATTGAGATATCCCGGTCGGTTACGGCTTCGCCAAGAATGAAGTCGGAGGTATCCGCGTAGTAAGCAGATTTCCCGACAGGAGCGTACCAGTGCCAGTTAAAGGACACTATGCCTCCGGAACGTCCCCATTCCAAAGCCAGCCTTACCTCTTCGTCCGCATAGGACTGATTTATCTCATATACCGATGGTGTGGCGAACATCAGGTCGCCTGTCCTTATCGCCGGGGAACGTCCTGTTTCCCGTGTAACGGCGTCTATTTCGGAGTTGGAGCCGGGGGTTACGCACTGTCCGGTTATAACCTTATTTCCGTAGCTGTCCGCAAGGTATTTCATAAGCCCTATCGTAGAAACAGAGGCATCAGAGCCTGCGCAGGAGGAAGAAACATAGTAACAGGAGGCTGCCGCCTGAGATGAGTTTTCCACGGTGATGTAATCCAGAGCCACGCTGCCCTCGATCACCTCGAATGCAAGCACCGCCGGGCCTGCGGAAAGATAAACGTTGTCCACCGCAAACATGGTGAATTCAGTGGAGTCGGACGCCGGGATATAATAGGAACCAACGGTTTCATTCAGCACCTTGAGCCTGATTACTGCGCCGACATAGGAATGCGCGGCGATCGCTATGCAGTAGTGCTGGGAGGTTACCGGGGACGCGATGTGCTGGAGCTTCATTCCCTCGTCAAGAACGATATAGCCATTGCCGTCGTATTCGCCGTCCGTCCGGACATTCCCGGCAAACGTTCCTCCCTCGGCGTTTAGCTTCACCGAGAAATCGGTGTTTTCGAGGTCGTATTTCTTGACCGGTATCTCGTCATAGACTGTCTGTTCGTCGGATTCCGGCTCATTTTGCTCAGACTCCACCGGGGTGGGTGAGCTCATTACCTTGTCCGGAATCGCCGTGCAGCCGCAGAGCAGCGCCGCCGCAGTGAGAAGCGCTGTGAATTTCAGTTTTTTCATGGCATTATTCTATCACAATTTCATCGCCGCTGTGGATCGTTTCGTCCAGCCGGGCAATTTTTCCGTTTACAGTGACATTTCTGGAACTTGACAGGAGCTGTGTGGGATCATCAGAAAATGCCGCCAGAATATCGAGGAAGATAGGCGGATTGTCCCCTTTCACAGGGAACACAGCAGGGCTTCCGTTGAACAGGATAGAGATCCCCTCCGGTTCATCGCCGGGTGTTTCCTCAGCCACTTCCGAGGCGGAGAAGCTTATCTCATCTCCCGCCGAAAGCTCAGCCGACAGCTCCGCCGGACTGCCGTTCAGCAGAACATTTCCCGTGCTTTCACCCTCGCTGGAGAGCAGCTCTCCCAGCGTACAGCGGTTGATGTGCAGGATAACGTCGCCGTTTTCTATATCCGCGTCGGAGCATACCGGATTTCCGTTCACAAGAAGATAATCTCCTGCGGTGAGCGGCTTTCCGGAGAGTGTTACCTCAGCGGTGTACATTCCCGTCATATCAAAGTAGTCGGAAAGCAGCGCCGCCGCGTCCTCACCGGGCTTTGCCGGAACCACGTTCACCTCGTCGCCCTTGCGCACCGGGGCATTGAGGGTGCATTCCCTGCCGTTCAGCATTATCTCGGAGGGGGCGCTCGGAGTACCGCGCAGCATTATTTTCTCTCCGTCCAGCGTAAAGGAAAGGCTCTTGCCGGATCTCGCCATAAGCTGCTCCGGCTTTATTCCTCCTAGACTGCACAGCTCGAACACGGTAAGCCTGCGGGTGTCCAAAGCACGGATCTTCCTGCCATTGAGGGTTATTGTGGTAAAGTCGTATTTCAGACCCTCCGAGGCGGTTATCGCAATTCCGAGGGGAGTTGCGTGTTCTGCGCCTATTTCGATATTTTTCGGCGCGGAGATACCACGGATCATCTCCCTTGAGCCTACGGCAACCCGCTCCGTGGGAAGTCCCAGACCCTTTGCCACCAGCTCCGGCAGACCTTTGAGCCTGCTGCCGCCACCGACAAGGAACACTGCCTGCGGAGCCTCGCCGTTCGCCCGGATTATTTCATCGCAGATAGTCTGCGCGAGATTTTCCTCCGCCGGGCGCAGAAGCTCTGCGACCTGTTCGGCGGTAATTGTGTGCTTTGTCAGCAGGATATCGGTGTATTCCGTCTGTGGGTCGGGGCAGGTCTTGATACGCTCCGCTTCGTTGAAATCCACCAGAAGCTGCTTCATCAGCGATTCTGTGATCTCGTCACCGGCGACTGTCGCCATTCCGTAGGCTACAATGCTGCCGTCCCTTGAGGCGGCAACGTCCGAGGTGCCTGCGCCGATATCGCACATGGCAATATTTATCAGCCGCAGTTCCTTAGGGACTACCGCGTTTATCGCCGCGATAGGCTCAAGGGTAAGCCCGGCGGTTTCCAGCCCGGCAATATCCACTGCGGCGCAGAGGCTCTCCACTACATATGCCGGCAGGAATGCTGCAATCACCTCGGTGGTGAGGGTATTTCCCCGGTGACCCTCCGGCTTGTTCACCTTGTAGCCGTCCAGCTCCAGCGAGATCACGCTGTGACCCACGCAGTAGAAAGAGGAGGTCTGATTATCGCCGGTGAATTGCTCTTCGGCAGCGCGTACCGCTTCAAGCTCGGCGGCACGGATATCCTCTGCGGAAATAACGCGCTTTTCTGATACGTCATAGCTGCTGCTGTGACGCAGTGTTTTCAGTGCGCGTCCGGCGGCTGCGATGTTCACCCGCTGGAGCTTCACGGATTGGCGGCGTTCCAGTGTGGTTTTCACCGACTTCACCACCGCCGCCACCGCTTCGATGTCCTCAATCTGACCGTCCGTCATGGAGCGGCTTTCGTGAGCCGTTGTTTCCATGTCGATGACCTTGTAGCCGTCCTTTGAACGCTCCGCAAGCACTCCGACCACCGTCCGGGTTCCTATATCCAGCGCAAAGATAGTATCTCCCTGCTGCCTTTTTGTGCGGCGGGGGGCGGATTTTTTCGGCGCGGCTGATTTAGCCGTCGTTTTGCCGGAGGCAGTCTTGGTGCGAGGTTTTTTCTGTTCCATATTTTATTCCTTAGTTGTCACGGGATATATTTAGAGAACCCCTTTAGTCTCTTAGTCTTAACGCTCTGCGCAGCTCTCTTTCACCAGTGCCGAGGGTGACTACGAGCAGCACGTCGCCGCTGTGGAGCTTTGTCTGACCACGGGGGATAATGGTCTTGCCGCCGCGGTTTATGCAGACAACGTTGCAGCTCTGCGGCAGGCTGATGTTCATTAGCGTATCACCTGCGAGCTTGTAGTTTTCCGGCAGGGTGATCTCCAGCAGGGAGGCTTCGCCGTCGTTCAGCGGGATAAGCTCCCGGATAGCGGAGATGTCCACCTCTCTCTCCAGAAACTGGATAATGTAATCTGTTGCGGATACCACCGTATCCACTCCGAGTGCGCGCAGCGCTTCCACGTTGTTGGGATTGTTCACCTTTGCGACGGTCTTGCGCACTCCGAAGATCTTTTTTGCAGTCTGGCAGCAGACGAGGTTGCTTTCGTCCTTTCCCATGACCGCGACCACGACGTCCGCGTCATCTGCGCCGGCGGCGCGGAGGGTGCTCTGAGAGGTGCCGTCCCCGGCGCACACGGATACATCAAGCATATTCGCGCAGCTATGACAGCGCTCTCTGTCCTGCTCGACTATCGTGGTATCGTGTCCCTGATCCCTCAGGGTCTTTGCAAGGTAGAAGCCCACCCTGCCGCCGCCGACAATGATTATTTTCATGTATTGCTCCTTACTCCGTCAGCCGTCTGTGATTATCACGGCTTGTTTCCACGGCGGATACGCTCTATACGCTGCTTCAGGTCGTCGCCGCGCATTTCAAGCCAGCGTGCCACTGTTCGGGTGGTCTGACCGTTTGCCGCCATTTCCGAAAGCCGCTCGAAGCTTACCCATTTAGCGGCGCAGACCTCCTCCGACTGGAGCACCAGCCGGTCTATTCCGACATTTTTATGCACGATGTAGAAATCCCGGAGCATACTGTCGGTGGTCAGCGTCCATTCAAGGCATATTTCCGAGGGGAAAGCTCTTATCCCGGTTTCCTCGAAAAGCTCCCGGACTGCGGCTTCGCGGCTTGTTTCGCCGCTTATCGCGCAGCCGCCGCTGCATTCCCAGCGTCCACCGCTGGTCTTTTCTGGAACACGCTGGGTGAGCAGTATTTCGCCCCGGCTGTTCACCGACATTATCTGCACCACGATATGATATTCGCCGTGGGGGATAGGAGCACCGCGCTGTATTTTTCTGCCCAGCCTGCGTCTGTCCGCCGTGTACAGGTCAAAATATTCGGTCATGCCCTGCGCTCTCCAGAAAGGTTCTTGGAAATAAGCTCGCAGCGCTGCTTTACGCAGTCAGCGGAGCGCAGCGGGTCAGAGGGTGTGTTGAAGGTGTAGTCCATGAGCTGCTCGATAGTCGTGGAAGCAACGTGCAGCCTTGTATCGGAGGAAGCATAGTAAATGTAAACCTCGCCGTTCTCCCGAACTATCGCGCCGTTTGTAAATGCAACGTTGGAAACGTCGCCCACTCTCTCGATGCCGTGGGGAGCTATGAACAGTCCGGAGGGACTTGCGATGAGCTTTGACGGGTCGTTGAGGTCAGTCGCGAACACATATATGACATAACGCAGACCTGCGGCGGTGTTTCTTACGCCGTGGGCAATGTGTATCCAGCCCTTAGGTGTCTTTATCGGAACTGCGCCGGCGCCGTTCTTTACCTCGGTGATGGTGTGGTAAACTCTCGGAGAGATAACTACCTCATCTGTGCAGAGGACGGGATTAGTGATGTCCTCGCAAAGTGCGAAGCAGACACCGCCGCCGCTTCCTGTGGAGATGAAGTCGTCCTGCGGGCGGGTGTAGAATGCGTACTTTCCGTCAACGAATTCCGGGTGGAGCACAACGTTTCTCTGCTGGGGTGACTTTGAGATGAGGTTCGGCAGGCGCTCCCATGTGGTGAGATCCTTTGTGCGGACGATACCAGCCTGAGCGGTGGCAGCGGAGAGGTCGGGGTTGGACTTGTCCTTGCTCTCGGAGCAGAATACGCCGTAGATCCAGCCGTCCTCATGCTGTGTGAGGCGCATATCGTATACGTTGGTTTCCTCCGGGCAGGTGTCCGGCAGTATCACGGGGTAATCCCGGAAACGGAAGCCCTCAGTAGGCTTGTCGCTCTCTGCAACTGCGAAGAAGCTCTTTCTGTCAGCGCCCTCTACACGAGCCACAAGGCAGTACTTCCCGTTGAGATAGACCGCGCCGGAGTTCATAACTGCATTCACACCCAAACGCTCCATGAGGTTGGGGTTGTCGTTATAGGACAGGTCGTAGCGCCAGATTATCGGCGCGTGGGCAGCGGTGAGCACCGGGTTCTCGTATCTGGTGTAAACTCCGTTGTAGAAATCGGAGGCGGGGTTCGGGCGGTTGATTAACTCTTCCTGATCCCTTACAAGCTTTGATAGTCTTGCGTCAAATTCTGCTTTTGTCAACATGAAATTTCCTTTCTCCCGGACGCTGTTTATCAGCCGCCCGGACTATAAAATCAATATACACATTCATTATATCACATTTTCTGTTATATTTCAAGGTTGACAGAGAAGAAAAATGAGGGTATAATATAATATATTTGATAAACCTGATGGTTAAACCCCAGTTTGTATTACCTAAGGAAACGCCGATTAAATCAAATTTGCCACGTTCAAACGCGCACACTCACTCGGCTGAATTTGATATGCTGCGCTTTAATCAGCGCGTCCCTAACAAAAGAATACTATTCACCTCATAGGAGGATCAACATGGACAACAAAAAAATCGTTGAAATACAAAAACTCGCTCAGGACGGCGGCGCAGAGGGCAGCGGTATTGCTGAAGTATTCTCCCGCGTTTACTGCGCCGTTCAGAAAACGCTGAATATCACCCCGTTTGCGGAGCAGATAGGCGCGGCGCTGGCGCTTTCCGGTCACAAAATGATGCAGATGCAGACCGGCGAGGGCAAGACCCTTTCCGCGGTGTTCTCCGCCTGTTTTGAGGCAGTAAGCGGCGGGCAGGTGATGGTGCTCACCTTCAATGACTACCTTGCAAACCGGGATTATGAGTGGATGAAGCCGGTCTATGACGAAATGGGTGTAACTGTGGGCTGCATCACCGCTGAAACTCCCAGAGAAATGCGTCGGGAGCTGTACGGGAGGCAGGTCGTTTACCTCACCGCAAAGGAAGCCGGATTTGACTACCTGCGGGATTTCGCCTGCTTTGAGCCGGAGAAAATGGTGTTCCCGGAGAAACTCAATTTCGCCATTGTGGACGAGGCGGACAGCATCATGATAGACGAGGCGCGCATTCCGCTTGTTATCGCCGGAGATATAGCCGCCGAGGACGACGGCAGCACCGCCGAGGTCTACTCAAAGGTGGAGGATTTCACCGATGAGGATTACGGAATTGACGAGGACAGCCGCAACGTCTACCTCACCGACGCAGGCGCGGACAGGGCAGAGGAGATATTCGACTGCGACATCTACGGTGAGGAAAGCGCAGGGCTGCTGGCGAAGATATGCGCCTGCCTGAAAGCGCGGGTAATGCTCGCCGAGGATAAGGACTACATCGTCAAGGACGGTTCGATACTGCTTGTGGACGAGTTCACCGGCAGAGCTGCTCCGGGCAGGGTGTTTCCCGGAGATCTTCAGGCGGCAGTGGAGGCTAAGCACGGGCTGAAAATAACCTCCCGCGGGCGTATAATGGGCAATATCGCGCTTCAGTACTTCCTGCGGCTGTTCCCGAAGATCGCCGGAATGACCGGAACTGCGGAGCAGTCTGCGGAGGAGTTCGACACAATTTACGGACTTCCCACCGAGGTAATACCCACCCGGCTGCCCTGTCAGCGGACAGACCACCCTCTTGAAATGTATTTCGACCAGACGGAAAAGCGGCGGGCAGTTGTCGCGGCGATAAAGGAAGCCCATGAGATCAACCGTCCGGTTCTTGTGGGAACAGGCAGCATAGGCGAGTCAGAGAGCCTTGCGGAGGAGTTGAAATCCCTCGGTATAGACTGCGCCGTGCTTAATGCGAAGAACGACGAAGCAGAAGCCGGGATAATTTCCCGCGCCGGAGAGCCGGGAGCAGTGACTATTTCCACCAACATGGCGGGACGCGGAGTTGACATAAAGCTCGGTGGAGTTTCCGGCGAGCGGAAAGCCGAGGTTGAGCAGGCTGGAGGTCTGCTGGTGCTGGCGACCGCAATGCGGGAGTCCTCAAGAATCACTCAGCAGCTTCGCGGCAGAGCCGGACGTCAGGGCGATGTGGGCGAGAGCAGATTCTTTGCGGCTTTAGACGATGAAATAATGACTCGCTTGAATCTGAAATCACTGGTTTCCGGCAGGCACTATCCTACCGAGCGGGTGAGCGGCGCGATAGAGGACAAGGCTCTGATAAAGGAAGCGGAGCGCGTCCAGCGCATATCCGAGGGCAACGCCTTTGACGAGCGCGTGAACCTCATGAAATACACCATGATCGGCGAGAAGCACCGCAGCATGACCTTTGAGAAACGCACCGCGCTGCTTGACGGAAGCCACGACAGCGAGCTGTGGCAGAAGAACGCTCCGGAGCTGTACGATGAGGCGGTTAAGAAATTCGGCGAGAAGCCGCTTCAGGAGAAGCAGAACTTCATTCTGGCGGCGCTGCTGAATGAGTTCTGGTGCGATTATCTGGACTACACCGCATATCTCCGGGAGGGAATACACCTCACCCAGATAGCCGGAAGAAATCCTGCGGAGGAATACAACATCGCCTGCGAGGAATACTACGACAGCGCGGCGGAAAGCCTGCCGGAGCGCATGACGGAGAAGCTGGAAGCGCTTCTGAAATGCGATACTCTGGAGCAGTATCAGCCGCTTATCCCCAGCAGGACTTACACCTATCTGCTCAACGACACCGGAGAGGAATTCAAGCGCAAGCCGCTGCTGCTCAATGTTTTCACCGACAACGAGGAGATTGCGGACGGAAATTCCCATAAAAAGCAGGAGGAATACACCTCAATTTTAGAAGCGCAGCCGGAATCCGCCGAAAAGCCGAAGAAAAAGGGCTTTTTCGCTGGATTATTCGGCAGGAAGAAGCAGGATTGATATGTCAACTATCTGTGCAATAGCAACTCCCCCGGCGGCGGGAGGAATATCGGTTATCAGAATTTCCGGAGAAAATGCCGCAGATATCGCTGCGGCGGTATTCCGCCCGGTTTCCGGAAAGGATATCCGGGAGATGAAAGGCTACCGGGCGGCTTACGGACGTATTTTTGACGGAGAAGAGCAGCTTGACGATGGAGTGCTGCTGATGTACCGCGCTCCCCACAGCTACACCGGGGAGGACACGGCGGAGATATCCTGTCACGGCGGAATATACGTCACAAGGCGGGTGCTTTCCGCCTGCGTTAAAGCCGGGGCAACCCCCGCCGCTCCGGGGGAATTCACCAAGCGCGCCCTGCTCAACGGGAAGATGTCCCTCACTCAAGCGGAGGCAGTGGCTGACATAATCAGCGCACAGGGAGGACAGCTCCTGAGCTGCGCCAACGGTCAGCGCGAGGGCGCATTGTACTGCCGCATGGAGGACTGCGCAGAGCGGATTATGGAGGTTTCCAGCCAGATTTCCGCGTGGATAGATTACCCGGACGACGATACACCGGTTGTAACTCAGGAATGGCTCACCGAAAGGCTTTCGGCGGTCAGGGATATGTTCAGGGAGCTGCTTTCCGGCTACGACACCGGACGAATGCTCCGGGAGGGAATTTCCTGCGCGATAGTCGGGAAGCCCAATGCCGGGAAATCCACCCTGATGAACCGGCTTGCGGGGCAGCAGAGGAGCATTGTTTCCGACATTGAGGGAACTACCCGGGATATTGTGGAGGAAACCATTTCCCTCGGAGATATCGTGCTGCGGGTTGCGGACTGCGCCGGAATAAGGGAAACAGAGGATTTCGTGGAGAAGATCGGCGTTGACCTTATGCTGAAAAAGCTGGACAGCGCGGACATAGTGCTGGCGGTGTTTGACGGCTCGCGGGAGCTGTCGCAGGAGGACAGGCGGCTGCTGGAGCTGCTCCGGGGCAGAAACGCTCTGGCGATAGTGAACAAGACCGACCTGCCGCAGAAGCTGGACTGCACGGAGATAGAGGAAGTCCTCGGAGAGCCGCTGGCGCTCTCGGCTAAGCAGGACGACAGCGCCGCTTCTCAGCTTGAACAGGCGGTCAGCCGGAAGCTGGATTTGAAGCGGCTTGACCCGGACGCAGGATTTCTTGCCAACGAGCGGCAGCGGGACTGCGTTATCCGGGCTTCCGCCGCGGTGGAGCAGGCTCTTGAAGCCGCTGCCGCCGGAATTACTCCGGACGCGGTGGGAGTTATGCTGGAGCAGGCTCTTGACGCGGTTTATGAGCTGTCCGGAAAGCGAGCCGGGGACGAGGTCATAAACGAGGTATTCAAGCGGTTCTGCGTTGGTAAGTAAGAAAGTAACGACATTCAGAGGTGATTTCATGAATATATTGATAATCGGCTGCGGACGCGTGGGCAGCGAGCTTGCGGCGCTTTTTGACAAGCGTGGGCATGATGTTTCGGTGGTTGACCGCCGGGAGGAGAGTTTCGATTCGCTGCCGGGGGATTTCGGCGGCTTCACCACAGTGGGAGTCCCGATAGATCAGGACATACTGAAAAAGGCGGGCATCGAAACCTGCGACGCGGTGTGCGCGGTAACTCAGGACGACAACCTTAACATAATGGCGGCGCAGCTTGCGGAGGAAGTCTACAAGGTGCCGAGGGTATTCGCGAGGATATCCGATGTGGACAAGGTTGACGTATTTCGTGGCTTTGGAATACACACCGTCTGCCCAACACGGCTCACGGTGCAGGCGGCGGTCGCCGCGATAGAGGACGTGAACGAGGAAGCGGAGATTTACATCGACCGCAACGCAGTGCATTTCACCACAATGGATATGCCGCCGGAGTTTGTCGGAAAGCAGCCCTCGGAGATAGAACTGGAGCCGGACGAGATACTGTTCGCGATAATCCGTGAAAACGGCGCGTTCCTGCTCTATAATGGACAGGTCATCACGCTGGGCGAAAAGGACAGATTGGTTTTCGCGAAGAAATCCTAAACCAAATCATGGAGCATACAATGAACAACAATACCGCCTGCCCGTGCAAAAGAACAGGCTGTGAAAGACACGGCAAATGCGCTGAGTGCAGAGAGTATCATCATAGCAAAAGTTCCGGGAAATCGCTGACCAGATGCGAAAAGCTGGAAGGGAAAGAACGGAAAAGGGCAGACAGGAAGAGAAAACGGGAACGTTAGTTTCTGCAAAATATACCGGGCGGGAAACCTGCCCCGGAAAAGAGGTTGGATACATAATGTATAAACTGGTAATATTTGACCTTGACGGCACACTGCTGAACACTATCGGCGACCTTGCCGCCGCAGGAAACCACACTCTGGCGGAAATGGGATTTCCTCAGCACCCGGAGGAGAGCTTCAAGCACTTTGTCGGGAACGGTATCCCGAAGCTTATTGAGCGTATGCTCCCGCCGGGACATGACAAGCCCACAGAGGAGCGCGCCTACGCGATGTTCACGGAGTACTATTCCCAGCACAAGTCCGACCTGACGAAGCCTTATCCCGGAATGCGGGAGCTGGTACGGGAGCTGAGGGAAAAGGGTGTTGTTTGCGGCTGTAATTCAAACAAGGCGCACGAGTTTTCTGCTGAGCTTGTCCGGCAGAATTACGGCGGGGATATCGCAGAGGTGATAGGCTTTGGAGCGGGATTTCAGCCAAAGCCCGACCCCGGAGCCGCTCTTGAACTTATCCGCCGCGCCGGAGTTGACCCGCAGGAGGCGCTTTATGTAGGTGACAGCGATGTGGACATCATGACCGGGCATAATGCGGGGATAGACGTATGCGCCGCACTGTGGGGCTTCAGAAGCTATGAGGAGTTAGCCGCGCGTGAGCCGACATATTTCGCCCATGATGCAGAGGAATTGAAAAAGATAGTTCTTGGTTGAAACCACTTGTTGTGAAAATAAACAAAAATTCATACAATTTCGCACAATGTTTGTGAAAAGTGGTGGACAAATCTGTTTCCGTGTGATATAATCAAGATAAAGGAAATACCTATACAGTATAGGTGAGTTTACAGGCAGACGGAGGCGATCAGTTATGGCAAAGCGTATAATCACTATCACAAGACAATACGGCAGCGGTGGACGCGAGATCGGCGAAAAGCTGGCGAAGCGGCTCGGCATCGAGTTCTACGACAATAAGCTGCTGGATATCGCAGCAAAGGACAGCGGCATTCACAAGACCCATTTTGAGGAGAGTGACGAGCGCCGTACCAACAGCTTCCTTTATCTGCTGTCCACTACCTACGGACAGGGTGGAGTTCCGTTTGATGACGCGCTGTTTTTCGCGCAGCTAAACGCGATCCAGAAGATAGCTTCAAATGAATCCTGCCTTATCATCGGGCGGTGCGCGGACTATGCTCTGCGGGACTTTAACAATGTGGTGAATATCTACATTACCGCTCCGTTTGAGGACAGGGTAAAGCGCGCGATCAATTCCTACGGCATCGGTGAAAAGCACGCTGCGGAGTATGTCAAGCGCATGGATAAGCAGCGCATTTCCTACTACAATTACTACACCGACAAGCGTTGGGGAGTTCCTGAAAATTATGAGCTGTGCGTTGACAGTTCCGCTCTTGGAATTGACGGCTCGGTGGATCTTCTTGAGAGTTTTATCAAGATGTACTACAAGGACTGAACTAAGATAAATATGCGGCGCTGTAAAAAAACAGCGCCGCATTTTTTATTTCGTCAGCAGTATCTTTTTCAAATGAATATCCGAGCTGAAAGATATTGCGTTGAACATAAACAGCGTCTGCTGATAGCTGTCCACATCAATGAATTTACTGAGGTCGGTGTTGATATACCGCATGTCCACCATTGTTATTTTGCTGTAATGCTTTGACAGGAACGGCACAAGACTGTGGGCGTAGCTGTCCTTTACCATAAGCAGGCTCTTGCCGTTGTCAACGTCCGTTTCAATGGTGACGATAGGCGCATTCGAGCCGGTGAAGCTGGAGTATTTGTCCTTTACATCAAGGAAGCTTCTGACATAAAGGCTGTCGTAAACCGTTTCCTTTGTGCCGTCAAACACCGTCATCTTGACCTTTGGCTCGCCGGAGGCAAGGTGGTAGTAGTCAATGCTGTCCGGAGTTATCGAATTGTCCAGCGTTTTTGAATAAAGCGTACCCCGGAAGCTGCTGCTCGCGGTTTCGATATTAAAGGAATTAAGACCGTAGCTGCTGTAACCCAGTGCCTTAGCCGCTGCACAGTACGCGTAATACGCGCCAAGACTCGTCCAGTGATGGTCGGTGCGGTAGAAGATGTAGTCCGACTGATGCCCGGATAGGTAGCTCAGGCAGTCTATCGTGGTGACTCCCTGCATTTTCTTGTAGCACTCGTCAATGAACGCCTTTTCGCTAAGATATCCCGCGTAGGTCGGTATCTCAGAGCTGAAAAGCTCCTGAGCAGTGGGCGCTATCATCAGGCTACACTGCATATCCGGGTGGGTTTCCGCAAATCGGTTCATTGCGTTGAGAGAGGCGTTGACGGTTTCCACGTCATATTCCTTGAACACCTGTATCATCTGGTTTTTCAGGGTGTAGACCTCGTTTATCTCCTTTTTTCCGGCGAGCATTTCCATGGTGTTTCTGGCTCTTACCCATTCCTCGCGGCCTACAAGGTGGTCGCAGAAATAGGTTTCCAGCTTATCCATATAGCTGTCCTCGTCCCGGACTGTGATGTCCTCCCAGCGCACCGCGCCTATCACGTCGGCGAAATTCTCCGCTTTATCAAGCTTCGTCTGGTTAATTATCTGAGGGAATTTCGCCAGAGTGCGGTTTTCGACTTCGCTGCGCTCCTGCTTCGGGAGAATGGCGGTGGTTATCGGAATGGCAAGACTTATCACTGTAAACAGCGCTATCATCAGCTTTGCCGGGGTCATGGAGAATTTCTTCTTTTCTTTATCCATGTTATCCATGCTGTTCTCCTTTCATCAGAAGTTAAAGTACAAGAACGGGTTGTAGTTGGAGGTGGAGAGGTATGCCACCGAGGCAAGCATTATCACCGCATTCACCAGCGGGAAGCCGTACTGCACCCAAACCGGAGCCTTTTTCCTGATAAACTCCGTGATAGACTTGAGTACATCGGAGCTGCCAAACATACATACCGCGAAAATAAGCCCGTAGTTCACAATATAGTTTATCGCTGTGTTGTCGAGGAACACTCCATTGCCGCCGAACATCGCCGCGATATAAGTTCCCACCTGACTGAACATACTGCCGAAGCCCACCGTACCGGGCGCCACTGCATCGAACAGCACCCAGCCGAACACCACCATAACAAAGGTGTACAGCCAGCTAAAGAACGCGGGTATCTTCTCAAGCACCTTGCCGAGGAACAGCCTCTCTATCACGATAAGCACGCCGAAATACGCGCCCCACATCATGAAGTTCCAGCTTGCGCCGTGCCAGATGCCGGTGACAGTCCACACAATGAGGAGATTGATTATCGTGCGGGGAAGTCCCTTGCGGCTGCCGCCCAGCGGGAAATATATATAGCTCTTGAACCAGTTTCCAAGCGTGATGTGCCACCTGCGCCAGAATTCAGATACGCTGTGGCTCATATAGGGATAGTTGAAGTTTTCCGGGAAGGTGAAGCCCATCATCTTGCCCAGACCTATCGCCATGTCGGAATATCCGCTGAAATCAAAGTAGATCTGGAACGTGAACGCAAGAATTCCAAGCCATGCGGTCACCGCCGACAGCTCGCCGTATTCCAGCGACTTTACCTCCGTCCAGAGAAGTCCGATGTTGTTTGCGATCAGCACCTTTTTGCCAAGACCCACGATAAACCGGGAGATACCGTCCCCCACCATTTTCTCGGTGATAGTCCGGTGGTCGATCTCATTCTGGATATCCTCGTAGCGCACAATAGGCCCGGCAACGATCTGCGGGAACAGCGTCACGAATGCGATAAAGCTCACTGGGTTCTTCTGCACCTTTATCTGTCTGCGATAGAGGTCAATGGTGTAGCTCATCGACTGGAACGTGAAAAAGCTGATGCCGATAGGAAGCGGCAGGTTGGGATTTGGTATCGCAAGCCCCAGCCAAGCGTTCAGCGACTCGATGATAAATCCGAGATACTTGAACGTTCCGAGAAGTCCTAAATTCATCACCAGCGACACAATAAGGCAAATGAGCCTTATTTTCGGCTTGTCATCGTATTTATGAATGAGCCGTCCGGCGGTGTAGTCTATCGCCGTAGAAGCTATCATCACCAGTACATATATCGGCTCACCCCACGCGTAGAAGATAAGTCCGCTGATGAGGATAATTACGTTTTTCGCCTTGTCCGGCACGAGATAATACAATATCAGCGTTATCGGAAGAAACGCGAACAAAAAGGTTAAACTGGAAAAAACCATAAATTGCACCTATAAAGAGTTTTTTTCTGAGGGAACTTCGTCAATTGCATGGACGATTTGTATAAATTCGTCACGTTTATACATTTTGTTTACAACCTCCAGCAGCAGCTTTGCGGTAAGCAGCTCCGGCAGACCCAGCCTGCGCTGTAATTCCCTGCGCCGCTGGGAGCAGTTTTCGCCGCCGATAAGCCCCAGATCCATAAGATCCACACGGGTCACCGGGTCTGGATTTTCCGGTCTGGCTTCGCCGTCAAGCTGGGTTGCTCCGGCATTCCTGAGCGCCTCAATCAGCAGCTCGTCCGGTATCCCCTCCACACCCAGCTTGCCCTGCTTCGAGGGCTGGAGCTTTCTGCGCTCCTTGCCGTATATGTCCGGAGTTACCGCATTCAGCACCTCGCCCTGCTTCACAAAGCCGCGAATGAACGAGCGTATTTTGAAGCCCGCGCTGTCGCTGTCGGTGAGAATGATTATTCCGGTTTTCGCGGCGAGGGACTTTATAAGCTCCTGCTTCTCCCTGTCCTTGAATATGGCAAAGCCGTTGGTGCAGATTATCACTGCGTCAACTATGTTGGAAAGCCGGATCTTGTCGTATCTGCCCTCTGTTATTATTGCTTGTTTTATTCGTATCATGTATTTTTCAGTGAGGCAGCGCAGAAATCTCCGCTATCGCCCGTTCAAGCAGCAGACGGCTGTCGGTCTTGGAGGAATTCATCAGTTTATTTGTCCGGAACAGCACCGCAATGCAGTCCTTCAGGAATCGCTCTGATAGTCGCTGCACCGAACGGTAGGCGTTTGTCATGACGAATGCCCTGCCGTAATATCCGAAATCCTTTGCCGCGTCCGCCGGAGTTTTCCGCGCCTGCTGTCCCAGCTTCGCCCGGTAGTAGTCCACAAACGCGCCGGACAGCGCGGACATAATGATTATCGGTTCCACGCACTGGGCGAAAATATCGTCCAGCATTCGGTAAGCGGTTCCCGGCTTTCCGCTCAGCAAGCTGTCCGCAAGGGCGTAAACGCTGACGTCAATCTGGCGGGGAGTGAGGGCGTCGATATCCGCTCTGGAGATCTCTCCGCTCTGCTGATAGGCGCAGAGCTTGTCCACCTCGTTCTGGATAATGGTGAGGCTGCGTCCGCACAGCTCCGCTAGGTGCAGGGCATTTTCCTGCGACAGGGAGCAGCCGCTGCGTGCCGCCTTTTTCGCCGCCATAGCCGCGGTTTTTTCCAGCGGCAGGAACTGCATTTTGCAGACCGCGCCACACTGCTCTATCGCCTGAATGAGCTTCTTGGTCTTGGCTTTGGGCTTTCTGTCGTCTACCTCAAGCCCGGTCTGGGCTATTATCAGCACGGTCGTGTCCGGAAGCTGCTCAATAAGCGAGATCAGCGCTTTAAGCTGGTCGTTGTCCAGCTCCTCCGGGTCGAGGTCGGTTATCCTAACGCACTTGTGCTCTGCGAAAAACGGCATACTCTCCGCGAAATCCGACAGAGAATTCATATCCGGAACGCCTCTGAGCCGCAGGAAATTCAGCCCGTCAGCCTCGTCGCCGCCGGCGGTCTTTGCAATTTTGTCAGCATAAAGTCCGGTGAGGTAGACCTCCTCGCCGTACAGGAAATATGCCCGGCGCAGCCTGCCGGCTTTCAGCTCAGAATTGAGCGCGCTCTCCGGAACAAGGGTAAAGGTAGCTGCCTTTGCCATTATGCCATGTCTTCGGAAAGCTTCTTTCCGCCCAGAATGTGGAAGTGCAGGTGACGAACGGTCTGACCGCCGTCCTCGCCGATGTTGCTGACTACACGGTAGCCGCCGTCAAGTCCCTCGTCCTTTGCGATCTTCGCGATCACCTCGAAAATGTGGGAAATTATCGCGCTGTTCTCCGGGGTTATCTCGTCAACTCCGGCGATGTGGGTCTTGGGAATGACCAGAATGTGTGTGGGTGCCTTAGGCGCTATGTCACGGAACGCAAGCACCTTGTCGTCCTCG
The DNA here is from genome assembly GCA_017829075.1 of Oscillospiraceae bacterium. Next base: position 4,297 of record JAGAJA010000026.1, on the reverse strand, counting down.
TAGACCTTTGTTGAGGGGATCTCCCCGGCGATGATCTTGCAGAATAAGCAGTCCATAATAAATTCCTCCTATTATATGATACCACAAATGAGCGCAGTTGGTTGCGTTTTTTGTATTGCTTAACGAAAACTTTACTCTATTATTCAACAATACGGTCTTTTTGTAACCGCAAAGACCGTACTGCAATATTCAGTTCATGGCTTACTTGATATACTTCGCAGCGATATCAGCCGCAGCAGCCAGCGCGTCCTTTATCTTGGAAGCGTCCGGGATACCCGCCATAGCCTGATCCGGCTTTCCGCCGCCCTTTCCTCCTGCGACAGCAGCGATCTCACGAACCAGCGTTCCGGCATTTGCGCCCTTTGCGACAGCGCTCTTGGAGCACTTGCAGAGGATATTGCTCTTGCCCTCGTTGGTTCCCGCGAGAACAGCCACGAAGCAGTCGAACTTGTCGCCCAGCGAATCGCCTATCTTGCGCAGTCCGTCCGCGCCGGTGCCATTGAGAGCCGCAGTGATTATCTTGACTCCGGCAACCTCGGGGCAGTCCGCGCCGAGATCTCCGAGCTGTGCGTTTGCCGCAGCCTGCGCCATGCTTTCAATCTTCTTGTCCTTTTCACGAAGCTCCGCCATAACGCTCTCACAGCGGTGAACCAGCTCGTTGGAGTTGGGGATCTTGAGCGCGTCGGAAGCCTTGGCGATAGTGTCCTTCATGGAGTTCAGCATATTCAGCACATTCATTCCGGTGACAGCCTCGATACGTCTTACGCCGCTTGCAACGGAGCTTTCAGAAACGATCTTGAAAAGACCTGCCTGCGCGGAATTGCTGAGGTGAGTACCGCCGCAGAATTCGGTGGAGTATTCTCCCACGGAAACCACTCTTACCACATCGCCGTACTTCTCGCCGAACAGCGCCATTGCGCCTTTCTTCTTTGCCTCTTCGATAGGAAGCTCCTCGGTGACTACCGGAACAGCCGCCATGATTACCTTGTTTACATATTCCTCGACCTTAGCGATCTCCTCGGCGGTCAGTGCGCTGAAATGGCTGAAGTCGAAACGGCACTGATACGGGTCAACATAAGAGCCTGCCTGATGAACATGGTCGCCGAGTACGCTGCGCAGAGCCGCCTGAAGAATATGAGCGCAGGTGTGGTTGCGCTGAGTTGCGGCGCGCTTTTCTGCGTCTACCCGTGCGGTGACGGTTTCGCCCTCGGAGAAGCCGCCGCTCACTACCTTGCCGTTGGAGATGAACTGTCCGCCGGGGAGCTTCTTGGTGTCGGTTATCTCAATGACGTTATCGCCGCTGACTACCACGCCGCAGTCGCCTACCTGACCGCCCATTTCCGCATAGAACGGAGTTTCTTCCAGAACAACGGAAACATCGTCACCCTCCTCGCACAGCGGGGAGATCTCGCCGTTCTTGACGATAGCAAGCAGCTTGGTTTCCTTTTCGAGGGTGGTGTAGCCCACGAATGTGGTCTTGAACTTGTCCAGATCGGAGTTCTTCGCGTTATCCCAGCCGCCGCCGAGCTTCTTGTTCTTTCTGGCGGTTTCCTTCTGCTCCTTCATCAGGGCGTGGAAGCCCTCCTCGTCTGCGGAAAGTCCTTTTTCTTCGAGAATTTCCTTTGTGAGGTCAAGGGGGAAACCGTAGGTGTCGTGAAGCTTGAATACGTCCGCGCCGGGCAGGATCTTTTCGCCGGACTTGATGAGATTGTCTATCATCTCGTTGAGTATCTCGGTACCCTTGTCGATTGTCTTTGCGAAGCTCTCCTCCTCGGTCTGGATAACCTTTTTGATGTAGGCGCGCTTCTCGTCAAGCTCCGGATAAGCGGAGAGGTTCTCGTTGATTACAGTGTCGCAGACCTCGTGCAGGAACGGCTTTGTGCAGCCGAGCAGTCTGCCGTGTCTTGCGGCGCGGCGGAGCAGTCTGCGCAGTACATAGCCTCTGCCCTCGTTGGAGGGAAGAACGCCGTCGCCCACCATGAATGTGGTGCTTCTGATGTGGTCGGTGATAACACGCAGGGAGATGTCCTTTACCTCGTCCTGCTTGTACTCAACGCCGACAATGGAGCTTATCTTCTTGAGAATATTCTGAACGGTGTCCACCTCGAACAGGTTGTCAACGTCCTGCATTACGCAGGCAAGACGCTCCAGACCCATGCCGGTGTCGATGTTCTTTGTCTTGAGCTGAGTGTAATTTCCGTGACCGTCGTTGTCGAACTGGGTGAATACGTTGTTCCATATCTCAATGATACGGTCGCAGTCGCCCACTTCCTCAAAGTTGTCCTGACCGATGTGGTCGAAGTGACCGTACTTCTCGCCGCGGTCATAGTGTATCTCAGAGCAGGGACCGCAGGGGCCGCTTCCGTGCTCCCAGAAGTTGTCAGCCTTGCCGAGCTTTATGATGCGCTCGCGGGGAACTCCGACCTCATTAGCCCAGATATCTCCGGCTTCGTCATCCTCCTCGTAGATAGTCACCCACAGGCGCTCCGGCGGTATTTCCAGAACCTTTGTGAGGTATTCCCAAGCCCATGCAATTGCCTCATGCTTGAAATAGTCGCCAAAGGAGAAGTTGCCCAGCATCTCGAAATAGGTGCCGTGGCGGGCGGTCTTGCCGACATTCTCGATATCGGGGGTGCGTATGCACTTCTGGCAGGTGGTTACTCTGTGGCGGGGGGGCTCTTCAATGCCCTGAAAGTACTTTTTCAGCGGAGTCATGCCCGCGTTGATGAGCAGGATAGAGTTATCACCCTGCGGAACCAGCGGAAAGCTGTTCATGCGCAGATGACCCTTGCTCTCAAAGAATTTGAGATAGCTCTCGCGGAGGTCGTTTAGTCCAGTCCATTTCATAATTTTTGTCCTCGTTCTTTTGATTTAAGATAGTTATTCCTTTATGAATAACACATACATATTTATTATAATACCTCAGTCAAAAAAAGTCAATAGCGGCGCGCGAATTTTCACACATCTCCTTTATTGATGCAATTATCATGGCTCAAAATGTGGATTTTGTATTGAAATTAGTCGGATTTTGTGATACAATATTAAAGTTGCAAAAAATAAAAGAGAAAAGGGAGCATTATGTTACAGACAGAAGAAAAAAACAGAACTTCCCGCTCCGAATACCTTAAGGGCTTCAAGGACGGGCTTCCGATAGGGCTGGGATATCTGTCGGTATCCTTTGCCTTTGGTATCATGGCGGTACAGAAAGGACTTCCTCCGCTTGCCGCGATACTTATTTCCATGACCTGCCTGACATCGGCAGGGCAGGTTGCCGGAGTAGAAACAATTGCCGCCGCAGGAGGATTTGCCGAGATTGCTGTGGCGCAGCTCATAATCAACCTGCGTTATTCGCTGATGAGCTTGTCACTCAGTCAGAAGCTGTGCAGGAAGTACAGTATGTTCCACCGGCTCACCACATCATTCGGCGTAACTGACGAGGTTTTCGCGGTGGCAAGCGCGCACACCGGGGACGTTACTCCTGCATATATGTATGGGCTGATAACTCTGCCATATGTCATGTGGGCGGCGGGAACTGCTGCGGGAGCGCTGCTTGGTAATATCCTGCCCGATATCGTGAAATCGGCGCTGGGCATTGCGATCTACGGAATGTTTATTGCGATTGTCATTCCTCCTGCTAGGCGCTTCAAGGGAGTGCTGGTGGTAGCGCTAATCGCTGCGGCATTGTCCTGCGTTATCAGATTTGTGCCGGTGTTCAGCGGGATCACTTCCGGATTTTCTGTGATAATCTGCACGATCATCGCGGCGGCTGTGGGAGCGCTGCTGTTCCCAAGACCAACAGAGGACGGTGAAGCAGATGACTGATACTCTTTATTTATGCGTTAGTATACTGACAATGGCGCTGGTGACCTACCTTGTAAGAATGCTCCCGCTTGCCGCAATACGGAAAAAGATCCGCTCGCCGTTTCTGCTGAGCTTTCTTTATTATGTTCCGTATGCGGTGCTCACCGCTATGACGATACCGGGGATTTTTTTCAGCACCGGTTCGGTGATCACTGCCTGTGCCGGGCTTGCCGCGGCTCTGGTGGCTGCGTTCTTCAATAGAGGGCTTCTTATGGTGGCAGTTTCTGCCTGCGGAGGAGTGCTTGCCGCTGAGTTGGTTATGGAATTTCTGATAAAATAGCCCCTGCATCATCTGATACTAATAACCATTTAAATTCAGGAAATCTTTGCAGAAATCCAGCACCGCTATCGTCGTCAAAGAAACTTGACGTACATACAGTACGCCTGCGTTTCTTTTCCTAGATATCGGTACTGTCTTTCAGCAAATCTTTTCCTT
>JAGAJA010000025.1 GCA_017829075.1 Oscillospiraceae bacterium | reverse complement strand
TCTCGCCGAACATCCGCACTGCCCGCACTCACTGACAGCAAAGCTGTCAGTTCGCACAGTTGTGCGGATAGAAGTGTTTTTTGCCCCGGCAGAGCTGGGGCAAAAAACGGATTTCAAAAGCCCGCTTCGCGGGCAAAACTAGGTTTTTCGACAAGCTAAATGCCGCACTGATCTCAGTGCGGCATTGTTTTTATCTGAAATGCGGCGCCCGATCGCCGCATTATTCTTCCCTCATTGGCTGTGCCTTTCGGCGAGGGATCACATCAGATTTCCATAGAAGCGGTTGTTATACGTGATTAATGCGTAAAAAAGAGGAGGGATATTGGCAAAAATGTCCGCTTCATTAGTTCTTTCCGGGAAGTCCTCAACGAACTCCTCGTCCTTAAAAATACGTTCCTCCGGGATTTCCCGGAGAATCCCGCCGTTCATCAGCCCTTCTTGAGCTTGAATGACAGGCAGTCTGTGCACTGGCACATTGTGGGGTTAGCCTCATGTGTGCCTACTTCGATCTTGTCAAGAGAGCAGTAGTCCTCGCTGCAGCAGTGGTGCTCGCAGTTGTGGATTGTGCAGCCGATGTGCTTGTTTGCAAATTCAGTTCCCATTTCAATTCATTCCTTTCAAAAGAAATAACTGCGGCTTTCGGTCTTTCCGTCTGCCGCAGTTATATTATCTGCATTTGTTCTGTTGATATTCAATCGGAAAAATTTGGATTTTCAAACGTATTCCAGCACGTCAGCAAGCGTTTGTGCAACGTAATCCGCGTTGTACTCCGCGAATTCCTCCCGGCTGCCGAAGCCCACAAGCACTGCAATGCACTTCATTCCCGCGTCATGCGCGCCGATAATATCGTGCATTCTGTCGCCGACCATTACGCATTCCTGCGACTTTGCTCCGGTGGAATTCAGCACATACTGTATCACCGAAAGCTTGCTGTCACGGCTGCCGTCCATCGCCGCCGCTCCGATAAAGTCGAAATACTCCAGAATGCCAAATTTCTCAAGAATTCTCACGCTGAACTGCTCCGGCTTTGAGGTGGCAAGGCACACCCGCTTTCCCCGCCGCTTCAGCTCCCGCAGGAACTCCACCGTGCCGGGGATAAGCTCATTCTCGAACAGCCCGGTTTCACCGTAGTACTCCCGGTAAAGCCGCACCGCTTCCCTCGCCTGCTCCTCCGGCAAGCCACGCCGGGTGAATTCCACGATAAGCGGCGGGCCTATGAAGCTGCGCAGGCTGTCCCGCTCCGGGACTTCCAGTCCGAGGCGCTTATATGCGTACATAACTCCGTTGGTAATGCCGATGAAAGGATTTGTTATCGTTCCGTCGAGGTCTAACAGGATAGTATCAAATGCCATGGATCATCTCTCTTTGTCAGACTGTATCAGCCGCCGGATAGCTCCCACAGCGCAGTTGATTGCGCGCTCGCTGCTTTCGCACCGCTTGTCCGGAAGTCCAGCATTGGTGCGCTCTACGTTCCACAGTGCGGTAAGAACAGCTCCCGCTCTCACTCCGCGAAGCAGAGCCACGGAGAATATCGCCGCAGCCTCCATTTCAGAGGTAAGGCAGCCGCATTTCAGGTAGCCCTCCCACGCGCTGCAAAGTTTCGCCGCAACTGCGGTGTCATTCGGGTCTATCTCGCCGTAGAAGTTGTCCTTGGAATGCACTACTCCCACATGGCAGCGGTTTCCGTCCTCGTCGGTGGAAAGCTCGTCCGCAGAGGCTTTCAGCGCGCTCACTACCTCGAAATCCGCCACCGCCGGGTAGTCGTCCGGGATATACTCGTGGCTGGTTCCCTCGCTTCTGACCGCCGCGCTTGCGATAAGCAGGTCGCCGCCGACTACTTTAAGGTTGATACCTCCGCTAGTACCGACCCGGATAAAGGTGTCCGCGCCGCACTGGATAAGCTCCTCCACCGCGATAGCCGCAGAGGGACCGCCTATTCCTGTGGAGCAGACGCTCACCATTTCTCCGTCAAGATATCCGGTGTAGGTGGTGTATTCCCGGTTGCTGGCGATGAGCTTAGCATTGTCCAGCTTCGCCGCGATCAGCGGAACTCTGCCGGGGTCGCCGGGAAGGATTACATATCTGCCGATGTCCCCCTTTTTCGTTTTCAGATGAAATCTGATGTCCTCGGAAATAATGCTCTCCATACTGCTCCTCCTTTTTAAATCAAACGTCAGTCATCGTCATCGTCGTTGATAATAGACGGCGCTTTCTCATGCGCTTTCTGCGCCTGCTTTTCCAGCCACTTCGGGATATTGATAAGCATTGCAATTACCACCGCCAGCACAGTCAGCGCAAGGCATGGCATATAGAGTGTTGTCGGTCCTACGCTGATCTCCGGGTCGGCGGAATGCGTCACGAACAGGTAATACGTCACCAGCGAACCCACCGCCGCCACGCAGTCAATTACTGCCGCAATACGGGAATGCCCCAGCATTATCACAAATGTTCCGACAATGTAAATGAAGGAGGATATCAGCCATGTAAGTATCGCCGGATTTTCCACGATCGCCGGGTCATACTCTCCTATCCAAATGCAGACCGGGCCTAAAATGCCGAAGCACAGCGCGCATATGGACGTGATTATCAGCATGATCACCTTTAGGGCGATCACGATATATTTTGTCGCACCCTCTCCCTGATCCGGTACGAAAAACATAAAGCTGCTGTCCTGCTTTTTCTCCTTTTTCTGCTTTTGAGGAGTACTCTTTTTTTTGCTGCTCATTTGATCACCTTTCCGCCCTTGTCTTTCTTATTGATCTTCATAGGAGCTTCCTCGCCGCCGCGATCCTCAAAGACAGCTTCCTCGTCATCATCGTCAAAGTCCGGAAGCTCAGGATTTTTAAGTCCCTGCGCCTCATAGAACGGATTGATGATGAATTTCTGGATAGCCGGATAGCTCGTGAACATAGTAAGAAATCCCAGCCATGCCAGCGGCACCAGAGGCAGAAGAAGTATTGTCGGCAGGAAGAACATCACCAGCGCGATATATACGAGATATGCCGCCAGAGAGATCAGATTTCCCTTGAGGTTCAGGAACGCCAGTATGAGGGAATTCTTGAGTATCTGCGGCAGCTTGAGATTAAGCGCCACGATCTGCGGATAGATGTAGAAATTCATCAGCAAAATAACGATCTCCACCGCCATTACCATTGCATAGTAAAGCCAGTAAGGGCCGTCGCTGTTGCTTATATTCACGTTGAAGAAGAAGAAACTGAATATGGATATCGCAATAAAGGCCACGTCCAGAAGTCCGATAAAAAACGACTGCTTAAAGTTCTTCTTGAACGCTTTCCAGAATTCGTGGAACACGAACTGCGGTCTTTCAAGGTAGATATTCCGCATAAGAGCCGTCATTGCGGCGGTAGCCGGACCGATAGTAACGATCGGGATACAGAATATGAAATAGATCAGATTGATCTGGAAGAAAGTCCAGAACTTGTTCGCGAACATCTCCCAGAAGCGGAAAAACGGCTTCTTCTGCTTTCCGTGCTTTGCTACGCCGGAGCCGGCGACATTGTTGTTGTAAAATAAACCCATGATGATCCTTTCCTGCTGAACTTCACATTTTTATAAAACCGCGTCGAGAATAATTCCCAGTATCATTGCCACCGCCAGAACAAGGGCAATGACCCGGAATATCTTCATCATACGCTGTCGTTTTTTCTCGTCCATGACCTGTCCTTTCCAAACATATCACGCGGGGCTTACCCGGTATTCTCCGTAATCCTGAAGCCTGTAAACGCTGCCGGAGGATATCGCCGGGATCTCGACCCTCGCGATGATCTCACCCTCCGCATTTGACAGGATCAGCGTTTCCCCCTTTTTCAGGCTGAAATTAGCCTGTATCTGGTGCAGCGCTTCCTGAGTATTGTTGTTGTCGGTCACGATAAGCAGCTCGCTCTGCGCCCCGATCGTATGCGCCGGGAGCTGCCACCTTTGCAGATCCTCCGGCTTGTCGGTGAGATACAGTCCCGAAGTGGAAACAGGAACGCTGTTCGGGTTGTAAAGCACTATGTAGCCCGCTTTTTTCTCGGTGCATATCTCCTTTATCTGCAAAGGAGCGTCCGTGGTTTCCTGCTGCTTGGTAATAAGCTTCGCAATGACCTTGCCGTCAGCGTCCGCCATGTCCGCAGTTACCGTAAGTTCCGGCTGATCGTACTGTACTCCGTTTATCTCCCAGCGGACGAACTCCCAGCCCTCCGCGATATCAGCGGAAAGAGGAACGCAGCAGTTCCTGTTATATTCGGCGGAGATAATTCCCCTGCCGTTTTTCTGCTGTGAATTGAGGGTCGTTACCGCGCCCTTTGCCGAGGTGACGGACACCGTGTAGCTGTCGTCCTCCCAGCCGAATATGCGGTACATATCCCGGAATACCACTCTTTCACGCACCGATGCGAAATCCCGTATCTGCTGGCGGCTTTCCGCAAAGTTGTTCCTTTTCGCCCATGTGGAGGTTATGCCCTTGTCCAGCGCATAGAACTGCTCCTTGTCGCTCATCTCGAAAAGCTCGTCCAGCACCTTGTTGATGTGAGTCTCCTCAAAAGCATAGGAAGTAATGTCGCTCATGGTGGCGGCGAACTTCTGCCGCATATCCTCACGCTGGAGCAGCGCAATAAGCACCTTGCTCTCGCCGCTCATGTGAGTACCCTCAAGCAGATCCTTGAGAGTATTAAGGTTAGCCCGCTCGCCGTACAGGCTCCATGCGAACTCCGCGTCAAAGAACATGAACCGCCAGCGTCCGTCCATGAACTCGCTGGTGATCTCCTCGCCCTCCTCCGGGTAGTACCGGAAAGCCTTGTAGTTATTGCCCGGCCAGTCCTTGTTTGAAATGAACACCTGCATACAGTAGTACTGCATCAGATTGTCGATATCCACAAGGCTGCACAGCTCCTCAAAGGTCTTGTCGTCCGTCAGATCCTTGTCGTAGTATGCGTACATCTCCGCATAATCCGCAAGGCCGCGCTCGTTGCCCTCCTCGGCATTCTCGGTGTTGCTGACTATCTCGTAATTCTCCTTGTTTCCGCCGAACTGGGTCGCAAGGTAATCTTCATTGTAATTCTCGTGAACCCACGAAAAACCGTAGTACTCTCCGTTAAGGAACACCGCCGCCGGAACGCAATGCTGAGTTACCGGATAGCCGTAATCCTGCGCCAGCTTCTGAGACAGCTCGTCCCGCACTCCGGCGAATTCACGGTCGTTCGCGCCGTTTCTGAGCACTATCCTGTCATATTCCGATATCGGTACGCCCGCCTCGGTTTCCGCGCCGGGGAAGAATGCGTATTTGAACTTGCCGTTCTCCGGGTCGTAGTCCTTCCGGGCAATAAGCCTCAGGGACTTCTGATCAGGAACTCTCGAATAGCCGCCGGAGAGCCTTACGCCAGCCGCCTGATCTATCACCTTTGTACCGTCGCTCTCAAACACCTCGACATATATCGGGCGCTCCCACTCCCTGCCGGTCATGTAATAATTACCCGGCGCGTTGTAGGGGATCTCCTCTCCGGGGTGCTCCGCCACATACTCATCGTAGATCTTGCCCGGCACCGCTATTCCGTACTCGTAATCGTAAAGATTATACGGATCGGTGCTCAGCACAAATATCAACGTGTCGTCATCAAAGCGGCTGTCAATGTACTGACCAACGACATAGCTCACGGTATATATCCCGCCGAGCGTACCGTCCTCCGACGCTGCCGCCGCTTTTATCGTAGACGCGCGCACCTCCATGGTGGCGTTTATTTCGATAGGCTGGGTGTAGAGCTTTGCGGACTCCGGCTTCGGGTCGGAGCCGTCAGTGGTGAAATATATCTGCTGATCGCCCTCGGCGGTAAGCTCCACCTCGATATTCTCCGAATAAAACCCGGAAGGCAGCGAAAATCCCACCTCGTCCGAGACCTCCGCAGGCTGCTCCTGCACCGTTTCTGTCACCGTAAGCTCTCCGTCCTCGGCGACCTGTGCAATGACCTGAACCTCCTGCTGCGGGAACAGCGTGTAAATCACCGCCGAAGCCACGCCAAGAACAAGCACTGCGCCTAAAATAATATATCGCTTCATATCTGCTCCGTATGACTGTGGGACTGAGCCGCTTCAAGAAGCTTAATGTCCCTGCGGTATTCCGCGTCCATTTTTTCGAATAGATCCGGCATCGCCTTTTTCAGGTTAAGCGGTCGGAAGGTCTTTGCGTCCACAAAGGCGTGGGCGCTCGTTCCCTCGGTCAGCAGCTCCGGGCTTCCCTTTCGCTTGCAGGTGTAATAAAACTCAATCCGCGCCGGAGAAAACCGGGTGATATACGCCGTTATCTCCAGCAGGTCATCGTATTTCGCCGGCTGACGATATTTGCAGGAGATCCCCGTGACCGGGAGCATTACCCCCTGCCGCTCCATTTCGGAGTAGCTCATCGCTGCGTTTTTGATATAGTCTGTGCGCGCTATCTCGAACCACACCGGATATACCGCGTGATGTACCACTCCCATGCAGTCGGTTTCCGCGTAGCGCACTGTTATTTCACTTACTGACGCCATTTTACAGCCTCTCGCGTTTTTTCTGGATATATCCCGCGCCATAGGCGAGAATGAAATCCGGGACAAGCTTTCCGAGGTATATACCCGCTTTTGTCACCGGATCGGGAGCAATGGTAAGCTCACCGGCAAACATCTGCCGCACCGCGTATTCCGCAACGTAGCTGCTGCTCTGGGGCGGCATGGAGAAAGTGACCCTCGCCTTGTCAAGGAACTCTGTCTGGACAGGGCCGGGGCAGAGCATGGACAGCGAAACATTGCTGTGCTCCCTGCGAAGCTCCTCGTGGACTGCCTGCGTCATGCGTACAACGTATGCTTTGCTCGCATAATAGGACGAAAAAAACGGGCCGGGGAAAAATCCCGCGCTGCTTGCGGTGTTCAGAATAAAGCCGTAATCCCGCTTTTTGAAGTCCTGCAAAAACAGCTTGAACAGCGTGTGGAAAGCCTTTACATTCACGTCCAGCATTTCCAGTTCACGGTTGAGGTCGCTCTCGGTGAATTCCCCGAACTCACCAAAGCCCGCGTTGTTCACGAAAATATCAATCCCGTACTTCTTCACCCGGCGGTGCAGCTCTATGCACTGCTTCGTGTCGGACAGGTCTGCGGCTATTATCTGCACCTTTACCCCGTACTCCCGGATAAGCTCGGCTTTAAGCTCCTCCAGACGGTCGCGGCGGCGGGCGGTGATTATCACGTTTATCCCGTGCTTTGCCAGCGACCTCGCAATATCTCGTCCAATTCCGGAGCTTGCCCCGGTGACTAATGCTATCATTTCTTGTCCTCCAAATTCTTCGCAGCCTTTACAACGCTTCCGTCCGGCATTTTGTAGTAAACCCGGTCAAGCTGCTGCTCCATGCTTGCCCTGAACTGGGCGCGGTATTCGTCCCGGAGCAGCTTCTGCTCGGCTTTTTCAGCCTCGGTCAGGCCCTCGCCCCGCTGTTTCCTCGCCAGAAAATTTATCCTGTCTATCTTTTCTCTTTCCATAAAACTCCTGTTATCCGTTGTAGCCCGGCTTTGTCAGAATGAACGGCGGCAGAGGAACTCCGTTTTCGCTGTCGAACAGCGGGATATCCTCGGTGTAGTTCGTCCAGAGGTAGCGCACTCCGCAGGGGAATTCTACCCCGGTAATATGCAGTATCTCGCTGCCCTCGCCGGCATTCCACCTGTCGCGCTCGGAAAGCTCCGCCTTTGCGCTGTGCCACTCGCCGTTCACGTCCATAAGCTCGAAACCGGTCATCTCGCCGGAATTGTTCTTCACCTCAAGACTCATTCCAGTGGACACGAAAACGTCCACGCTGTCGGAATTCCATAACGGGTCGTATACCTCCGGATTAAAGGTGGAGAAGCCCGGCTCTTCCTCGGTGTCGTCGGTAAATTCCACATGATAGAAGCCGTTCAGCGCCGCAAGGCAGAAGCGGTGTCCCGGAGTTTTCTTGTCCTTTGGGTGTATCTCGTTGAATTCGCCGCAGTCGGTGAGTACCGCAAGGGCGGTGTTCTGGGTGGTGCGGCAGGTCTTAGCCTGCGCCTCCCGTATCTTACACCAGTTCTTGAAATCAGCGTCGGCTTCCCACTTGTGCATCGGAAGCTGACCTATCACGAAGAACAGGTCGTCATCGTTCCAGTCGTCCCGCCAGCAGCGTATCATCTGATTAAGCAGGGTGTAGTACATATCCGGACGGTGGTCGTCGCTCTCCCCCTGATACCAGATAACTCCCGTCATGGTATAGGGCGCGATACGCTCCACCATGCTCTTGTGGAGAACTCCGGGTGACATGGGGTTCAGCGGTGAGGGCGGGCCGGGGTACTTGTTCTCGCCGCAGTACTTAAGACAACCGTCCCATGTGGGATTGGGTGTATTCATGTAGTATTCCGCGCTTTTGCGCTCCCATTCAGCGTGATACGCCTGATAATCAAGGTAATCCTGCTTTAGCTGTTCAAGGCTCTTGCCCTCTGTCGCCTTGTCGTACTCATCAAAATAAATCGCAGTTTCGCCGTCGGCGTACTCTCTTTTGAGCCACGCGCTGGCAGATGTCCCGCCCCAGTTACAGCCGATAATTCCAACGGTAATCCCCAGACGCTCGGAAAGCTCCTTTGCGAAATAATAGCCCACCGCGCTCCAGTGCTTCGCGCTCTCCTTGTTGGAGAAATCGCACCAGCCCATTTGCTTTTCGCTCTCGAAGAAGCTGTCGTCCGCAATGGACTTCTTCATGGTGTAGTAAAAGCGCACATTCGGGTTATCGTCGCCTTCAAGGCTCTCAACACCGGTGTTGCAGGTCTGGAGCTCCAGCTCCATGTTGCTCTGACCTCCGGCAAGCCATACCGCGCCCACCGCGACATTCCGAAATATTGTGGTGTCTGTTCCGTCAGTGACGGTAAGCTCCACGCACTCCTGCGCCGGCTGGGGCGGGAGCATGGCAAGCCACCTGCCGTCCTTTACGAGCGTGGAGGTGGAAGCGGCTTCCTCGCCGGTGATGCTGACAGTTATCTTAGTTCCGTCAACTCCCGTGCCGAACACGGAAAGCGGCTTGCTGAACTGCAAGACCATGTTGTCGCTGAAAATCTGCGCAGTATTGAAGTTGCTCATTATATTTATGTCCTTTCGGGAATTTGTACAAAAAACAGTGCCACATCAGGGTGGCGGGAAGCTGCCAGATGGCGGTTTATCGCCAGCTTACCAACTTTACCAGCCTACTAGACTACCAGCCTATAAGTTATATTTTACAGCAAGAAGTCCCTATTGTCAAGGGACTTCACACAATTCACACATTAGCCCTGCGGGTGGTTTTTGCGGTAGGCAAGGTAGCTGTCCAGAATTACCGCCGCCGCTGCGGAGTCTAGCACCTCCTTGCGCTTTTTTCCGCGCTTGTTGACATCGTTCATGTAGCCGATAGCCGTGACCGTTGAGGAACGCTCGTCCCACATAACCACGTCCACGTCCACAAGCTCTTTGAGCCGATCGGCGAACAGCCGGCACTTTTCGGAGCGCGGTCCCTCAGTGCCGTTCATGTTTATCGGATTTCCTACAACGATAAGCTCCGCCTTGTTCTCCTTAGCCGCCTGCGCGGTCATTTCAAGGCAGCGGTCGAAATCCCGCATATTTATCGTGTACAGCGGCGAGGCGAGTATTTCACTCTTATCGCACATCGCAAGTCCGGTGCGGCTGTCGCCGTAGTCTACTGCCATTATTTTCATAGAATACCCCGTTGTTTTCTGACTTAGTACGGCTTAACCTGTCCCGTTATCTCCGAAAGGCTCTTTATGCCGTTCTTGTCCATATATTCGTTCAGTCCCTCGATGACCTTGATCGGCGACCACGGATCGGTGAATATCGCCGTACCCATCTGAATTGCAGTCGCGCCGGCAAGCATCATTTCCACTGCGTCCTCCCATGTGGAGATACCGCCCATGCCGATTATCGGGATCTTTACCGCATTGTAGCACTGCCATACCATTCTCACCGCCACCGGGAACACCGCCGGGCCGGAAAGTCCGCCCACGTTGTTGTGGAGTATCGGGCGCTTGGTGCGGATATCAATTCTCATGCCGAGAAGCGTGTTGATTAGGGAAATGCTGTCCGCGCCCTCTGCTTCAACCGCCTTTGCGATGTCGGTGATGTTGGTGACGTTCGGGGTGAGCTTCACGATAAGGGGCTTAGATGTCGCCGCTCTCACCGCCTTTGTTACGGATGCCGCGCCCTCGCAGGTAACGCCCCATGTCGCACCGCCTGCCTTGACATTCGGGCAGGAGATGTTCAGCTCTATCATGTCAACGTCGGTGCTGTCCAGAGCCTCCGCCGCCGCGATGTAGTCGTCAATAGTAGCGCCCGCAACGTTCGCGATAATCACGTTGCCCTCTTCTTTCAGAGTGGGGAGATAATAGTCGATGAAGCCGTGAACGCCGATATTCTGAAGTCCCACGGAATTCAGAATTCCACTCGGTGTTTCCGCAATTCTCGGAGGAACATTACCCATTTTCGGCTCGATCGTCATTCCCTTGCAGGAAACTCCCCCCAGCCTTGACAGCGGGTACAGATCAGTGAAGCACTCGCCATTGCCATAGGTTCCGGAAGCGGCGATCACCGGGTTCGGGAATTCAACACCCGCTATCTTTACGCTTAAATCAGCCATTGAATTTTACCTCCTTTGCGTCAAATACCGGGCCGTCCTTGCAGACCCTAGAATAATACTCCTGACCGTTTCTAACCGTCAGGCAGGAGCATACAACGCACGCTCCCACTCCGCAGCCCATTCTCTGCTCCATGGATACCTTGCAGGGAACGTCGTTTTCAGCGCAGACCTTTGCGATAGCGTTCAGCATCGGCATCGGGCCGCAGGCGCACACCAGATCCGCGCCGATATTTTTCAGAGTATTAGCAAGCGGCTCTGTCACAAGTCCGTGATAGCCCACAGAACCGTCGTCGGTGCATATCGCGGTGTTAGCTCCGTATGCTTCAAATTCATCGGCAAGGATTATCCTGCTGTAATCCCGGAAGCCCAGAATTGCTGTGCTCCTGTCCCCCAGCTTCTTCGCCAGCGCAAGCAGCGGAGGTACTCCGATACCGCCGCCGACAAGCACCACTCTGCGGGCGGTGTCCGGAACTGTAAAGCCATTTCCGAGGGGAGCAAGCACGTCCAGATTGTCGCCGGGATTGAGCAGGGAGATCGCCTCAGTACCCTTTCCTCTTACCTCAAATACAAAGCGCAGCGTTCCCTTTGAGCGGCTGAATTCGCAGATAGAGATCGGACGGCGCAGGGTAAATCCCGGTGCGGAGATCGTTGCAAACTGTCCGGCGTGTGCCGCCTTTGCAGCCTCCGGCGCGTAGATTGTCATGGAAAAGGTGTCCTTTGAGATGGATTTTTTCTCGATTATTGGATACCTGTCGCAGTAATAGCTCATATTAACTCCTTTCAGAATTGCTGTCGGTATTGTTTTCATCGGACGTGATTTCCGGTTCTTCGGACTTCACCACCGCTTTTACCTTAATTGCACCGCTGTCCGCCGTGCTTTCCACCGGAGCGGTGAAGCGCAGTATCATTCTCCGGAAAAAGGAGATCAGCAGGACAATAATGAACAGATCAAGCACAAGCTGTATCGTAAACCAGCTTTCCTCCGACATCAGCAGCTTGTTCTGGGTTATCATCATCATCTCGCTTATCAGCATAAGCGCCGGTATCTTGCACAGAGAAGCGCACAGCGCGTACATATCGTACACCTTCTGCGCATTGCGCTTGGTGATATTCAGGCTGCTGAAACGGTGGCTTTTCAGGACAAGGAAAATGTAAACCGCAAACACCGCCAGCACCAGCACCGGGAATATCAGAGTCGTCCAGTGCTTCCAGCCGATAGAGCTGTCCGCCTGTGAGAGCGCCTGAAGCTGCTCCTCGCCGATATATCGGACAAGGGTGTCCTCATACACCGTCAGGAACATATATTCCACCGAACAGATGAACACCGCCAGTCCGACAGAAAATACATCTGAGATCAGCCGGGGTATCTTGTAGGTGTGCTTTACTGGGTATTTGCCGATTTTCATGTGAAGTCCTTTCGCAGATAAAATGCTGTAATAAAAACTAAACTCTGGGGCGCATTAAATACGCCCCGAAGCGTAGGTTTCAGTTGGTCAGATCTTTGTGATATCCACAAGCTCTACGTCGTTTACTGTCTTGTGCATTTCAAGGCAGTCAAGCAGCGCATTCGCGGTGTCTATTGAGGTAAGGCAGGCAATGGAGCGCTCCACCGCCTTGCGGCGCATCTTTACGCTGTCGCGGGACGGCTGTCTGCCGGTTTCGGAGGTGGAGATAACATACTGTATCTTTCCGCTCTCCAGAAGCTGGATAACGTCCGGCTCGCCCTTGCCTATTCTGTAAGCGTGGCTCGCTGCGATCATGTTTCTGTTCAGCACCGAAGCCGTTCCGCTGGTGGCGTATATCTTGAAGCCCAGATCCTCGAACCGGCTCGCGATCTCAATAACGTCGTTCTTGTCGCCGTCCTTGACTGAGATAAGCACGCCGCCCTCGTGATACAGCTTGTAGCCCGCCGCAACAAGTCCCTTTAACAGCGCCTCGCTGAAGGTCTTTGCGATACCGAGGCACTCGCCGGTGGACTTCATCTCCGGGCCTAACTGGTTGTCCACGTCATGCAGCTTCTCGAAGCTGAATACCGGGACTTTTACCGCAATGTAGTCGCCGACAGGATAAAGTCCGCTCTTGTATCCCATGTCCTTGAGCTTTGCGCCGAGGATTATCTTGGTGGCGATATCAACCATGTTCACGCCGGTTACCTTGCTGATATACGGCACGGTTCTGGAGGAGCGCGGGTTTACCTCGATTACATAAACCTCGTGGTTGTAAACCACATACTGGATATTTACAAGTCCCACAACGTGCAGAGCCTTAGCAAGCTTCTCGGTGTAGTCGATGATGACGCGCTTTATATGCTCCGAGAGGGTCTGGCAGGGGTATATCGAAATGGAGTCGCCGGAGTGTATTCCCGCGCGCTCGATATGCTCCATAATTCCCGGAATGAGGAAGTCCTCACCGTCGCAGATAGCGTCAACCTCCACCTCTGTACCCATCATGTACTTGTCGATAAGCACGGGGTTTTCCAGCTTGTGGGAGGTGATTATGGTCATATATTCCTGCACATCGCTGTCGCAGTGCGCGATTATCATGTTCTGACCGCCGAGAACGTAGGACGGGCGCAGCAGCACCGGATATCCCAGCTTGTTTGCGGCTTCCAGAGCCTCCTCAGTGGTGAATACGGTAGTTCCCTGCGGGCGCGGGATACCGCACTTTTCAAGCAGCTCGTCGAACAGCTCTCTGTCCTCCGCCGCGTCAACGTCCGCCGCAGATGTGCCGAGAATTCTAACTCCGAGGTTCGTCAGGTGCTTTATCAGCTTTATCGCCGTCTGTCCGCCGAACTGAACCACAACGCCGTAGGGCTTCTCGGTGGCGATGAGGGCTTCAACGTCCTCCTTTGTCAGCGGGTCAAAATACAGTCTATCGCCGGTGTCAAAGTCGGTGGAAACGGTTTCCGGGTTGTTGTTGCAGATAATGGCCTCGCAGCCCTCTTCTTTCAGTGTCCATACGCAGTGAACCGAGCAATAGTCGAACTCGATACCCTGTCCTATTCTGATAGGGCCGGAGCCGAAAACGATGACCTTTTTCTTGTCGGTCGGGTGCTGCTCGATGAACTCGGCTGCTTCGTTCTCCCGGTCAAAGGTGTTGTAGAAGTATGGGGTATCTGCGGAGAACTCAGCGGCGCAGGTGTCAACCATCTTGTACACCGCAAGTCTGCGCTCCTTTATCTTCTGACCGGAAATGCGCTCAATGGTGCTGTCGAGGTAGCAGTACTTCTTTGCCATATCGTACTTTTCCTGAGTAAGCTCTCCCTCGGCAAGCCACTTTTCAAGCTGCACCAGATTATTCAGCTTGGAAATGAACCACTTGTCCACCTTTGTGATGTCGTGGATAGTATCAATGGAAATGCCGCGCTTCAGCGCTTCGAATATGCAGAAGGAGCGGTCAACGTCCACGTCCTCCAGCTTCTTGAGGACTTCCTCGTCGGTAAGCCGTACAAAGTCCTCCTTTGTCATGGTGTCCATTCCAAGCTCGATAGAGCGGACAGCCTTCATCATGCCTGCCTCAAAGCTGGGAGCGATTGCCATAATCTCGCCGGTGGCTTTCATCTGAGTACCGAGGGTCTTTTTCGCATAAACGAACTTGTCAAACGGCCACTTCGGGAACTTTACAACGAGGTAGTCAAGCGCAGGCTCGAAGCAGGCGTAGGTCTTTCCGGTCACCTGATTTACGATCTCGTCCAGCGTGTAGCCTACCGCAATTCTCGCAGCTACCTTTGCAATAGGATATCCTGTTGCCTTTGAAGCCAGCGCGGAGGAACGGGAAACTCTGGGGTTTACCTCAATTACCGCATAGTCGAAGCTGTCGGGTTTCAGCGCGAACTGGCAGTTGCAGCCGCCCTCGACTTTCAGTTCCTGAATGATATTTATTGCCGCGGTACGCAGCATCTGATATTCCTTGTCCGCAAGAGTTACGCATGGAGCGACAACGATAGAGTCGCCGGTGTGAACTCCCACCGGGTCGAAATTCTCCATGGAGCAGACGGTGATAACGTTGCCCTTGCTGTCGCGCATTACCTCGAACTCAATCTCTTTCCAGCCGGAAATGCACTTCTCAACCAGTATCTGGGTTATCGGAGAAAGCCGCAGACCGTTTGTAGCTATCTCATGCAGCTCCGCCTCGTTATTTGCGATACCGCCGCCGGTGCCGCCAAGCGTGAATGCAGGACGGACGATTACCGGATAGCTTATCTCCTTTGCGAAGTCCATTGCGTCCTCAACGGTTTCAACCACCTTTGAGGGAATGCAGGGCTGACCGATCTTCTCCATGGTGTCCTTGAACGCCTGTCTGTCCTCAGCCTTGTGGATAGTTTCGGGGTTGGAGCCGAGCAGCTTCACGCCGTGCTCCGCAAGAAATCCGCATTCCGCGAGCTGCATTGACAGGGTAAGTCCGGTCTGCCCGCCGAGGTTGGACAGCACGCTGTCCGGCTTCTCAATCTCGATAACTTTCTTAACAACGTCCAGCGTCAGCGGCTCAATGTAGATCTTGTCCGCCATGTGCTTGTCCGTCATGATTGTCGCAGGGTTGGAGTTGATGAGCACTACCTCAAGCCCCTCCTGCTTCAGTGCGCGGCAAGCCTGAGTTCCCGCATAGTCGAACTCCGCAGCCTGTCCGATTACGATAGGGCCGGAGCCTATCACCAGAACTTTCTTTATATCACTTCTTAACGGCATGACTTTTTACCCTCCATCAGCTCAATAAACTCGTCAAACAGGTACGCGGTGTCCTTCGGGCCGCCGCAGGCTTCCGGGTGGAACTGCACCGTGAAAGCCGGAGCATTGTGGTAACGCACGCCCTCGCAGGTGCCGTCGTTGCCGTTCACATGGCTGACCTCGCCGCATTCTGCGGGAACGCTGTCGCCGATGACCGCATAGCCGTGGTTCTGAGAGGTGATGAAAGTCCGATCAAGCGCAATGTCCCTTACCGGCTGATTTCCGCCGCGGTGACCGTATTTCAGCTTTTCGGTCTTTGCGCCGTTCGCCAGAGCCAGAAGCTGATGTCCGAGACAAATTCCAAAGGTGGGTATCTGAGCCGGAATAAGCTCCCGCAGGGTGTTTATGGACTCAACGTTGTCTGTGGGGTCGCCGGGACCGTTGGAAAGCATTATGCCGTCCGGGTTCAGCGCCTTTATTTCATCGGCGGTGGCGTTCCACGGCATTACCGTGACGTTGCAGCCGCGCTTTACAAGCTCTCTGCGGATATTGAACTTATAGCCGTAATCCATCAGCACCACATTGTATTTTCCGTTCTCAGCGGGGAAATATTCCTTCTCCTTAACGCTTACCTTTGGAACTACCTTTCCCACGGTGTAGGCGCGGATCTTCTCCAGAAGCTCTTCCTTATTGAAATCGCCGTGAACGATAGCGCCATTCATTACGCCGCTCTCACGGATAATTTTGGTGAGGTGGCGGGTGTCGATGTCGTAAATTCCGATGATGTTGTACTTTTTCAGGTAATCGTCCAGCTTACCGCCGCAGCGGAAGTTAGAGGGATCTTCGCACTGCTCTCTTACGATGTAGCCGCTGACAACGCTGCCGTTTGACTCCGGGTCGATATCGTTCACGCCGTAGTTTCCGATAAGCGGAAAGGTCTGGGTGACTATCTGACCGCAGTAGCTGGGGTCGGTCAGTGTTTCCTGATAGCCCACCATTGCGGTGGTGAATACTATCTCGCCGACAACGGAGCCGTCCGCGCCGAAGGCTCTGCCCTCGAACTCGGTTCCGTCGGCAAGAATGAGCGTCGCTTTCTTTTTGTTCTCAAATATCATTTTTTGTTCCTCCATGTAATTACACGGGTTTTATTTATTCAGAGTTACTTTACCAACATATCCCATGATCTCATCTCTCATGCGGATAGCCTCCCGGCGTGCAGCCTCGGCGAACTCATGCTCGTCGCACTTTTCTTTCTGATATGCGCACATGATACCTCTGGAGCTGTTCACGATACCGCCAAGACCGTTCTTGTCAAAGGCTGCGGCAATATCCTTCGCGCCTGCGCCCTGAGCGCCGTAGCCGGGGATAAGGAAGAACGTGCCCGGCAGGACTTCACGGAGGTACTTTATCTGCTCCGGATATGTAGCGCCGACTACCGCGCCTACTCCGGAATAGCCGTAGATACCCGGCAGATCCTTGCCCCATTCCTCGCACTTGTGACCCATTATCTCATACACCGGAACGCCGTCGATCTTTCTGTCCTGAAGCTCGCCGGAGCTGGGATTTGAGGTCTTTACCAGAACAAATATGCCCTTGTCGTTGTCGCGGCAGGTGGCAAGCAGCGGCTTGATACCGTCGCTTCCGAGGTAACCGTTCACCGTCAGCGCATCCCCGAGGAACGGCTCATAGCTCTCTTTGCCTACCTGAACCTTTCCGAGGTGCGCCGCGGCATACGCTTCCATTGTGGTGCCTATATCGTTGCGCTTTCCGTCGGTGATGACGTACATTCCCTTGCTGCGGGCGTATTCCTGCGTCTTGTAGAGGGTCTTTACTCCTGCCGGACCGTACATCTCATAGTAAGCTGCCTGCGGCTTTACCGCGGGAACGATATCGTACAGCGCGTCGATAAGTCCCTTGTTGAATTCAAGCAGCGCCTTTGCCGCGCCCTTGAGGGTTTCGCCGTACTTCTCAAAGCACTTCTCCTTGATGTACTCCGGAACGTAAGCGAGCTTGGGATCAAGCCCTGCAACCGAGGGGTTCTGGGTCTGCTCAATTTTTTCGATCAGTCTGTCAAGTGACATTTTATTCTTCCTTTCTGTTTTCAGTCTTTTCCATCAGTATAGACGATCTTGCCGTCAAGAATTGTGTATTTTACTCTGCCCTTGAGGGTCATGCCCTTGAAGCAGGAATTTCTGGATTTTGAATGGAGCTTTGCCGGATCAACCGTCCACTCCTCGTTCGGGTCGAAAATGCAGATATCCGCGATATCGCCGGGCTTGAGAGAGCCGCCGGGTATCGCCAGAATTCTTCTGGGATTTACACACATCAGCGTTACTATCCTCTGGAGGGATATCTTTCCGGTATGATAAAGCGCGGTGAGCGTCGCCGCCAGCGAGGTTTCAAGTCCCACAACGCCGTTGGGCGCTTTCTCGAAGTCCGCTTTTTCCTCCGGGGAATGAGGAGCGTGGTCGGTGATGATGCAGTCTATCGTGCCGTCAACAACTCCCTCGGTGATTGCCTGAACGTCCTCGGCAGTCCTGAGTGGCGGGTTCATGCGGTAGTCCGCGTCGCGGCTCCTCAGCTTCTCGTCCGTCAGCATGAAGTAGTGGGGCGCAGTCTCGCAGGTGACCATAGTTCCGAAGCGCGCCGCAGTCCTGATGTTCTGCATACTCTGTGCGGTGGAAACGTGCGCGATGTGGATAGGCACCTCCAGATCCGCCGCGATGGTTATTTCCCTCTGGGTTATTATGTCCTCGCTCAGCCGGTGCATTCCCTTGACGCCGAGCTCCTTTGCCACTTTGCCGCTGTTCATGATGCCGCCGTTGATGATGTCAAGATCCTCGCAGTGGGAGATAACTTTCATTCCGGCGTAGTGCGCCTTAACCATAGCCTCCGCCATGAGCCGGGCGTTCTTCACGGGTCTGCCGTCATCTGAAACCGCAACGCAGCCAGCCTTGTGCAGTTCCTCGAAATCACACAGCTCAGTGCCGCTAAGTCCTTTGGTAATGCTTCCCACCGGATAGACGCGGGTCTTTGCGTCCTTTGCCTTTTCAATGATGTAGCGCACTGTTTCCGCATTGTCCACCGTCGGAATGGTGTTCGGCATACACGCTACCGCAGTCACTCCGCCGGCAGCCGCCGCATTTCCTCCGGTGATGATGTCCTCCTTGTGGGTCTGTCCGGGGTCGCGGAAATGGACGTGCATATCGCATATGCCCGGTATCACGGTAAGTCCTGTGCAGTTGATGACCTCTGCATCCGGGGCGGTGATACCGCTGCCTACCTCACGGATAATCCCGTCATGGACAAGTATATCCGCGTTTCCCTCGAAGCCGTTCGCGCTGTCAACAACATAGCCGTTTTTCAGTAAAAGCTCCATTCTTTCCTCCATATTTCTCCCAATAAGCCGTTCCCGGCAGTATTTGCAAATATCAGCTCCGGCTGTAAATTACCACCTTGTCGCAGCCGTCCAGCTCCTTTACCATGACTTTCACCGTTTCCTCGTGGGACGTGGGGAGGTTCTTGCCGATGTAGTCCGCCCTTATCGGAAGCTCCCGGTGACCTCGGTCGATGAGCGCCGCAAGCTGGATAAGCTTTGGTCTGCCCCGGGTCATGATCCCGTCGATCGCGGCTCTGGCGGTGCGTCCGGTGAAGATAACGTCGTCAACTATTATCACCCGTTTATCGGTGATGTCAAACGGGATCTCGCTGTTGTCCTCCGCGCCGCCCCTCGGCTTATCGTCCCGGAATGGCGTGATGTCCAGCAGTCCCACCGGGATCTCTCTGCCCTCAAGTTCGGAAAGCTTTGCGGCAATGCGCTTTGCAAGCACCGCGCCCCGCGAAAAAAGCCCGATAAGACAAAGACCGTCAGTACCCTTGTTCCGTTCAATGATCTCAAACGAAATTCGGGTGACCGCCCTTGCTATCGCGCTTTCGTCCAGTATTTCCGCCTTTAAGGCAAGCCCCTCAACGGTACACATGGGTTCTCACGTCCTTTCCGCAGAACAAAAAGCCCGCCGCACTCTGGTACGGCAGGCTGTAATGATATTCCGATGTGTGAGGGGCATATAGCTTGATGATATTATACAGGTATAGCTGTCCCTTAACGAAAATCACAACCTTGCCGGCATCACGGTGCCGCCTTAAAAGCCATTGATTTCTGCTGTCAATATTTGCAAAAGCGCAGTTCTACTCCGTTTTTGCTGTTAGTACTTATTATAGACTATTTACGCGGATTTGTCAAGTGGATTTTCCCTGTTCGGCAGATTTTTCTGAATTTGCCCAAAGTGAATTGCAGCGGCTCAAAAAAAATTCATATTTTTTTCATAAACCCCTTGACAAATCAGTGTTCGTGTGGTAAAATATATACGTTGCTAATCACGGCAACCTCGTCAAGTCAGACGGCATCAGCCGTTTTTCTTGAATTGCGGAGCAACTTGTAACAAAGTCCGCCTCGGCAGTCTTAGCCGTGTAAAATTATAAGACAGATTATATGCAGGTGTGGCGGAATTGGCAGACGCGCTAGCTTCAGGTGCTAGTGATCGCAAGGTCATGTGGGTTCAAGTCCCGTCACCTGCACCAGTCGAGTGCCTCGACACGCATTTTCGCGCGTTGAGGCGCTTCTGTTTTTAGGGTTTTCTCCCGCGTTAAAAAATCTATTTCATATAGCATAGACAAAGTTTTGCCGCGCGAACGAGCGCGGCAAAACATCCGATTTTTCTCAGCCGTCCCGGAGTGGGACGGCTGTTTTGCTGTGTAAACTAAATTTTTGTTGACGCATGAAGCTGA
>JAGAJA010000024.1 GCA_017829075.1 Oscillospiraceae bacterium | reverse complement strand
TAGTTGGATTTGAACCAACGAACTGAGGGAGTCAAAGTCCCGTGCCTTCCCGCTTGGCTATATCCCAGAATATATGACGTAATGTTAATGAAAAAGGCACAGGTACAACCTATGCCTTTTGCTATCTGGGGTGGGTAGTGGGAGTCGAACCCACGATCTTCGGGACCACAATCCGACGCTTTAACCAACTAAGCCATACCCACCATGCATGGCACGCCATGAAGGATTCGAACCTTCGACCTACCGCTTAGAAGGCGGTTGCTCTATCCAGCTGAGCTAATGGCGCATATCCTATGCTCTCCTGAAAAAAAGCCCCCTGGACGGAGCTTGATGGAGCGGGTGATGGGAATCGAACCCACGCGACCAGCTTGGAAGGCTGGGATTCTACCATTGAACTACACCCGCATATATCTGCGTTTAACATCAACGCTTAATTATTATAACACTTTCACTCCTTTTTGTCAAGTGTTTTTTTAGATTTTTTTTAAAATTGCGAAAAAAGTTGCTTTAGCGGTAAAATGTATAATTACGCGGGATTTTAGATACGGGTAAATCTTGACTAACAAATAAATTGTGTGATATACTATATAGATAAAATAGAATTTACCAATGATCGGGGGAGCGAATATGGATACTGAAAGAGAAAAGGTACATAAGAGAGCGCATTATGGCAGAGTAGCCGGCTGGGTCGGGATAATCTGCAATACCCTGCTGTGCGTCGGGAAATTCATTGCCGGAATTCTGTCCGGGAGCGTTTCTATAACTGCGGACGCGGCAAACAACCTCTCGGACGCCTCCTCCAGCATAATCAGCCTTATAGGTTTTCGGCTTTCGGAAAAAAGCCCGGACGAGGAGCACCCCTACGGTCATGCACGGTATGAGTATATTGCGGGGTTCGTTGTGGCTATCCTTGTCATAGTTATCGGCGTGGAACTGCTCCGGAGCAGTATCGAGCGTATCGTCACGCCGCAGCCTGTGGAGTTCAGCATTGTATCTGTCGTGGTGCTGGGGACTTCGATAATCGTAAAGCTCGGAATGATGCTGTTTAACCGTAGCATGGGGCGCAGGATAGATTCCCAGACGCTTATCGCTACCGCTGCCGACAGCCGAAACGACTGCATAACCACTGCCGCCGTACTTGCTGCGGCTCTGGTTTCGCATTTCACTAATGTTGAGCTGGACGGCATCATGGGTACTCTGGTGGCAGCTTTTATCCTGTACAGCGGCGCGGGGCTTGTCCGGGACGCAATGAATCCCCTGCTGGGTAAAGCCCCCTCTCCGGAGCTTGTGGAGAGCATTCGGGAGAAGATACTGTC
Source organism: Oscillospiraceae bacterium (assembly GCA_017829075.1). The sequence continues at coordinate 48,765 of JAGAJA010000024.1, read as the reverse complement.
CTATCCCGGAGTGCTGGGAACACACGATCTCATCGTGCATGACTACGGTCACGGCAGGAAATTCGCCACAGTCCATGTAGAAATGGCGGCAGAGGAAAACGTCATTGAGAGCCACAACGTCATAGACAGCATCGAGCGGGATTTCCTGCACGATATGGGACTGAATATGCTGGTGCATTTTGACCCGGTGGTGACGGACAGATCCGCGGTCAGCGACGTGCGGCAGGAGCTTGAGAAAATAGTCAGACTTATTGATGAAAGGCTGACGGTTCATGATCTCAGAATGGTGAGCTGCGGGGAATATACCAACGTATTTTTCGATGTGGTAGTGCCTAAGGACTTCTCCATGAGCGAGCAGGAGCTGCGTGAGGAAATAAGCCGGTTCGTCCGTCAGAAGCGGGAGGATTACCGGTGCGTTATCACCGTTGACAGAAGCTTTGCCCCGATACCGCCGGAGGCAGTTCAGTAATACACCGGGAGGCAGAATATGGATTATTTTTTCCATGCGGACACTACCAAATACCGCCGGCGGCTCAAGGCGACAGTTATCACTGTGCTGGTGCCGCTTTTCGGAGTTTGCGTGTTCTGCGCGGTTAATATCCTGCTGAATATAAGCTCCGGCGCGGCGAAAAGCTTTATCACGCTGCTTGCCGGAGTGATAGCCGGCTGCGCTGCCGTGGGAGTGATCGCGGTGTTTGTGGCAGTGTATTTCACTCACAAGCTCACCGCGCGGCATAATCGGTTTACCTACCTCGACATTCTGCCGGAGGGCTTTGTGTTCAGTCTGTATGCCGGGGAATTTCGCAGGTACAGTGAACAGGTCATTCTGCGTAGGCTGTATTTCGTGCCGTTTTCCGGGGTGGAGGAGATCTCCCGCGACCCGAAGAATTCCCCCTGTTCGCTGCTGATAAAGGGAGAGATAAGGAGCTACCTCTGTGAAACCAACAGGCTCGGCTATCACGTTGACGAGGACAATCACCTGCAATTCGACAGCGCGGAGCTTAACGAAAAGGGCTTTGAGAAGCTGGAAAGTCTGGAGATATCCGGCTGGTTCGGCTCAACAAAACGCATCGAGCAGGCGCTCAGGCATTATCTGGAGGAATACCGCGCCATTCCAGAGAAAAAGCCGTTCAATATTTCGGATTTTATTTCCAGAAAACAGAAAAAGCGTCCCCAGACCTCAAATCCGCTGCTGGAGGCGCCTAGCTATGACAGGAACTGGAAATAAAAAATAATGTCGCAGATAGTTTATTTTAGTAGAAATACCACTTGAAAAAAAAGCGGCGGAGTGGTATAATAAAAAGTAGTTATGTTTCCGGTTAAAAGTGCGATACCCCCGGAATGGGTCTAGCCGGAGGAAAGAAAGGAAGTTCACAGAATGGCTGCAAAATACATTTTTGTCACCGGCGGCGTTGTTTCAGGTCTTGGAAAAGGCATTACCGCTGCTTCTCTCGGACGATTGCTTAAAATGAGGGGTTACAAGGTAACTATACAGAAATTCGATCCGTATATCAATGTTGACCCCGGCACGATGAGCCCCTATCAGCACGGCGAGGTTTTCGTCACCGACGACGGCGCGGAAACCGACCTCGACCTCGGACACTACGAGCGTTTTATTGACGAAAACCTTTCGGTGAACAGCAATGTCACCACCGGTAAGATATACTGGACTGTCCTTAACAAGGAGCGCCGCGGCGATTACCTCGGCGGCACGGTTCAGGTTATTCCCCACGTTACCAACGAGATAAAGGACAGGATCTACCGCGTGGCAAACAGCGGAGCTGAGGCTGCGGACGTAGTTATCACAGAGATCGGCGGCACTGTCGGCGATATCGAGTCCACTCCGTTCCTTGAGGCTATCCGTCAGGTGAGCAACGATGTGGGCAGAGAGAATGTAATGTACATTCACGTTACTCTGCTCCCGTTCATTTCCGGCAGCAACGAGCTTAAAACAAAGCCTACCCAGCACAGCGTAAAGGAACTGCTTTCTATCGGCATTCAGCCGAATGTGCTGGTGCTCCGCAGCGACTGCGAGATCCCTCAGGACATGATGGACAAGGTGGCAAGCTTCTGCAACGTTCGCAAGGAGGACGTTATTCCGAACCTTACCGCTTCTTCGCTGTACGCTGTTCCGCTCATGCTGGAGGAGGCGGGTCTTGCGCATTCTGCCTGCCACCACCTCGGACTTGAGGACAGAGAGCCTGACCTCACTGAGTGGAAGAACATGGTTCATATGCAGGAAACTGCGGACAAGCCGCTTACTATCGGTCTTGTTGGAAAATATGTTGCTCTGCCGGACGCATATATCTCGGTTATGGAGTCTATTCGCCACGCGGGAGCGGCAAACGGCGCAGATGTAAAAATAGAGCTTATCAATTCCGAGGAGGTAACTCCCGAAGCTTCTGAAAGTCTGCTGGGCAAAGTTGACGGAATTGTAGTTCCCGGCGGCTTCGGCGACAGAGGAATCGAGGGAAAGATCGAGGCTGTGCGTTATGCGAGAGAGCACAAGAAGCCTTATCTCGGTCTGTGCCTCGGTATGCAGATGGCGGTAATTGAGTTCGCACGTCATGTCGGCGGTCTGGAGGGGGCAAGCTCCTCCGAGTTCGGCGAGCACAAGTACGATGTAATTGACATCATGCCCGATCAGAAGGGCGTTGATATGGGCGGCACGATGCGTCTTGGACTGTATCCCTGCAAGCTGGACGAGGGGACTATCTCCCGTGAGCTGTACGGCGAGGGTCTGGTTTACGAGCGTCACCGCCACCGTTACGAGTTCAACAACGTTTACCGCGAGCAGCTTGCGGAAAAGGGTCTGAAGTTCGCGGGACTGTCCCCGGACGGAAAGCTTGTCGAGATCGTGGAGCTTGACAGAGCGGTTCACCCGTGGTTCGTGGCTGTTCAGTTCCACCCGGAATTCAAGAGCAGACCCAACAGACCTCACCCGCTGTTCAACGGCTTCATTAAGGCAAGTATGGATCTTAAAAAGTAAAATTCAGGTGTTATGCCGTCTGTAGGAATAGCTTGCAGACGGCAAACTTTACATATGACAGAGTGTCGATGACCTTGTTTTGTTTGAAAGGAGATTACGCTTATGGGCGGCAAATTCTACGACAACCGCGAGCTTTCATGGCTGAAATTCAATGCCAGAGTTCTTGAGGAAGCATTTGATGAGGAAACTCCGCTGTTTGAGCGGCTGCGCTTTGTGCAGATATTCTGCTCAAATCTTGACGAATTCTTCATGATAAGAGTAGGCAGCCTGCACGACAAGATGATCTTCGACAGCAAGGATACCGAGAACAAGACAAACATGACCGCAAAGGAGCAGCTTATCGCCATCGCAAAGCAGGTGAAGAAGCTGCTGCCGATAAAGGACGAGGCTTATGCCACGATAATGGAGGGGCTTTCGTCATATGGCGTTCAGCACATCGACCCGAAAAGCCTCACCCCGGAGGAGGACGGATTTTTCCGCGCTTTCTTCACAAGGGAGATACAGCCGCTGCTGTTCACCGGAGTAGTGGACAAGAAGCACCCGGTTCCGTTCCTCAAAAACGGCGAGGTGTACGTTGGCGTTACTATCCGCAAAAAGGAGGACGCTGCTGGAAAGGTGACATTCGGCATTCTTCCGGCGTCGGAGAATTTTCCGAAGCTGGTTTGGCTGCCGGGAACAGGGAAGTTCCTGCTGACGGAGGAGCTTATTGTTCGTTATGCGGAGCTTGTTTTCAAGAATTTCGAGATACTGTCCCGCTGTGTGTTCAGAGTTACCCGAAATGCGGATATCACCATGAACGAGGGGCTTTACGACCACGATGTGGATTTCCGCGACATCATGAGCGAGCTTGTGAAGAAGCGCAAGAAACTCCAGCCGGTGCGTCTGGAGTTCCTTGGAAAGCCGGACGAGAATATTATCGCGCTCATTACAAAGACGCTCAAGGTAAAGGACAGCTTTGTGTTCTGCCAGAATACGCCGCTGACTATGGATTTTCTGTCCTCAATCGAGCGCCGGCTTGAGAAGCAGAGCGAGCTGTTCTTCTCTCCGCTGACCCCGCAGAAATCCCCGGCTATCGACCAGAAGCAGCCTATCATCGAGCAGATAAAGAAGCATGATGTCCTGCTGAACTACCCTTATGAGAATATCAGCCAGTTTATCCGGCTGCTGGAGGAGGCTGCGGAGAACCCTGACGTTGTTTCCATAAAGATAACTCTTTACCGCGTGGCGAGGGACAGCAAGATAATCAGCGCGCTCACCCGCGCCGCAGAGAACGGAAAGGACGTTCTTGCCCTTGTGGAGCTTCGTGCGAGATTTGACGAGGAGAACAACATTGGCTGGTCGAAGCGGCTTGAGGAAGCTGGAGTTACCGTTATTTACGGTCTTGAGGAGCTTAAGGTACACTCAAAGCTGCTGCTGATAACCCTCCGGGACGGCAACGATGTAAGCTATATCACTCAGGTCGGCACGGGCAACTACAACGAGCGCACTTCAAAGCTGTACACTGACCTCACGCTGATGACCGCTGACCGGGACTTTGGTTCGGACGCGTCTGTGGTGTTCAACGCGCTTGCCGTGGGGAACACGGTGGAGAGTACCAACAAGCTGCTTGTTGCGCCAAAGGGCTTGAAGAGCCGCATTGTAGAGCTTATCGACAACGAGATAACCTACAAGGACAAGGGTTACATTGGAATAAAGATGAATTCCCTCACCGACAAGGACATAATCGAGAAGCTTGCCGAGGCGAGCCGCGCCGGGGTGAAGATTGAGCTTGTTGTTCGGGGCATCTGCTGCCTTATTGCAGGAGTTGAGGGCGACACCGAAAATATCCGGGTGATCTCGATAGTGGGACGATTCCTTGAGCATAGCAGGATTTACATATTCGGCAGGGAGGAGCGCCGCAGGGTATACATTTCCAGCGCGGACTTCATGACGAGAAATACCGAGCGCCGGGTGGAGGTTGCCGCGCCGCTGTTGGACAGGGCAATTGCTGACCGTGCAGTGGAGATATTTGAAACCTGCCTGCGGGATAATGTAAAGGCACGGGAGCAGGACAGCGAGGGCAATTACTTCCGGGTAAAGCCGGCAGAGGGCGAGCCGCGGCTTAATTCCCAGATATACTTCTACGAGCAGGCGTACAAGGCGGCGGAGCAGGCGCAGAACTCCGAAAAGACAGAGATTAAAGCTGCTGTTCCGCAGACAGTACCCGCCGCGCAGCCGGAGAGCGTCGGCAAGGCAGTGGCTTCTGATGTCCAGAGGACGGAGGTACACCGGGTTAAGATCCGCAAGGTGCGGAGGTAATCCACTGAGCGATAAGTTGGAATTTGTCGGGGAGTTTTGCTTGTAACTTAGCGCGAAGCGCAATGATTTTCGGTTCCTTTTGGTACAAAAGGAACCGGGGTGTGGGGCAGCGCCCCACCACTCGCGCGTAAGCGCGTTACTCGGCGCGTCAGCGCCGCTATACGCGTAAAAGGCGCTAAAGGGGTAACAGGGGGAAAACAAGAGTTTTCCCCCTGTCAATGACTGCGGAGCAGACATTGACAAACTCCTATATAATGTGTGATACGTTTTAATTTGGAGGTGCAAATCTGACAGGGAGAGTTGCAAGCCCCCTCCGAAAACGCGCGGCGAAATAGTTGTCTGTGGCTGCTGTAAGCAGCCACAGACCGGGGGAAAACTCTTGTTTTCCCCCGAACCCCTTTAGCGCTTCTGACGCGTTTGTGCGCTATCGCGCTGAGTGGTGGGGCGCTGCCCCACACCCCGCTTCCTTTTGGAAGCCAAAAGGAAGCGAAAAACAGTTGCGCTTCGCGCGGAGCTGCAAACGGAAACCCGCCCGGCAAATTTCAATTTATCTTCTAAAACACACAAAAACACAGGGCTGCTTCAAATGAAACAGCCCTGTGTCTTATTGATTAAATTACTTGATCTCAGCAGGCTTGTCGTCCTTGCCCTTTTTCTTCTTGACAGGAGCAGGTTCAGCAGGCGCCTCGTGAACAGTGTTGTTCTTTGCGATTGCGGTCTTGAGCACGCGGATCTTGGTGCGGTCGCTGCCGGTTTCAATGAGTACTGTGTCCTCCTTGACGGAAAGAACTCTGCCGATAATGCCGCCGTTGGTGATTACCTCGTCAGCAACCTGAATGCTGTTGAGCATATTCTGCATTTCCTTGTTGCGCTTCTTCTCCGGGCGGATAATGAAGAAATAGAAGAATACTATTATCAGCGCCAGCGGAATGATCATGGTGAGCAGACTGCCTATGCTTGCGCCTGCCTGTTCGCCAGCCGAAGCTGAAGCCGTAGAAATAAGTGCCAGTGTTGAATTCATTATTTGTCCTCCACATTTTCTGCCGTTGACGGCATTTTTTTAAACTACCTTTACTATTATAACCTATACAGCCCGATAAATCAAGTGTCTTGGAAAAATTTTCACCGATTATTCAGAAAAAACTGTGATCCCGGAATCTGCAAAGGCTTTGCGGACTTCGGCAAGGGCGGACTCCGAGAAGCCGGAGGTCTTTATTCTTACCGAGAAGCTCTGCCCGGAATACATAGCCGAGGTTTTTCCGATGAACGTCATTGTTTCGCCGTATCCGGTCTTGTCCCCCGGTGTAAAGTCCACAAGCAGTGAAACCGTCTTGAGCTTTGCCTTGTCCCCGGCAAGCTCCGCTGAGGTAAGTCCCTTGTCAGCCGCGAACAGATCTGTGTCGTTCATCTCAAGAAGAAGCTCCGCTCCGCCGGACTCCGCAGCCTTGTCACAGGCGGAAACTACGTTCCAGAGCGCCTCCAGTCGGGCGCTGCTGTCGGCTATGCTGAGCTGGCGCAGGAAGTTTGTATAGTCCTGCGGATTAAACGTCGGGTACACGGTGTTTGCGAGAACTATGCTCTTGAAGCCGGCTTCGGAAAGCTCGGAGGTTATCGCGGCGAGATAATCCGCAGTTCCCTTTTCAAACGGGCTGAGCCATGATTTTCCACCCTGATTAACATAGAAATCATGCCAGATACCGCCGTCCGCAATCATATAGCAGATATATTCACCGCCGTAGGTCTGGGAGGTGCGGTCGAGCAGGGTGTTTATTCTCGCGCGGGGAGTGAATCCCGCCTTTGTGATGATATCGGCGATCTGCTTTGCTGTAAGGCTGCCGGTGATCTGAGCTTCGGATACTCCGGAAACTCCGGTCTTGTACAGGAAATTACCGATTTCGTCCTTGAGGGTAACTGTAATGTCAGTGTAACCGCCGTTCTTCGCTGCGGCAAGGGCGCTGTTAAGGCTCTCGGAGCTTGTCACAGCGCTTTCCGGAAGAATGAACGCGCTGGCAGTCTTGACCTCCGGCTGCGGTTCCGAGGTCGGCTCGGAGGTGTCGCTGTCGCTTGGTGTGTCGGAGGATTCCGCCTCAGATGAATTTTCGGTTTCCGAGGAGGTAGGTGGAGTCCACGCGGAGCTTGGCTCAGATTCGCTGGCGCCGCCACTGAAATATTCCACAAGAGGGCGTCCCAGCCCATAGCCGAGTACGCATAGTCCGGCGACAAGCACTATCATCAGCAGAATGGTGAGGACTTTTCTGCCCTTGCTTTTTTTTCGCTGATACAGGCTGTATTTCCGGTGTTTGATTTTGATGTTCTTTTTCTTCATGATATCTCCGTATATTGATGAAATGCGTAGTGGACTAGGGAAACGCTGATCAAACCAAATTTGCCGCGCTCAAACGCGCATACTCGCTCAGCGTGTACCTAGAAATCTACGGTATAGCCCGCCAGCGCGTAGAATGCCAGCGAAACCACGCCGATGTAGATCAGCATGATAGGATATCCGCGGAATACTTTGGGTATCTTTTCGCTGTCCAGCTTTTCTCTTGCGATATTCAGCAGGAAGCAGGCAAGGAAGAAGCCTATTCCGGTGCCGAAGCCGTAGCCAAGATAAGACCAGATGTCGCTGCCGTAGTTGGAATTCAGGAACAGAGCGCCGATTACGGTGCAGTTGAAGATCGCGAGGTGAACGTATTTCCTTATTTTCTTGAAGAGTTTCGGGAAAACTCTCCACAGGAACAGCAGACCGAGAATATACAGAACGCTGATTATCCCTGCGTATATCAGCGGCATGAACAGCCAGCCGAACTCGGTGGGCAGCAGCGCCTGATCCACAAAGAATGAAATCACGCTCGCAATGGTGGTCATTGCAGTTATTCCCAGCGTGAAGCCAATAACGGTGCCGTTTTTGCGGGAAGCATATATTGCCACATTGCTGCCGAAGGCGCGGTCAAAGATCGCATTCTGGACGAACACCGACACCATAGCGACAGCGATGATCTTTGCGAGTACTTCCATCACTCCGCCCCCTTTCGGATTATGTCGGAGTTTTCGGAGCGGGTGCGGCGGCGGGTTGTTATTGCCCGGCAGACCGCTGCGAGGATACCCAGCAGCAGGAAACCAAAGAACGGAGTTTTAGCCGCCGGCATGGGAGCGTCGCATATTCTGAGTCCGAAAAGCGAGCCGAATGCGAGAAATTCTCTGATAATTCCCACGGCGAACGCCGCCATTGCGTAGCCGAGAACGTATATCAGCGCGTCCACCGCCATTTCTCCATAGGGCATGAGGTAGAAGCGGCTCTCGGTTTTCGCAAGAATGAGGGAATTTACCACGATTATTTCGATATAAATTGAAACCGCGGAGGCAGTTTCAGGGAACAGCGCATTGAGCAGCAGCGCGGTTGGAATATACATCGCTGCGGCGACCGCCACATAGATTATTATGCGAACAGTGTATACTATTCTGCGCGGTATAAACCGGCAGATCAGAATAGACGAGTAGGAGATCATCAGAAAGCTGAGGGTCAGCACCAGCGCCCGCTCGAACGAGGTCGCGGCAACAACTATCGGCGCGGTGACAAGCCCGCTCATCAGGACGATATTCTGACGGAACAGTCCGTCAAGGCTGATCTTTCCGGAGGGTTTATTATTCATTTTCGTCCTCCTTGTCCTGTGGCTTTGGGCTGCTTTCGGGTTTGCGGCGCTTGTGGCGCTTTACCTTTCCGTCTATCGGCGGGGTGTTGTAGCGGTATTTCTCAGGGAGCTGTATCTCCTGCGTGTCTGTGAGCTTTATGCCTCCCTGCTGGGCTTTGGTCTTGTTACCCTCGAAAGAGCTGATGTAGTTTTTCTTCCAGTAGAGTATATTCTCAACAATCGTGTCAAAGCAGGGGGAAAGCGCGTTTGTTATCAGCAGCGCGAATACAAAGCACCCTTCCACCTGTCCGAAATACCGGAACATCATAACTGTGTAGCCCAGCACAACTCCGTAGATGACCCTTGCGGCGCGGCGCTTCGGAAGAAGATACGGTTCCGCCGACATGAAGATTATCCCGAACAGCAGAAATCCGCTTGAGAGCTCATAGAATACCGACATGAGCGGTGGAACGTCAATTCTGGGATATACTGCGGAGATCGCGCAGACAGAGGCAAGGCAGGATATCATAGCGGTGAAGCTGGTGCTGTGCTTTATCAGCATACAAACGCCGATCACCAGAATTATCAGGATATTCACTGCGCCGATTGCTCCGGGAGTGTTTCCGAGGAAAATATCAAGCATCGACTGGGTGGGTACTGTGCCAAGTTTTATGGTGTATTCCACCGAACGGGTGAGAGTGCCCTCATATTCGGAGAACACCGGGATCATTTCCCCGGCTTTGGGATAGTAAAGCATATCTCCGGGATAGCAGATGATGAGGAATGCCGCAGCGATAGCCGGTGGGCAGAACATGAGGTTTTCATTTCCGCCGAAGATGTGCTTTCCGACAGCTATACATATTACCGCCGCCACCGCGGTAAGCTGGAACGGTATTCCCGATGGCATCAGCATTCCAACGGTAAGACCCCAGCACCAAACCGCCGGGTCTTTTGCGTCGTATCTTATCTTTCGTATTTTGCAGCAGATCCAGTCGCACAGCATACAGAACACAACACACAGCGCGCAAACGATAAGCGGTCTGACTCCGCCCCGGAACACCGCCGGAATGAGCAGCGCCGCCATGAACACGAAGCGCTCCATGTAAAGCTTGCGCGGGTCGCGTATATTTATTGGAGTCAGCATGGCGCTCCTTTCTGCGGGGCTTTGAGCAGGGTGTTTGCCAGCGCCATGTCTGCCGCCTTGAAAAGCCCTGTTCCGGCTACCAGCACGTTGGCTCCGGCGGCTTTTGCGAGGGGCGCAGTCTTGTCGTTTATTCCGCCGTCCACCTCGATATCGAGGTTTTTCAGTCCACGGCTGTCGGCGGTATTCCTGAGGTCGCGTATCTTGTCCAGAGTTTCCGGAATGAACGCCTGTCCGCCGTACCCCGGCTCGACAGTCATCACAAGCACCATGTCGCACAGTTCAAGATAGGGGTATACCTCCTCTATTGGAGTTGCGGGCTTTACGGCTAGCGCCGATTTTATGCCGAGGGAGCGTATTTCTTTCAGCAGCTCCGCAGGTTCGCAGCGGCTCTCTATATGAAAGTCGATAAGGTCAGCTCCCGCCTGCGCGAAGAATTTTATCTGCGAAGCGGGATCTTCTACCATCAGATGCGCGTCAAGGAACATATCGGTAGCTGCCCTGACGCTTTTAAGCACCGGGCTTCCGTAGGTTATCTGTTCCACAAACCTGCCGTCCATCACGTCAAAATGTATCCAGTCAACCTTAGCGGCTTTGCAGCGGGATATCTCACCGGAAATATCGGCGAGATCGCAGGCAAGCAGCGAAGCAGAGGTTTTTATCATATTATCATTTCCTTGTTTGTAAATTTTATGTAATCTCCGTGCAGGCATTACTGTGAACGCCTGCATTTATTATACGTCAGATGCGGGTTTTATCCGCCCATACATATATATATTCTATAATAAATATCTTTTTTCGTCAATAAGGTGAAGTCAAATTTTTTATAATTTTTGGGGAAAGCGTGAAAATTTCCGAAATAGGTCTAAAAATCTGAAAGATATTTGTATATTTTTCTGCGGGTTTGCGCTTGAAAAAAAAGAGGTTTAGTGATATAATAATAACAATATATCTTTCGGCAGTAAAGTCGCTGCCGCAAAATGGAAAGCCATGATACATCTATGTACTCAGCGGCTTTTTTCCTTATTACGAGGAAATTCCAGAAAAAAGAAAAGACGCAGACCATACTGCGCAGGCGAAGATGAGAAAGTGAGGATTTTGAAAGTATGCTGAACTGCAACTACAACGAGAAATTTGTTAAGGAGGGGCTTACATTTGACGATGTTCTGCTCATTCCGGCGAAGAGCGACGTCACCCCGAACATGATCGACCTGAAAACCAATCTCACTAAAAACATCACACTCAACACTCCTATATTGACCTCAGCAATGGACACAGTAACCGAGAGCAGAATGGCTATTGCCATCGCAAGAGAGGGCGGCATTGGTATCATTCACAAGAACATGAGCATCGAGCAGCAGGTGGACGAGGTTGACAAGGTAAAGCGTTCCGAGAACGGCGTCATTGTAAACCCTTTCTTCCTTTCACCGCAGGACAGCGTATTTGACGCGGACGCTCTGATGGGCAAATACAAGATTTCCGGCGTTCCGGTGGTTGAAAACGGCAAGCTCGTGGGTATCCTCACTAACCGTGACCTCCGTTTCATCACCGACTACAACCAGAAGATCGGCGAAGTTATGACGAAGGATAACCTTGTTACTGCTCCGGTAGGAACTACCCTTGCGCAGGCGCAGGAGATCCTCAGAAAGCACAAGATCGAAAAGCTCCCGCTGGTTGACGAGAACGGCTATCTCAAGGGACTTATCACTATAAAGGACATCGAAAAGAGTGTTCAGTACCCGAACACTGCCCGTGACGCCGGCGGCAGACTTCTCTGCGGTGCGGCTATCGGTATCACTCCGGACGTTCTGGACAGAGCCGGCGCGTTGTTAAAGGCTCAGGTGGACGTGCTGGTTCTTGACTCGGCTCACGGTCACAGCAAGAATATCATGACCACTCTCGACAAGATAAAGACTGCGTTCCCGAATGCAGTGGTAATTGCCGGAAACGTAGCCACCGGCGCTGCGACAGAGGATCTCATCAAGGCTGGCGCGGACGCTGTAAAGGTAGGTATCGGCCCCGGTTCTATCTGTACCACGAGAATTGTCGCAGGTATTGGTGTTCCGCAGATCACCGCGGTTTATGACTGCGCGTGTGCTGCCGCGAAGTATGGAGTTCCGATCATCGCGGACGGTGGTATCAAGTACTCCGGCGATATCGTCAAGGCTCTTGCGGCGGGCGCTAACTGTGTAATGCTCGGTTCTCTGCTTGCAGGCTGCGAAGAGGCTCCCGGCGATGTCGAGATCTATCAGGGCAGAAGCTTCAAGGTTTACCGCGGCATGGGAAGCCTTGCGGCAATGAAGAAGGGCTCCGCCGACAGATACTTCCAGGATAAGAGCAAGAAGCTCGTTCCGGAGGGAGTTGAGGGTCGTGTACCTTACAAGGGATCTGTTGCCGATACTATATTCCAGCTTATCGGCGGTATCCGCTCCGGTATGGGCTACTGCGGCTGTCCGACTATTCCTGAGCTTCAGGAGCGCGCAGAATTTGTCAAGATCACCGGCGCAGGACTTAAGGAGTCCCACCCCCACGATATCCAGATTACAAAGGAAGCTCCGAACTATTCTACCGGATTTTAATTTTAATGAGTTACAACGGAACCGCAGCCGAATGGCTGCGGTTTTTGTTGTATAAATTGGAATTTGTCGAGTGCCTTGACACGCAACTCCGCTCTTCGCGCGGAACGCTTTTCGCTTCCTTTTGGCACAAAAGGAAGTAGGGTGTGGGGCAAAGCCCCACCACTCGCGCGTAGGCGCGCTACTCGGCGCGGAGCGCCGCTATACGCGTAAAAAGCGCTAAAGGGGTTACAGGGGGAAAACAAGAGTTTTCCCCCTGTCAATGACTGCGGAGCAGGCATTGACAAACTCCTATATAATGTGTGATACGTTTTAATTTGGAGGTGCAAATCTGATAGGGAGAGTTGCAAGCCCCCTCCGAAAACGCGCGGCGAAATAGTTGTCTGTGGCTGCTTACAGCAGCCACAGACCGGGGGAAAACTCTTGTTTCAACGACAAACGTTCCGTTTGTCCCCCGACCCGTACCCCTTTAGCGCTTCTGACGCGTTTACGCGCTATCGCGCTGAGTGGTGGGGCGCTGCCCCACACCCCGCTTCCTTTTGGAAGCCAAAAGGAAGCGAAAAGCATTTTCCGCGCTTCGCGCGGAGCTGCAAACGGAAACCCGCCCGACAAATTCCAATTAACCTCAAAATCAAAGACTTTCCCCGATTGTTTTTGCATAAAAATGTTGTAAAAATCCCACTGTAAACTCTTGATTTTCTGCGAAAAAATGTATATAATATAAAATGGATAACAATATAAAATAGAAATCAGCCAAAAGAGGAGATATAAAAATGCAGGACGGATTTGTAAAAGTTTCTGCCGGAACGCCGGATATAAAGGTCGCTGACTGTGATTACAACCGCGGTCAGATAACCGCTATGATCGACAACGCTTATCAGCAGGGAGTGCGCATTCTGGTGCTGCCGGAGCTGTGCATTACAGGCTATACCTGTCAGGATCTGTTCTTTCAGCAGGCGCTTCTGGACGGAGCACTGAATTCACTGAAAGCCATTACAGAGCACACAAAGGGCATGGATATGCTGACGGCGGTGGGCTGTCCGCTGAGATTTCACGGGGAGCTTTACAACTGCGCAGTTGTCATCAAGGACGGGAAAATTCTCGGCGTAGTTCCGAAGAAGTTCCTGCCGAATTACAATGAATTTTACGAAATGCGGCATTTCACCGCCGCCCCGGATGGTGAATTCGATATAGAATTGTTCGGGGAGAGCGTTCCTTTCGGACTGGGTCTGCTGTTCGAGTGCAGAGAGCTGCCGGAGCTGGTGTTCGCGGTGGAGGTCTGTGAGGACTTATGGGCAGCCGAGCCGCCTAGCATTGCGCTTGCGTTGGGGGGAGCGACAGTTATCGCTAACCTTTCCGCCAGCAATGAAACTATTGGCAAATTCGATTACCGCCGTGAGCTGGTGAACAGCCAGTCCGCAAGGCTGTTGTGCGGCTATGTATTTTCCAGCGCGGGTTCCGGAGAAAGTACGCAGGATCTTGTGTTCAGCGGGCATGATATCGTTGCGGAGAACGGAAATATTTTAGCGGAAAGCGCGCTTTATTCCACCGGGCTTACAACTTCGGAAATAGACGTAAAGAAGCTTGCTGGAGAGCGCCGCAAGAACACCAGCTTCACCGGAGGGCTTCGTCCGGGAATGAGAAGAATTCCGTTTGATATGCGGGTCAGACCGACCAAGCTGACAAGGACTGTACGGAGAACTCCGTTCGTGCCGCAGACCAGCGCAGAAATGGACAAGCGGTGCGAGGATATCCTTGCAATGCAGGCGCACGGACTGGAAAAGCGCGTCCGCCACACAAATGCGAAAACGCTTGTTATCGGCATTTCCGGAGGTCTTGACTCAACGCTTGCTCTGCTTGTCAGCGTGGAGGCAATGAAGCTTCTGGGCAGACCGGCAAGCGATATTCTTGCGGTGACTATGCCATGCTTTGGCACCACCCAGCGCACCCGCAGCAATGCGGAGAAGCTGTGTATGCTGCTCGGAACGCAGCTCAGAGTGATTGATATTGCGGCGGCGGTAAAGCAGCATTTCGCGGACATCGGGCATGACGAAAATGACCGCAACGTGGTCTATGAAAACGCGCAGGCAAGGGAGCGCACTAAGATACTCATGGATCTTGCCAACGCGGAAAACGGCATGGTTGTCGGCACCGGCGATCTGTCGGAGCTGGCGCTGGGCTGGGCGACCTATAACGGCGACCACATCTCGATGTACGGCGTGAACGCTTCCGTTCCGAAAACTCTTGTGCGGCACATCGTGAAATATTACGCAGGAACGGTTGAAAACAAGGAGCTTCGGGACGTGCTGATGAGCGTTTACGACACTCCGGTAAGTCCGGAATTGCTTCCGGCGGACGAAAACGGAAACATTGCCCAGATCACTGAGAATCTTGTCGGACCTTATGAGCTCCACGACTTCTTCCTGTACCATGGGATAAGGTGGGCGTTCCCGCCGAAAAAGGTGCTGCGGCTGGCGGAGTATGCGTTTGCAGGCAGCTATGACCGCGAAACTATCCTGAAATGGCTCAAGACCTTTTATCGCCGGTTCTTCTCGCAGCAGTTCAAGCGGAGCTGCCTGCCGGACGGAGTTAAGGTCGGTTCTGTGACGCTTTCGCCGAGGGGCGACTGGAGAATGCCCAGTGACGCTTCCTCCGCGCTGTGGCTTAAGGAAATAGACGAGCTATAAAGAGGCTTGCACGATTTGGTTGGATTAATTCGGAGTGAGAAGATGTTGGACGGAATAAAAAAGCGGCTCATTCATTTTGAAACCGACGGAAAGAGCATAGTTTCCGACTTCGTTTCTGCGCGGCAGAGGCGGGCGGGGGCGCTTCGCCGGGTAATTCACGCGTGCTTTTATATTCAGTGCGCGGCGGCTCTGGTCTGTGTGGTGTGCGGCTTTGCCATGGGCGGGGCTGTGACCGGGATCATTCTGACTGTGGGGGCTGTGGCTTCTGCCGGAGCGGCGCTCATGGCGGTTACCGGAGATTTTGCTGTCCGCACGATAAGCTATATTCTTGATATGGTTTATTCGGTCATCTGCTTTATTCTGGGCAGGACGCTGTTCACGCTGTGCGGCATTGCCATGCTGGTTTCGGCTGCTGCCGCGCTGTGCGGGTTTGCGGCGGGTTATTTCAGAGAATATCTGCTTCAGTTTCCGCCGGTGAAGCTGACTCCGGAGGATTACACGCTGACCGGCGGTGCGGTTGATACTGCGGCGGAAGCTGTCAGTCAGCCGGAGCTTCCCCCGGAGCCTGAACCCCAGCCGAAATCGGAGCTTATGCTTGTCGCAGAGAGGGTATCTCAGATAATGAATACCCCCCACGAGAAGCAGGAGAATAAAATGGGTGAGAGCAATGAAGGTTAAGAAGATAGTGCTGTGTGCGCTGTTTATATGTATTGCGGCGGTGCTGTCCGCAGCCGAAAGCTGGCTCCCGCCGATATGTCCTATTCCCGGCGTAAGGGTAGGACTTGGGAACATAGTCACTATGTTCATTCTGTACATAGGCGGAAAATGGCGCTCGATAGACGCGCTGATTGTGGTAATTCTGAGATGCTTTGTTGCGGCGCTGATTACCGGCAAGTTGATGAATGTGTTTTATGGAGTTGCGGGAGGCGTCTGTGCTCTTGGGGTAATGATCCTGCTGCGGAGGATACTCCCGGCAAAGAAGCGGGAGGAGCTGCTGCCGTTCATCGGAGTTGCCGGAGCTATTGCTCATATCGCCGGGCAGATGGTAACGGCGGTGATAATCTATGGTAATTTCATGGTGCTTGCCTATGCGCCGATATTGCTTGCTTCCGCGATAATCGGAGGAGCATTCACCGGATTCTGTACCATGTTGATGCTGAAAAAGCTAAGTCGGAAAGTGCTTGATGAAATCAGAATGAATGATCTGAGCGGAAATGCGCTGTGAATTTGGCGGGGTAACGTCCGCTGCCGCGCTGAGTGGTGGGGCGCTGCCCCACACCCTGCTTCCTTTTGGAAGCCAAAAGGAAGCGAAAAACAATTGCGCTTCGCGCGGAAGTCGCTGGCAAGCGTACCCGCCCGACAAATTCCAAATTTACTAATCAGACTAAGAAAATAAGGTGATCGCAATGAAGCTTCTTGTTATTGACGGAAACAGTATAATGAACCGCGCTTTTTACGGCATCAGACTTCTTACCAACAAAAAGGGTATGCCCACAAACGCGCTGACCGGATTTCTGAACATTCTCCTAAAACTGCTCAAGGAAGAAAACCCCGACCGCATTGCGGTGGCTTTCGACCTTCATGCGCCGACATTCCGGCATAAGATGTTCACCGAATACAAGGGTACCCGCCACGGAATGCCTGAGGAACTTCGGGCGCAGATGCCTGTTATAAAGCAGCTCCTGACCGCCCTTGGGATAACCATTGTGGAAAAAGAGGGCTTTGAAGCGGACGACATCATCGGTACTCTTTCCCATGCGGCGGAGCTTTCCGGAGGGGAGTGCGTTATTTCCACCGGTGACCGTGACAGCTTCCAGCTTATCACAGACAAGGTGACGGTAAGGCTCGCCTCCAATAAAGAGGACATAATCTACACCCCGACGAAGATAGACGAGGTGTACGGAGTTACCCCCAGAGAAATGATAGAGGTAAAGGCGCTCATGGGCGACAGCTCCGACAATATCCCCGGAGTTCCCGGAGTGGGAGAAAAGACCGCGCTTGGGCTTATTCAGAAGTATCATTCTGTGGAGTATATCTATAATAACCTTGATACCGTTGAGGTCACAAAGTCCGTCCGCACAAAGCTGGAAAACGGCAGAGAAAGTGCGGAAATGAGCCGGAAGCTTGCGGAAATAGTACTGGACGCGCCGGTGCCGCTTGATATGAGCAGCTATGAACGCGGCGCGGGCGACCCCGCCGAAGCCGCAGGCATTCTCGCGGAAATGGAGATGTTCGGGGTAATGAAGAAGCTGGGACTGGACAAGACCTCCCCGGCAAAGGTCACAATTCGCACAGAAGCCAATGCGTCTGGAGAAACCGCTGAAGCCGAAGATACAGCCGCCCCTGCCCCTGCAAAGGATATCCCGGAGTTTGACCCGGCGGCTTACGAAGTGGCTTTGACTGACGGAGAGGTAAAGGTTTATCTGGACGGAAAGCCGCAGACGCCGGATATCGCGGAGTTCCTGAAAAGCGGCAAGCCAAAGCGCACTGTTGACGCTAAGGCGCTTTATGCTTACTGCATAGAAAAAGGGCTGGAGCTTAAAAATGTCGTTTTTGACACCACCCTTGCGGGATATTTGCTGAATGTTAATTCCAACGATTACAGCCCGGAGCGGCTTTGCGCGGAATACGGCGTGGTTTACAGCGAAGAACGTCTGGGTGAGTCGCTGTTCCTGCTGAATAAGGCGCTGTGGGAGAAGCTGCATGAGCTGGAAATGTACAGTGTCCTGACGGAGATAGAGATTCCGCTTGCGGAAGTCCTCAGTTCAATGGAACATGAGGGCGTTCATATGGACATGACTGCGCTGCACCAGTTCGGCGAGGAGCTTCTGCCGGAGATAGAGCGGTTGGAGCAGGATATCTACCGGGTCGCGGGGCATGAATTCAACATCGGCTCTCCGAAGCAGCTTGGCGTGGTGCTTTTCGAGGAGCTTGGACTTCCTGCCGGGAAAAAGACCAAGACCGGTTATTCCACCGACGCGGATACGCTGGAGGGGCTGCGTGACAAGCACGAGATAATCCCGATGATATTCAGCTACCGCACCATGACAAAGCTGTACAACACCTATGTCAAGGGGCTTGAAGCGGCGGTATCCCCTGACGGAAGAATGCACACCACCTTCAAGCAGACGGAAACCCGCACCGGGCGCATTTCCTCCGCCGAGCCTAATATACAGAATATCCCGGTAAGGACGGAATTGGGAAAGAACTTCCGGAAATTCTTCACCGCCGGAGAGGGAAAACTGCTTGCAGACGCGGATTACAGCCAGATAGAGCTGAGAGTGCTTGCGCACCTGTCCGGGGACGAGGCGATGATAAAGACCTTCTGCGAGGGCGGAGATATCCACACGGAAACCGCGGCGAGCGTTCTCGGACTTCCTCCGGAGTGGATAACTCCTGAACAGCGGCGCAGCGCAAAGGCGGTAAATTTCGGCATTGTGTACGGAATAGGCGCGTTTTCACTGGCAAAGGACATAAACGTTTCCGTCGGTGAAGCGAAGCGGTATATCGACGACTACCTCAGCCATTATTCCGGCGTGAATAATTATATGGCGAGGGTGACGGAGAGCGCGGAAAAGGACGGCTGGGCGGTGACGATGTTTGGCAGACGGAGGTTTATTCCGGAGATACTTTCCACCAACAAGACGGTCAAGGCTCTGGGAAAGCGCATTGCCATGAACACTCCTATACAGGGAACAGCTGCGGATATCATCAAAATCGCAATGGTGAGGGTATACCGCCGGCTGAAAGCGGAGTTACCCGAAGCAAAGCTGATACTTCAAGTCCACGATGAGCTTATCGTGGAAGCCCCGGAGGACAAGGCGGCTCAGGCGGCGAAAATTCTTGCGGAGGAAATGCAGAGTGCGGTTAAGCTATCCGTGCCGCTCACCGCTGACGCCAAGGAGGGAAAGAGCTGGTATGACGCTCACTGACGAGAAATTCCGGCAGCTTTACGAGATAGAGCGGCAGTGCTTCCACGGAAGCTGGACGGAGGAAACTCTGCTGTCGGAGATAAACAGCCCGCTGAATATCCTCTGCACCGAGCGACGGGAGGAAAAAATCATCGGATTTGCGCTGGGACGGGTCGTTGTGGACGAGGGTGAGTTATACCAGATAGCCACGCTGCCGGAATACCGCAGGCAGGGAATTGCAGACAGGCTTCTGGCGCAGCTTCACAAGGAAATGCGGGAGCGGGGCGCGGTTTGCTGCTTTCTTGAGGTCAGGAGCAGGAACTCCGGCGCGATAGCGCTCTATGAAAAGTCCGGGTATCAGAAAATTTCAGTGCGCCGGGGCTACTATGAAGATGACGACGCGCTGATTTTTCAGAAAAAATTTTCTGAAACCCCTTGACTTTGACACGGTGTAATGCTTTATACTTAACTTGAAAGGAGAGATGCGCCGATGGAAAATCTCACAATAAGTCAGGTATCGAAGCAGTATGACGTGACCCCACGAATGCTCCGGCATTACGAAAAGCTGGGGCTTATCGAAACGCTGCACAGAGAGGATTACGCCTATCGAATGTATGATGAAAACGCTGTTCGTCGGCTTCAGCAGATAATCATACTCCGAAAGCTGCGTATCCCGCTGAAGCAGATAGCCGTTATCTTACAGGATAATGAGCAGCTTCATGCGCTCCGGATAATGCAGGAGAATATCGCAGCTCTGGACGAGGAAATAGACTCCCTCGACAAGATGCGCGGCATACTAAAGGCATTTGCCGGGCGGCTGGAGCAGAGCATACATTGCAAGGTACGGCTCGACCTGCTGAACGACCCCGGTCTTATTGAAGCGGCAAAGGCGCTCTCCCTTCCAAAAACCACATTAAAGGAGAGTGCAGACATGAGCGAACTCAACAAGGCAGACGAGGTACTGAACAAGAGCCTGAATGTACGGATAGTTCTGCTGCCGCCGTTTACCGTGGCGGCGTTCCACTACATAGGCGAAAACCCGGAGGAACACGTCGGCAATGAAGCGGATAGGTTCATCAGGGAGAGCAGACTGTATGAGATAAAGCCGGATTCACGAATGTTCGGCTTCAACCACCCTAACCCCGGAATGCGGGAGGACGGGCTTTACGGCTACGAGGTGTGGGTGACGATACCTGAGGACATGGAAGTCCCGGAAAACTGCACCAAGAAGCAGTTCAGCGGCGGACTGTATGCGGCGTACACGATAAAGTTCCCGGAGTTCCAGTACTGGCAGGATCTTATTAGGTGGGCGGAAAACAGCGAGGAATATCAGCCGAATTACCGTGGGAACGATGAAACCATGGGCGGGCTGCTTGAGGAACATCTTAACTGGGTATATTGCTCGCACACAGGACGAAAGGACAGCGGCTTAGACGGTCAGATAGACCTGCTTATGCCGGTGAAAAAGCGTACATAATACAAGAATTCCCCTCGGTCGTCCGGGGGGAATTTTGTGTATTGTAAGGTTATGGTTTATTAGTGTTTGTTTCTGCTGTAAATGAGCACAAGCCCCTTTAGCATAAGGTCGTCATCAATGATGATCTCGCGTTTGCAGAGCGGTACGACAACGCTTGAAAGTCCTCCGGTGGCGACAACGGTACATTTTTCGCCAAGTTCCTCTTCAATGCGCTCAATAATTCCGTCGATAGCGCAGGCGTTGGAGTACATTATGCCGCTTTTCATACACTCGACCGTGTTGCTGTTGATGATCTTCTTAGGCTTTTCAAAGGCGATCTTCGGGAGCTGTGCGGTCTTTGAACTGAGGGCTTCTGCGGAAGCAGCCATTCCAGTGGCGATAAGTCCACCGATAAAGCTGCGATTCTTGTCTATAACTGAATAGGTGGTCGCGGTACCCATGTCAATGATTATCTGCGGAACGGGATATTCATTAATTCCAGCCACCGCGTCAACCACAAGGTCGCTGCCTAGCTGCGCCGGATTGTCGATAACTATGCTAAGTCCGGTCTTGATTCCGGGGCCTACCGTCAGCACCTTCACGGAAATAAGCTTTTCGATAGCCGCCTTGACTGTACCGGTGACGGAGGGGACAACTGATGAGATTATCGCTCCGGAAATGCTTTCGGGGGCAATTTTGTTAATGTCAAGAGCTGCCTTTATTCTCACCGCATATTCAAGCGAGGTTTCCGTCTGATTTGTGGACAGACGCTCCCGGAAAAGTATCTCATTGTCGTCCGCGCAGCCGAGGACTATATTCGTGTTGCCTATATCTACTGCAAGAATCATTGCTGCTCCTTCTGCCGTCAGGCGCTTGTTTTAGGGACGGACGGCTTTTTTATCACATCGAGAATTCGTACTACCGCAGAGCTTAACAGCAGGTTTGCGCCCAGCTCCACGAGGAAATTAACGCCGACAAAAGCGCTTATCATGTACACTCCGGCATTCTCGAAACCTGCGCCGGCAGCCCATTCGCTGATAGTTCCCATAAAGAACAGCAGGCAGCCGATCAGGAATATTCCTGTGTTCATGATCGGGGCAGCCACTGCCGCAGCAATGGTAGCCACCCAGCGGTTTTTCTTTTCAAGAGCCTTGTAAAGAAGTCCGGAAACTGCGCCGGCATCCGCGCCCTTTACAAGCACGGTGATTATCGTGCCGGGGGCGTTTATAACCAAGAATGCGTTTCCTCCTCCTGTGAAGAGTACCATTGCGCCGAAAACAAGACCGAGCCATGTTCCTACCGGCCAGCCATACAGTGCCGCTCCGACTACTATTGGGATAAGCGCAAAGGTGATGTTGAACGGGCCGATCGTAAGCCCCATTGTCAGCAGGTAGATGACAACGACCAGCGCGGTCAGAAGTCCTGTTCCGACCAGCTTCTGGATTTTTTCGCTGAGTTTGTTCATATTGAGTTCCTCCTTGTTATTATTCCCTATTCCCGGTCAATCCGGTTTCAGGATACAATACAATACTCCTGTATTATAACATACTTTTTCGGGAAATTCCATACTCTTTTGTTATTTTCGTGAGTTTTCGCAGAAAAAAACGTCCCCGGCGAAAAAAACTGTGCAGCACGCAAAAAAAGTCCCCCGGATCTACTCCGGGGGACATATAGTATTCAACAAATCAAAGCCTGTTTGCCAGCGCGGGCATTCTGACGCCGCGGCAGACTGGGATATCAGCTGTGGGACGGGTTCTTTGAAACGCATTTTATGGCTTCTGCCACCGCGATATTAATGTCCACACTGTTCTGGCGAATGGACGAGTCGAGCTTTGAAAACAGCTCGCCATTGTGGGTGCTGACATATTTCGAGGGGAGCTTGTTCAGCGCTTTTGCGGTCATGTCCTCGATGCAGCGTTCGCATTTGCAGCAGTTTTCGTTTTTGAGCATTTCCTCAAGTTTATCTTTTACTGTTAATTCCATGACGTTCACAAGAGCCATATCATTACCCCCTAATGTCAATACCATTACTTGTATATTTATTTTACTATAAAATGGCTGTTTTGTCAATAGAAATCATTCAATTTATACAATTTTCTGCAATAGACCGGTAAAGCGTATTTTTAAATTCCTCCGTTAAATAATACTCACAAAAATCAAATAAAGGAGCAGTTATTTATGAATATATCCAACGAGGAATACGGCGAGCTTGCGAAAAAGCGCTCTCCGGGTTCAAAGCTGTATAAAACGCTGCCTATGGCGTTCCTTGTCGGCGGGCTTATCTGCACGCTGGGTGAGGCGCTGCTGAATCTCTATGGCATGGCTGGGCTTAACAAAGACGACGCAGGCGCGCTCACATCAATGACGCTGGTTTTTCTGAGCATTCTGTTCACCGGACTTGAATGGTATGACAGGATCGCTCAGCACGCGGGCGCTGGTACTTTAGTCCCTATCACTGGTTTTGCGAATGCTGTGGCTTCTCCGGCGCTGGAATTCAAAAGCGAAGGCTATGTGCTGGGTCTTGGAGCGAAGATGTTTGTGATCGCCGGCCCGGTCATTGTTTATGGCATAAGCGCGTCGGTGGTCTACGGCATCATATACTATATAATCGGTCTGTTCGGCAGGTGAGAATGTGAAAGGAGCGGGAAGATGAAATTCTGCGAGGGAAAGACATTCTGCTTCCGTAAGCCATCGATAATATCCTATGCGGCGGTGGTCGGAAAAGCGGAGAACGAAGGCCCCTACGGAGGGGAGTTTGACGAGGTGATCGACGACAACAAGGGCGGCGAGGACACATGGGAGCAGGCGGAAACTCTGTTCCAGAAACGCGCGGTGGGTCATGTTCTGCGCAAGGCGGAGCTTGAACCAGACAAGATCGACCTGATAATTGCGGGAGACCTGCTCAACCAGTGTGTGGGAAGCTCCTACGGGCTTAAGGAATACTATATTCCGTATCTTGGGATATACGGAGCCTGCTCCACGTTCGCGGAGGGACTTCTGCTGTCGGCGGCGCTGGTGAACGCGGGATATGTTGATACTGCGATAGCCAGCACCTCATCGCATTTCAGCACGGCGGAGCGGCAGTTCCGGTTTCCGCTGAATTACGGCGGAGTAAGGACTCCTACGGCGCAGTGGACGGCGACTGCGGCGGGAGCGGCGCTTGTTGCCTCCGGGGTAAAGCCGCCGTTTATCCGGGCGGCAACTGTGGGAAAGATTGAGGACATGGGAATAAGCGACCTCAACAACATGGGTGCGGCGATGGCGGGAGCGGCATACGACACGCTGACCCGGCACTTCCGGCATCGGGCTTCTCACCCGCAGGACTACGATTTGATAATCACCGGAGATCTGGGACAGGTGGGCAGCGATCTGCTGTATGATCTGTTTGAGCGGGACGGTGTGGACATCAAAAAGTACCACAAGGACTGTGGACTGATGATCTACGACAGGAAAAGTCAGGACGTACACGCCGGCGGTTCGGGCTGCGGCTGTTCGGCTTCGATGATGTGCGGGCATTTCCTGAAGCGGGTGCAGTCCGGGGAGCTGAAGAGGATACTCTACTGTGCAACTGGCGCGCTTATGTCGCCGACAATGGTACAGCAGGGCGGCAGCATACCGGGAATTGCGCACTGTGTGGAAATTACTTCTGAATAGGGGGTGGAGTCATGGATATGTTTATGGAATATGTCTGGGCTTTTGTGATCGGAGGAGCGTTCTGCGTGATCGGTCAGCTTCTGATCGACCTTACAAAGCTAACTCCGGCGAGAATACTGGTCAGCTACGTTGTGGCGGGAGTTATTCTCGGCGCAGTGGGAGTGTACGAGCCGCTTATCGAGTTTGCTGGGGGAGGTGCTACCGTTCCGCTGACCGGATTCGGCAGCCTGCTTGCAAAGGGAGTTAGGGAAGCGGTAGACAAGCACGGGCTTATCGGAGCGTTTATGGGGGGATTTACCTCCTCGGCTGCGGGTATTGCAGCGGCAATATTCTTCGGATTGCTGGCGGCGCTGTGCTTCAAGAGCGGATCTAAGATCAACGAAACCTGAAAAATGCTTTTGGCAGTGGGGCAGATTTAAATATGTTAAGCCTGAAAAGACTGCGGTCTTTTCAGGCTTTTTTATCTTATAGATAAATTGGAATTTGTCGGGCGGGTTTCCGTTTGCAGCTCCGCGCGAAGCGCAACTGTTTTTCGCTTCCTTTTGGCTTCCAAAAGGAAGCGGGGTGTGGGGCAGCGCCCCACCACTCAGCGCGAAGCGCATAAACGCGTCAGAAGCGCTAAAGGGGTAACAGGGGGAAAACAAGAGTTTTCCCCCTGTCAATGACTGCGGAGCAGGCATTGACAAACCCAATAAATTCCTTGCCTAGCTGTAACTTTGGAGTTTAAATATAATCAGTAAAGAAGGGTGGCAAGCCCCGCCCAAAACGCGCGGTGATGTAGTTGTCTGTGGCTGCTGTAAGCAGTCACAGACAGGGGGAAAACTCTTGTTTTCCCCCTGTAACCCCTTTAGCGCCTTTTACGCGTATAGCGGCGCTGCCGCGCCGAGTAGCGCGCTTGCGCGCGAGTGGTGGGGCTTTGCCCCACACCCTACTTCCTTTTGTGCCAAAAGGAAGCGAAAAGCATTCCGCGCAAAGCGCGGAGTTGCGTGTCGAGGCACTCGACAAATTCCAATTTTTCGCTTTATTATTATAGCAAAATCATCAATTATTCTTCGTGTTTTACTTCACGCTTCATGGGAGTGAATCTCAGACCGCTGACGGTCTGCTCGCTGTCGGTATCTTTAAATCCTAGTCTGTGATAAACCTCCACCGCATAGGGCGAGGAATTTACCGTAATGCTGTCAAAACGGCAGTCGGAGAGAACGGCTCTGAACAACTCCCGCCCGACACCCTGCCGCTGGAACTGCTTGTCCACAAAAAACAGCGCAATATGCCCGCCAAGGCTCCGGGTGGCGATTACCCCCGCCAGAACATCGTCAATATATGCGCCGTAAACTGTCAGCATCGACAGGTAATTCCGGTCGCTTATGCTCCGCTGGAACTCATCAATCCCCTCCTGAGTGTAGTCCGGGGCTTCAAATTCCAGAAAGACCCGCCATACAAGCTCAAGGGCGGAGGGATATTCCTCCGGGGTGAGCTTCTTTATAGTCATATCTGCCGCCTTTCTTACAGCTTATATTCCATCTGGATATCGCACGGTTCGCTCTCGGCGATCTCGCGGTTTATTTCCTCCGCCTCAACGCAGCCGATAGCGCGGTAGGCTGCCTGACTTTCCTTTGAAGAATGCGCGGAAATGTACAGCTTCTTCGCGCCGAGCTTCCCTGCCTCTTGGCAGGCAAGCCGGAAAAGCTCCCTGCCGATACCCATTCTGCGGAACGGCTCCGACACATGGAACATCTTCAGCTCGATATACTGACCCTCGCTGCCGAAAAATTCCGTGGATACATAGATATAGCCGGCTATCCTGTTATCGCAGAACGCGCCGTATGCAAAGCCGGAGCCTGAAATGCCGTCAAGAATGCTCTCCGCGACCTCCCGGCATTTCTGCCTGTCCCAGTCCTCCACAAAGCTTACCGGAGTTAGTACAAGCCCGGCGTCTGACCTGCGCCAGCATTCCGTGACCTCCTGATGCCTGATGAAATCATCTAATGAGTATTTGCTGAAATTTTTGTCGGTGAGTTTATTATATTTGATGTCGTTCATTAGTTCTCCAAAATGCGATGAAATTATTAGGTTTTTTGTATCAGCTTTAGTTCTCTGTAAAGCCGCCCTGCGGGAAGTCCCATAACGTTGTAGTAATCCCCTTCAATACGCTTCACCAGAAGCGCGCCGCGTCCTTGTATTCCGTAAGCGCCCGCCTTGTCCATAGGGTCGCCGCTGTCAACGTAGCTGGTTATTTCCTCGTCGGTGAGGGGGTAGAATTCTACTGAGGTTTCTTCCGCAAAGGAGCTTGTCCGGCTGCCGGAAATTATAGTCACTCCGGTGAAAACACTGTGCTTTCTTCCGGACAGCTTGTGAAGCATTTCCTCGGCGTTTTCGCGGCTGCGGGGCTTTCCAAGTATTTCTTCGTCAACAGCCACCACCGTGTCTGCGGCGATTATAGTGTCGGGGATTTCCTCCATTCCGGGGAATTTACGCTGCCTGACCTCTGCGGCTTTCTGCTGAGAGAGCAGGATCACTGCTTCGCGGGGCGATATCCCTTCCGGGAGTATTTCCTCCCCCTGCGCCGGAAGTATCTCGAAATTATCGGTGATCAGTCCTAGAAGCTCTCTGCGGCGGGGAGACTGGCTCGCAAGTATCATCACTTCTTGCCTTTCGCTTTATGTTCAGGAATATAGGGGTGCTGGGGTGCATATATCTCGTTGTAGTTCTGAATGCACTGGCGAATGACCTCTACTGCCTGCTTCTGACCCATGACCTCGTTTACGGCTGTGGTCTTGCCCTCAAGCTGCTTGTACACCGAGAAGAAGTGGCGCATTTCCTCAAACAGGTGGCTGGGGAGCGCTTCGATGCCGCGGTACGCGTTGTAGGTGGGATCCTCGAACGGGATCGCGATTATCTTCTCGTCATTCTTGCCGTTATCAAGCATGGTGATAACGCCGATAGGGTAGCACTGCACAAGCACCAGCGGGTTGATGGGCTCGTTGCAGAGCACCAGTACGTCCAGCGGGTCGCCGTCGTCCGCGAGCGTCCTCGGAATAAATCCGTAGTTTGCGGGGTAGTGGGTGGAGGTGTACAGTATTCTGTCCAGCATGATAAGACCGGTCTGCTTGTCCAGCTCGTACTTCTTTTTGCTTCCCTTTTCGATCTCGATTACCGCGATAAAATCGTTAGGAGTGATCCTGTCCGGATTGATGTCGTGCCATATATTCATGAGAGTATCTCCTTTGCAAAAAAATTTCTGAGATTATTATACTACTTCCGCGCCATTATTTCAAGGGCTGAGTAAAGAAAATTCCGATGATTTCCGTCACTGATTTTCGGTCTGCTACATATTATGATACTGACCCGGAGTATACCGGAGGCGTATTCACGGAGGTGCGGCATGGAAAATTATCTGTTTCTCGGCGGCGACAAGCGCATAATTTATGCGGCGGAGCTGATCTCCCAGACCAACGGAGTCAGCGCGGCGGGGCTGGGCGGTGATTTCCCGCAGCCCTCCGGGAAATACGCTAGGATAGTGCTGCCGCTGCCCTTTTCGAGGGACGGAATTAATATAAACGCTCCGCTGTCCGAAGAGGCAATTCCGCTGGACAGCATTCCGGAATACGCGCAGGTCGGCGGGCTTGTCCTAGCCGGTGGAAGCTCCGAGCGTCTGGAGAAGCTGTGCGCGGACAACGGGCTGCGGCTGGTGAACTACTTCGCCGGGGAGGAGCTGACCCTCAAGAACGCGCTGCTCACCGCCGAGGGCGCAGTTTCCCTGCTGATAAGCGAGTCTGACGGCTCGCTGTTCAATTCTAGCGTGGTGATAACCGGCTACGGCAGGATCGCGTATTATCTTGCGGGGCTTCTTCGGGGATTCCGATGTCGTGTGACGATAACTGCACGAAGCTCTGTTCAGCGGGAGAGGGCGATACTTGACGGGTTCTGCGCGCTGCCTGCATCGCTTGCGGGGCTTGCGGCGGAAAGCGCGGATCTTATCATAAACACTGCTCCGGCGGAGCTTTTCAGCAAAGACGATTTCGCAAGAATGCGCAAAACGGCGCTGTACATGGAGCTTGCCTCAAAGCCTGCCCAGCCTGAAAAGGGCTATGCCGAAGCCGCCGGAATAAAGCATATCATGGCGGCGGGTTTGCCGGGAAAATTCTCGCCGAGGACTGCCGGAGAGGCGATTGCTCAGGCGATAACTGCGGCGGCTGACCGGAGCTGACCTCAGGCGTCTGCTTTGGGGACAATGATGAAAGGAGGACTCCGCCTGAAACATGGCGGTAACTATATATGACCGACATTTCAAAGCTTGCCGGACTAAAGGTCGGGGCGGCGGTGTGCGGCTCGTTCTGCACATTTTCGAGGGTGTTCAGGGTGCTGTCGGAGCTGGCAGCAATGGGCTGCGACATTACTCCGATAATGTCAGAGTGCGCCTATACCACCGACACCCGCTTCGGCAGGGCGCAGGAGCACGCGGCAAGGCTGTTCGATATCACCGGAAAGACTGTTCTGCATGAAATAACCACCACCGAGCCTATCGGCCCGAAAAAGATGTTCGATGTTCTGCTGGTTGCGCCCTGTACCGGGAACACTCTGGCAAAACTGGCGGCAGGGATTGTGGATACGCCTGTAATCACCTAAATAATACTAAAAATGTATAATGCTGTATACTAGATAATTACAGGAGGACAATGTTTTTCACAAAGCCCTCCTGCTTGTTATATGTCACTTTTTCAGTACCACAAAGTCGCCGTTTTCATCTCTAGCTGGGGTATGTTTTATTCTATTCTTGAAAATGATATTCTGTGGCATAACAGAATAAAACATGGTACTGAAAACGATTTATCGATATAATTCCCGTATATCCCAAGGCATTAAAACCCATCTCCCATTATTTCGCCATGGAACACCTACACGCTCACTATTGCTCTTGTAAACACAGCCAAAAGTTAATGTAGCCTCTTTCTTAGTGTTCTTAGTTGTCCACAAAACTTTTACTACTACTTTGGATAGAGCACAAGCACGTTCTTCGACTTCAATGATTTCATAATAATCAAGAACCTTATTTTCAAATAGTTTGTGACATTCACCAGCTCTTTTTCCTGCTGATAGGCTAGATGAAAACATTTCTTGAAGATGTGTTGATAACTTTCCATAGTTTTTGCTTTTCCAAGCCAATAACATTTCAATTACTTCACAAATATACGGATAATCTTTATAATCCTCTACTGTACCACAAGAAGGAATATCATTGCCCACAACTACCGTTCGTTTTTTCCATGACGAGATTTCATCACGTATTTGCTCATTCTCCTTTAAGCGTTGTAATGACTCTCTTATAGAAGGTGGATTAATTGATTTTTCGTATTCAGCTTTCCTTGATTCTTCGCTGTTTTTCATCTTCATCCAATCAGCAACAGCGAACATAAGAGATACACATTTACACGATACATATTCATTTGCATAATTTAAGTCCCGCCCATGCAATATCCCATTTCGATAGGGAAGTGTAATTTTTTCTGTATTTGTCTTTGTTCGGTTTTGGTTGAATATGCTTTTTAGCTTTGTTAATCCATCACTGCATCCAACCAAACAGTCCCAAGCGTCAACAGATGTCCCTTCTGCAAAAAATCCCTTGCTCTTAGTAAAGTCATTTACTGCACCATCTACTATAATCAATCCCAGCGGAACACTTGCATGATAGCGCTCTGCAAAATGGTCTTCAAAAAAGCGTTGAATTAATTTATCCCGTACAGCAAATGCTTCAGAACAATGCTTTATCCAATGAGTAATTTTGCTAACATCTGTTTTGTAATAGTTAATTAGTATTTGTTCTGCGGCTTCTATTCCTTGTGCTTCAAAAGCCGCATTTGCGCTTTCCATAAGAGCTAAACTCATACTGTCATAGGCACACCAGCCATAAGAAGAAAATCTATTATTAAAGTCTGTTGTTTGAGCAATAATGTTTTTAACTTTACTTTCCATATCTTTTAACATTCTTCTTTGTTCTGGATTAAGAAAGATTGAAAGAAGTTTCATTGACTCCATATCACTTTTCAATTTCTTTAAAGATATTAAATTATCGTCCATAAATTATTTCGCCGCCTTTACTGTCATAGCATAAATAAATCCGAAATGCATTTGCAACGCCATTGGTTGAGTTTGTTTTGGAACAATGGTGTAGTATTAATTGATATTGTTTTCAAAAAAGCTGATAAGATTGTCCATAACTCCCGAAGCCGCCTGTATACTGCTAATCATTAGATATTCAGAATTAAACTCCGAATAATCAATACTGTAGCCTGCATTCTGAATAAGCTGCATAAAGAACACACGCTGTGTACGTCCATTACCCTCACGGAACGGGTGAAGCATATTTATAGTGTTATATAAATCGGCGATTTCAGCCACAAATTCCGCTTTTGGCAAACCGACAAAGTAATTCAGTTTCTTTAATCTGCCGAATATTTTGCCGCCAAGCTCCTCTATGTTTCTGGGAGCAGTAAACACCGTTGATGTTTTGGATAGGTTTATGATTCTTACACTTCCCGCCCATTCATAAAGCTCAGAAAAAAGCTCATAATGAATTGCTTTATAATCTCCAAAATCAAAATCGGGCTTTAACGGTTTGCTAATAAGCATAGCCGCTATGGTGCTTGTAATAAAGCTCTCATTTTCCTTTAAAACCTTTTCGTCCGTTATGCCGAGTTTGTTTATCAGAACGGTAGTATTCGGATAACAGTCCTTATCAGTCACTTCAAGTGAATACCCCATAATGCCACCTTACTTATATTTCTTGTTAAGCACAGCAATAGCTTCTTTAAGGGTGATTTCGTTTTTAAGGACCTTTTTCATTAACTCACGCTGTTCTTCTGTAACAACGAAGCCTTCCATTTCCGTAGAAACGATAGCATTTTTCATTGCACGTTCAAGGGTCATTGTCTGTTCAGCCATAATTTCCTCCGTATTTATTGTTTCCTTAATTATAGCATATTATCTGCGTAAAATCAAGGCACATTGCATTATCGAGAATAAACACATCTTACAAGCAGGAGAACAGCGTTCGTCACAAAGCTCCCCTGCCTGTTATATGTCACTTTTTCAGTACCACAAAATCCCCGTTTTCATCTCTTGTGAGAAAACCATCACTGAACAGGTACTTTAATCTTGCGGCAACTTCGCATTTTGTTGCTCCTATTGCCTTTGCGATTTTGGGATATGTCGCTCTCGGTTCATTTGCGACATACTCCAAAATCTGTTCCTTTTGACTTGTCACTCTATCCTTTAACGCTCTGTTTCCGTTATACGAAACAACGGAGATAAACTCATCTTCCCGTTCGTCAGGCTGTTCTATTCCATTAAGTTGAAGCAGTCCGAGAACCCTGTATTTGTTCCAGTAAACCTTTAGCGTTCCGTCACCAATTACCTCAATGCAGTCAATCATATCAAGATTATTTACCGCTTTCGCCCTGTCGATTATGTCGGTGTCGCTAAGCGTTTTTCTTATCATTTCTAAGCGTTCCTGATTTTCAATCAGACTGCCCTGTGTGGCTTCTATGCGGATAATTTCCTGCTGGAGCTTTTCGATATCTTTCACAAGCCTGTCGTTGAATATTTTGAAGTCGTCCTTGTTTATGGTTTCGTCCATCAGTCTTTCAAATAATTTTTCCTTTTTTCGTTCAAGTTTGCCGATTTCCTTTTTCAAGTCCTCAAGACTTCCTATACCTGCATTTTCCTCTAAGGCTCGTTTTACGATATTCAGCATATTTGCTACAATATCCTCTTTTTTGGCTTGCAGCTTCCCGAGATAGGCACTTGCACATTCCTCAATAAGCGCATAAGCCTTTTCTTCGTCTAAACATTCATTGTCACAGCTAAGTCCCTCTATACCTTTCGGGTTTCGGTAAGCTCTTATGCACTTCCAGTAAGCTACCTTGCCGACCGCCTGCCCCTTTATGCGCTTGTCGTACATCATACGGTGATACATACTTCCGCATTCACCGCACTTGATTTTTCCGCTAAGCGGATATTTGTGGGGAATAAAGCTGTTGCTCTCGGCTTTTCTGCTTTCCAAAATTGCCTGTACAGCCTGCCAGTCCTCTTTGCTGATAATAGCGGGTATTGCATTATCAACCGTTATCCACTCGTCCTTATCCACCTTTTCACGCTTCTTGGTGTTGAAATTCATCTGGTCTTTGTGCATTACAACTGTTCCGTACAGTCGTGGAGAGGTCAGAATGTTCTTGATAACGGAACTGTCCATCTTTTCGCCGTTGCTGTTCCTTAAACCCTCCCGCCACAGTATCTGACTGATTTTATACACGCTGTAACCCTCTTTGACAAGCTCCACAGCCCGCCTTATGTAGTACGCTTCGTCCTCGTTTATCTCATAGGTTTTCATATCGATTTTTTTCCAGCCGAACGGGGTATTTGAGAAGTTCCACCCCGACTGCTTTTTGTAGCGTATCTGATGTGCGTTTCGGATTTTCCTTGACAGCTCATAGGAAAACTGCTCGTTCATCGCACTTAGGAACATATACATCAGATAACAGCTTTCCCGCTCAAAGAAACGTCCGTCTATGTATGTGTACAGGTACAGATTGTTTTTCATCAGAATGTCGAGGAAATTAAACCAATCCTTTACATTACGCATAAGGCGGTCAAGGCTCTTAATCATAATGATGTCAAACTTGCCCTTTTGCATATCCTCCAGCATTCGCAGATACTCTGTTCTTTCTTCTGAGGTAGTTCCGCTTTTCAGCTCAACATACTGATCAACCACTATCCAGCCCTTGTCCCGTGCAATTGAAAGGCTCTGTTCAGCCTGTGACTCCAGACTGTCCTCCTGTTTGTCTGACGAACAGCGGTTGTAAATTGCGACCCTGTTCTCATTCTCCTTTGGGTAAACACCGCCAAAGGTGTTTATTCCGAACATTTCTCATCTTTCCTTTCATACTTTAGTTTGCCGCCGTATTCGCTCTGAATGAGCCTGCCGATACGCTTGAATTCGCTGTCGGATATCAGCTTTTGCTCCCTCAGAAGCTCTGCAATCAGTTCATACAGTT
Source organism: Oscillospiraceae bacterium (assembly GCA_017829075.1). The sequence goes on along the minus strand of JAGAJA010000024.1, from coordinate 15,368 downwards.
TCTTTTCCATAACATACGGATAACAACCGAAAATCCAACATTGATTTAGCAAAATATGGAAATATCTTGCAAACCCATTCTAACGCCGGGTTACACCGATTTCAACCACTTGGGAATGAAAATTGGGTGAAATAATTTTCGACCTTATCCCTTATACCCCCTCTCGATTCCGTCAGAATTTTACACTTATTTCCGAATTACAAAAAACCTGTTTTTTATAATTCACTAGATAATATTCCGATGCATATTGCATTAGACGTCACATTTTTGCACAATGCTGTGCTGCCTAATGCAACGCATACGGTCAAACAGAATAACTCTGTTCAGTCAGAATATTACAGGGGATTACCCCCTGTCCTTTACTTTGGGGTAGTTTGGTTATTATCTGTGGAATGCTTGTTGGCTGGCTTCTTAGCCTTTTTCTTAGTGCCTTTCTTGGGGGATATAGGCTTGGGCTTAGCCGTTTCTAGCCTCGGAAACAGGTTATCGTACCTAACAGGCGAGGAATAGGCTGTTATCCCCATATCAAGCGGCTGATATCCTGCAGGAACAAAAGTATATTGATTGTCGAAATCAACGATAACATCTTTTGTACCATTGATTTCTTGAATAAACCCTACACGCTTTGTAGCGGAATAAATCTCCTCCAACGTGTACTGCTTCACATCGTTGTCTATTTTCTTGAACTTCTGTTTGTCAGTTACTCGCCCCGAAGAAACGACAATCTTGCCTTTAGCGTTCCGTGAAGCAAGATACCCCTTTATTCCACGCTTGTCAGAGTCGTGATTGAACATATTTCTATTCATGTATCTGACACAATTGTTGAAATGTCTTTCTGAAAATACCTCTGAAAAATATACCCGTCCGCATTGCCATAGGTTTTCCAGTATAATTCTTGCTTCTATGTAATTACCCGCGACAGGAAAGTTGCACATCATGTGATAATGCCAGTTGCCCTTATTCTGCCTGTCGAATGTCGCAACATAACAAAATCCCTCATATCTTCGGTTAACACGCTTTATAAACTTGTTAAACTCTTTGTGCGTCTGCTTGATATCCTTTAGGTCGATATCAGCGCACTTTTGCTTATCGAATGTCAGCCCAACGAGAACTGCTGTCCCTACCGAAAAGCAGTTCCTGCATTTCTCTTTGATTGTTTTTGCTCTTTTCTTCATACGGCGAATGTAATTCCCCTCGGCATTCGGGCTTGGCGTTCCGTCATCTCGCCTATTTCCTCTGCTGACAGGCACGGGGACGTTTGTCAACCGCTTCTTCACCACACTTCCCCTGTTGATTTCGTACTTGTCAATGTTCTTTAGTTCTGCTTTCATTTTGTAGCACTCCTTTGAAAATGAATTCATCAAAAAATGTTGATGTACAATCTATTAGAGGAATGCTGTTTTTTAGGTCGAGAACCCTTTTTCATAATGCTGTCGCTTCTTTGCCAATGCATAGCAAAACGGCTTGCATCTCATGTCAGCCCATAAATGACTTCACAAAAATTTCATCAGATTATCACACATTGTACAAAAAAATAACCCCTCGGCGCTTTTCAGCATTCCGAGGGGCTTTATACTATTTCTTGTAATAAATATAATGTATAAATCTGTCCGCACCAATTATTTTCTGGAAGATAATGGAGGATAACAAAAAACCTCACCATTGCCGATGAGGTCTATTGAACAATATCCGCTATATTACATATTCTCCCATGTGCCTAAAAACGTCAATTCTCAAATTGCCGCCTTTCTCCTATTCTCCCAAATGACACATCATCAATCCCCACATAATCCATATCCCCAAATCCACCTGTCCACTCATTCATCAACTGCAGTCCAAACTCTCCATTTGATAAACACCATGTCTTAAGGTCATTAACACCTTTTTGAAGTCTACCCATTTTCAACACCTCTGCAATACACTACTAATTTATATAAATTTATTTTTATATTTGTGAATGTTATGCTAAACTAAAAGAACCCTACCAATTAAGATAGGGTCCTTTTAGTTTTATGGTTTGAAGGTTGTTCCTCTGGATGTCATTAGTGCCAGTTATCAGGTTCTTCTGGTATAAGACCACTGTCTATTGCATCTTCAACTGTTATTCCTGTTACAACTTCCATGCTTAAGGATGGCTTACCCTCTGCCCAGTCTTGAATACTGTAATAGTAATTTCCGTTTATGTAAACGAATTTACCACCTTTTGCGTCCTTCCACTTTGCTACTTCCGCTTTCTTACCATAATTGTTTGTCAGGTTATCTGGGATTGGGTCTCCCCATTTGATGTTGGAATAGTCTTTTGCTGGGGTGGTTTCTGCGGGCTTGTCGGGCTTTACTACTGTGGGCTTCGCATCTTCCGTTTTATCACCATTTCCTGTGATTGCATTTGGGGTATCATCACCATTAACATAAACTATATCCTCTGCCGCTGAACCATTGCTTGGTACGGTTTCTGTCTGTGCAGGTGTTGTGGGTTCCTGAAGTGCTATCTTTATGTATGCCAGATAAACTTCATTCGCTGCGTCAACTTCTTCCATTCCACCTATTCTATACTGAATATACTCTGTAATAAATGTTTCTTCATCACAGGTTACTCTGTCTTTGTATTCATTATACCAATGCTCACCCTCTTCACGAAGTGCCGCTTCATCAATGCCTGCGGTTTCTTCTGTTGCGGGGGTTTCCTCCGTTGAAACCTCGATTGTTTCGGCTTTGCTTTCGGTTGTAGGCTCTGTTGCCGTTGTACTGCTTGTTTCGGCGGTAGTTGTACTGCTTGTATCGGAAGTCGTTATACTGTTAGTTTCAACAGGAGTCTGACCTGCACAGCCCGAAAACAGGCTTGCTGTTATAGCAAACGCTGAAATGCCTATGAGAATTTTTTTCATCTTCATACACTTTACCTCTCAACTTTTTTCTTCATTATAACGCTAAAAGAAACATTTGTCAACAGAAAAACACCAAATAATAGTCAACAAAAAACCACACCTCATTTTGCGTAAGGTGTGGCTTTGATTTATGTAAACGTGCGGAAGATTACTTTCTATCCCCCGAACTGTTCAGAATGGACTTGCAAAGGCTCTTATACAGTTCCAAAGCAACCGCCCTGTCCTGACTTAGTTTTTTGAGTTCCCTGTTAATCAGGGTGTTTGCCCGCTCTATGATACGAACACTGGCTTCAAAGTCCTTGTTGTCCTCTATCAGCTTTGCAAGGTCTGCCGCCTTGCTGTTGACAATTATTCTGATATCGAAATCAGCGGTCTTATCATCAAAGGAAAGTTCCTCATTTCCGTTAAACAGCTTGATATCTGTCTTTTCCGTTATGTATTCGTAGTTGATGAGAACATCGACATTCTCACAGCTAAAATCCTTACCGTCTACCGTTAACCTAATCATAGTCATTTCCTCCTCAAAAATCCAATTGCTCCTTGACATATCTCCTGTGCCTGTATTGCAGGGTGGATATGGGTATTTTGGTCTTACACGAAAGAGCCGTCCAACTCATTGTCTTTTTCAGATTATACAGTTCCTCGTCGGAATACAGGTGGACTGTTTGCGCGCTTAACTTGTTCAGTTCCTGTATATCTTTTTTCAGCTCACTCAGATTTTCTTTCAAATCCTTATGTACAGAAGAAAGCCTGCTGTCAGCGTTCAAACTGTTTTGCGAGATATACTGCACAATGCTGTTACTGATTTTCAGATTGGCTTTCGATATCTGAATTATCATGTCCAACTTCTTCTGTAACTCTATGTCGCCATTCATCTTCATTCACCCCCTTATCAGAATTTACTATCCCGAAATTGATAAATCTTAATAGAAAAACCCTCGAAACACCCCCGAAAAACCCTCAAATCCACCTCTTTTCACCTTTACCCATATCCTAACCCTCTCAACCTTAACCACCCCTTAAAATCAATTCTGGCTTCTCTTGGAACTATCCCTAATTTCACCCCGAAACAAAAATCAATGACCCTTTTTTCTTTTCTATATTCCAATGCTTAAAAACACGCATACGATTTTTTGGGGAATGCTGTTTGCGGTGTCGTAATGTATACGCTTTTATGCTCATACTTTTCTTAACCAGTTCCCGAAATGAATATCATTCCAACCGTTTCAGAATATTGTAAACAGTAGGTCGGGTAACATTCAGCCTGCGAGCGGCTTCGGAAACCGTCATTGTCTTGCCTTTCACTTTACCGAGGACATCATTCAGCACAGCTTCGTCAAACTGTTTTCTTGCCCGACCCTTATAAACATTTTTCTGCTTGGCAATCTCAATGCCCTCCCGCTGGCGTTCAAGCAGAATTTCACGCTCATACTGATTTATGCTTGAAATCAAGCCTAACATCAGTTTCCCTGTCGGTGTGGAAGTGTCAAAGCTTTCTTTCAGGGACACAAGCTTTACACCCTTGTTATTAAGCTTTTCGATAGTAATAAGCAGGTCTTTTGTGCTTCGGGAAAGCCTAGACCAATCGAGAACGTAAACCTCGTCACCCTCACGCACAAATTCCATCATCAGCTTGAATTGCTCTCGTTCGGTGTTCTTTCCCGACACCTTTTCGGTAAACCACTTGTCTATATGGTCTACCGCCTTACTTATGGCTTCAATCTGCCTGTCCTCGTTCTGCTCTGCTGTACTTACCCGAACATAACCTATGTTCATCTTCGTTTCCTCCTGTCGTTCTGTCAAAATAGCCTATACTTCAGATTAACATTTTGCCGATAATATAAAACTGTAAAATTGAATTTGTTTCTTTTACAAATTTTATATTATTTGTTTACATATAAAAAAAGAGCCTTTTTACAGGCTCAATTTTACACTATAAATTCCGAAAAGCGATATCACTCTGCTCTGCTGTTTTCCGAATGAGTTTGAATAATCTTCATGTGCAACAAAGCCGCCGCTCTAGCCGACTCCTGTTCATCATAACCCTCGTTTATCAACTTGATAAAGCACTCTACAAACTCATCTTCTTCGCAGAAAACATCATCTTTATAGGTTTCATAATACTGCTTTCCGATTTCCCGTAGTTTCGCTTCTTCACGGCTCTTACGATTTCCGCACCCAGCAAGCATAACCACAACCAAAAGAACAGATATAAACTTTGGTATTCTCATAACTTCCCTCACAATTAGTTTGATATTCCAACCATTTGCCTTTTACTTTGATTAACCTAATTACAGTCCTGTCTGTTATCCGATAATCACCCCGACAATCTACTTGCGACCTACTTTGATTTACCCTAAGCGGCTTCGCCTGTTATCCGAAATATCACCCTACTATCTTTTTCTAACCTACTTAGATTTTCCCAAAGCGGCTACGCCTGTGTGCATGGCGGTGAAGAGCCACCTTCGCAACCAGCGCCCCGTGGTCATCGCGGTATCCACCAACGACGCTCTCGCCGGGGCTTCAAAAAACATTGGAATCCTCCGGAACTACCGGAACTTTTACTTCGTGCCGGTGTTTCAGGACGACTGTGTGGGTAAGCCGTTTTCCATGATTGCGGATTTCTCAAAGATCCCCCAGACCATTGAAGCCGCGCTGGACGGAGTGCAGATACAGCCGATGATAACTTCGATACAGTAAATACACGAGCCGGGACGATCTGCCCCGGCTTTTTTTGCGCATAATGATTGACAACAGCGGGAATTTATAGTATAATATATAGTTGAAATAATATTAAGGATACGCTGATTAAAGCGTAGCGTAACAAAATCAGCCGCGTGAGTATGCGCGTTTGAACGGGGCGATTTTGTTTTAATCAGCGTTTCCTTAATTACTCCCTTGAAAGGACGCAGAAAAATGGGCTATGATTTTACCGCCATTGAAAGCAAATGGCAGAAATACTGGGACGAGCACAGAACGTTCCATGCAGAAAACGACTACTCCAAGCCGAAGTTCTACGCGCTTGTAGAATTCCCCTATCCCTCCGGTCAGGGACTTCACATCGGTCACCCCCGTCCCTATACCGCTATGGATATCGTTTCCAGAAAGCGCAGGCTTCAGGGCTACAACGTGCTGTTCCCTATGGGCTGGGACGCATTCGGTCTGCCTACCGAGAACTTCGCGATAAAGAACAAGATACACCCGGCTATCGTTACCAAGAACAATGTTGAGCGCTTTAAGAGCCAGCTCAAGTCCCTCGGTCTGTCCTTCGACTGGGAGAGGGAGATAAACACCACCGATCCCGATTACTTCAAGTGGACTCAGTGGATATTCCTCAAGCTGTTCAACGCGGGTCTTGCTTACAAGAAGGAAATGAATGTCAACTGGTGTACCTCCTGCAAGGTCGTGCTTGCTAATGAGGAGGTAGTAAACGGCGTCTGCGAGCGCTGCGGAGGCGAGGTAGTCCACAAGGTAAAGAGCCAGTGGATGCTCAAGATCACCGAATATGCGCAGAAGCTGCTTGACGATCTCGACAGCGTTGACTATTTCGAGAAGATAAAGACTGCCCAGAAGAACTGGATCGGTCGTTCCACCGGCGCGGAGGTCGATTTCACCACCACCACCGGAGATACCCTCACCATTTACACCACCAGACCGGATACACTTTTCGGCGCAACCTACATGGTAATTTCACCGGAGCACCCGATCATCGAAAAGTGGGCGGACAGGCTTTCCAACATGGACGCTGTTCGTGAGTATCAGGCTGCCGCCGCGAGAAAGTCCGACTTCGACCGCACCGAGATGAATAAAGAAAAGACCGGTGTCAAGCTGGAGGGCGTCCGCGCTATCAATCCCGTAAACGGCGTTGAGATTCCGATATTCATTTCCGACTATGTTCTGATGACCTACGGCACCGGCGCAATTATGGCGGTGCCGGCGCATGATACCCGTGACTGGGAGTTCGCAAAGGTATTCGACCTGCCGATAATCGAGGTAGTAAAGGGCGGCGAGGACGTTCAGAAGGCTGCGTTCACCGACTGCGCGACCGGAGTTATGGTTAATTCTCAGTTCCTTGACGGACTTTCCGTTGAGGAGGCAAAGGTAAAGATAAAGCAGTGGCTCACCGAAAACGGCAAGGGTCACGAAAAGGTGAACTACAAGCTGCGCGACTGGGTATTCTCCCGCCAGAGATACTGGGGCGAGCCTATCCCGGTGGTATACTGCGAGAAGTGTGGCTGGGTAGGTCTGCCGGAAAGCGAGCTTCCGCTGAAGCTGCCGGAGGTAGAGAGCTATATGCCCACCGACACCGGTGAAAGCCCTCTGTCCACACTGGAGAGCTTCATCAACACCACCTGTCCCAAGTGTGGCGGGCCTGCGAAGCGCGAAACCGACACCATGCCCCAGTGGGCGGGTTCAAGCTGGTACTTCCTGCGCTACTGCGACCCCAAGAACGACAAGGAGCTTGCTTCTAAGGAGGCTCTGGAATACTGGATGCCGGTTGACTGGTACAACGGCGGTATGGAGCATACCACACTGCACCTGCTTTACAGCCGCTTCTGGCATAAGTTCCTGTACGACGAGGGATTAGTTCCCTGCAAGGAGCCGTACATGAAGCGCACCAGCCACGGAATGATCCTCGGCAAAGACCCGGAGCGTCCCGGCGAGTTCACAAAGATGTCCAAGTCCAAGGGAAACGTTGTAAATCCTGATGATGTTGTCAGAGAGTACGGCGCGGACACGCTGCGTCTGTATGAGATGTTCGTGGGCGACTTCGAAAAGGCTGCTCCGTGGCAGGAGAACGGCATCAAGGGTTGCAAGCGATTCCTCGACAGAGTATGGGCGCTTCAGGAGAAAGTCGTTCCCGGCGATGAATACAGCGACAAGCTTCGTGCGTCAATGCACAAGACGATAAAGAAGGTCAGCGAGGACATCGAAACGCTGAAATTCAACACCGCCATTGCGACAATGATGGGACTTCTGAACGAGATAGACGCAGCAGGCTCTCTGTCCCGCGGGGATTACAGAACTCTGCTTATCCTGCTCAATCCGTTCGCTCCGCACATCACCGAGGAGCTGTATCAGGTAATGGGCTACGAGGGCGTGCTCAACGAGCAGAAGTGGGTTGAATATGACGAGGCTCTCTGCGTTGAGGACAGCGTTGAGATAGTCGTTCAGCTCAACGGCAAGGTAAAGGCGCGTTTCAACGCTCCGGTGAACTGCGATAAGGAGGAGCTGGAGAAGCTTGCCCTCGATCTGCCGGAGATCAAGTCCATGACAGACGGAAAGACCATTGTAAAGAAGATCGCTGTTCCCAATAAGCTGGTGAACATCGTCGTAAAGTGATCGGAGGACTAATGAAGAGGTCGCTGAATATATTCATTGCCGCGCTGACTGCCGTTGTGATGATGACGGGCTGCTCTGCAAACACCGAAAGCTCTGCGGGAGATGAGGTTTCTGCAAGCGGCTCCTCCGGACAGACAGTTTCCACAGAGGAAATGTCCTCTGTGGACGGTGCATCGACAGAAGAAGCGGCATCTGTGGACACAGAAGCTGCGGAGAGCACTGAAAGCACGGACAGTACAGAAAGTACAGAAAGTGTGGAAAGCATGGAGGTCGCGGAAAGCGTATCTGAAGAAGATATCCCGGAAAGTTCAGCGGCATCTCAGACATCATCAGACGAAACAGCCCCGGCAGCGGAGGAAACTGAAATGAGTGAGAATGTGAAATACATCGCGCTGACCTTTGACGACGGCCCCAACACGACCACCACCAACGAGGTCATTGACAAGCTTGAGAAGTACGATATAGTGGCGTCATTCTTCCTTGTGGGGAACAATATCAACGATGAGAGCGCAAAGGCGGTAAAGCGCGCCTATGACATGGGCTGCGAGATAAATAACCACAGCCGCACCCATAGCAATATGTCTACCCTCACTTCTGAGGATATAAAGGAAGAATACGACTTTGTGGACGAAAAGGTGTTTGAGATAACCGGAGAGCACACGAGGTTCTTCCGTCCTCCGTACATTGCGGTGAGCGAGGTAATGCTTGACAATATAGACGTTCCGTTTATTGCAGGCATCGGCGCGAACGACTGGGAGGAAAAGGTCACCGCCGAGCACCGCGCAAAGCTTATCCTCAAGCAGGCAAAGGACGGCGACATTATCCTGCTCCATGACGCGGAGGGTAACTCGCAGACGGTGGAGGCTCTTGACACGATAATTCCGGAGCTTCAGTCGCAGGGGTACAAATTCGTCACAGTGTCCGAGCTGTTCAGGATAAAGGGGATAGACCCGGATATGGAAAAGATCTATACCAATGTGACGCAGAAGTATATGTACAACTGATCAAAACACAAAACCCGGCGGTTACAATGCGAACCGTCGGGTATTTTTTTAGGGACACGCTGAATAAGGCGCAGCGTATCAAATTCAGCCGCGTGAGTATGCGCGTTTGAACGGGGCGAATTTGATTTAATCAGCGTTTCCTTAGCAATGTTTTGTGATAAACTCAAGGCACATCTCATTCATTCTTGCGTTTTCGCGCTCGGAGAAGCCGTGTCCCTCACCGGGGAAGATCTCAAGCCTTGAGTTTTTGTAGGTATTTGCAGCCCATTCTGAATAGCGGAGCGGCACGATATCGTCCTTGTCGCCGTGCATTATCAGCACATCTCCGGAGTATGAGCCGACAGCCTCAGAAAGCGCCATGCTTCTTGCACCGGCGATGAAATCCCTGCCGATGTTCATTCCCCACATATCTACAACGTCTGGGATATCTGTGCCGGCAGGGTACTTCCTGCTCCAGTCGTCCGGAATGCAGAGCGCCGGGAATTGCAGCATAAGACCGCTTATCCTGTCCTGAAGCTCCTCCGCGGCAAGCGCAGAAACCATTCCTCCCTGACTTGAGCCGAACAGGAACACCTTGTCCACGCATTCTAGAGAGCTTACGCTGTCAAACACCGCAAGAAGATCTTCCTTTTCAGTGGAAAGGCTCATACTGGTGGTAGGGAAGCCGCTTTTGTCCCGCAAACCTCCGCCGCAGAAGTTGAATGCCGCCGCAGCTATCCCGCGGCTGGAAAAGAACTCGCAGGCGGCATACAAGTCAGTCATGCAGCTATTGTAGCCGTGGCTGAGTATCACCGCCGGATAACTGGAAACGCCCTCCGGCAGGAAAAATGCGGCGTCTACTGTGCGCCCGTTGCAGGGTATTTTCGGATAATATGTCATAATTACTTCTTCTGCTGGGGAGCCGCCTGCTGAGGCTGGGGCTGCTTCTGCTGAGGCTTCTGCTGGAGGTCGCCGCCGCTTGCAAGGGTCTTGCGGGCGATGCGGATATCGTTTACGTCCTTTACCATAAGCTCCTCTACTCTAGCCAGCATTTTGTCGGTGAAATCCTGTGTGTAGTTGCGGATAACGTTGGAGCGCTGCTGTGCGTTGCTGATCTCCTCGGTGGCGCGGCGGCGAGCTTCCTGAAGGATAGAGTTCTCGTCTATAAGCTCCTTGCGCTGCTGCTCAGCTTTGCGGATAATATCCTCCGCTTCCTTTTTGGCGTCGCTGATTATGCGGTTCTTGTCGGCAACGATGTTCTGCGCCTGCTGAATTTCACGGGGAAGTACAAGACGCATTTCGGTTGCGATCTCGTCGATCTCGGATACGTCCACAAGGCTCTTTTTACCGAGGGGGAACGGGGCTGCCTTTCTTACCACCTCGTCAAGCATTGATATGAGGTCTAACAGACTGTATTCCATAGTATTTACGTCCTTTCATATTAAAAATTTATTTCATTCGTGATATTTGCTTTCTGCCAACGCTCTTGCCTTGTCAAAGTCCTGAGTGAGCTTGGTTTTTATCTGTTCATGTATGCAGGCGGGAACGTATTTGCTCAGATCTCCGCCGAACATCGCCACCTGCTTTACCATGCTGGAGGAAACAAAGGTTGTCCGCAGGCTCGCAGGGATAAACACCGTTTCCGCGCGGGGGTTGAGATCCTTGTTGGTGTGCGCCATCTGGAATTCATACTCAAAGTCTGTGGTCGCCCGTATTCCCTTTACGATAACGTCCACGTCCTGCCGTTGGTTAAAGTAATCCGCAAGCAGTCCGTCAAAGCTTGCTATCTCGACGTTGGGGATATCCTTTGTGGTTTCCCGCAGGAACTCGCAACGCTCCGGAATGGTGAAGCTGTAAGTCTTGAGCGGGTTTATCAGCACCACGACAACCAGCTTGTCGAACATTTTCGAGGCGCGCTGGATTATGTCAAGATGTCCGTTTGTGACCGGGTCAAAGCTGCCGGGGTAGATTGCTGTTTTCATGTGGTTATCTCCTCTCCGGTCTGCTCCTCTGCGTCGGGGATTTCCTTTGGACGGTAGATAGTGACAGTTGTCCGGGAATGCCGGAGCTGCTTTACCACTTCAAATCTGCCGATCTCTTTAGGGAGAACGCATTCTCTTTCGTGCTCGCAGATGATCACGCCGTTCTCCGACATCTTTTCAACCAGATTGGGCAGAGCTTTCTGGATTATCTTGTAATTATACGGCGGGTCGAGTATCGCGATATCAAACACCGCCCTCGTGCTTTTCAGGAACGCGGAAAACGGCATATTGACTACCCTCGCGTTTTCCTCAAGTCCGGTGGACTTCAGATTGTCCCGCACCGCTTTTATGGAAACCGCTGCGCTGTCCACGAAGTAGGCTTCCCTCGCGCCGCGGCTGAGCGCCTCAATTCCAAGCTGACCGCTGCCGGCAAACAAGTCCAGCACCGTTCTGCCCTCTATTTCAAACTGAATGGCGCTGAAGATCGCTTCTTTTACGCCGTCAGTGGTGGGACGGACTACCTCCGTACCCTCCACGGTGACGAGTTTTCTTCCTCGCGCCGTTCCGGTGATAACTCTCATATTCTCTCCTTGTGTTACTTATTTTTGTTTAATTGTAATTTCTATTTTCTTCTTTCTTTCTACTAAAAATGACGGAGTTAATAACGAAACCGCCAGTGCAGACATAAACAGCTTTCCGATAAATCCGAGTATCGTCACCGCCGCAAACATTATACCTACCATCAGAACTGTCAGATAGATATTTGCGGAAAGAACAACCGGAATATGTATGATAATACCCAAAGCTCCGGCATTTACTATCCCCTCAGCGATTATCAGGAATAACGCAAAGACCGTCAGCACCATGAAGCACCAGTTGAGCCACTCTCCTGCGCTGTACTGATATGCAAAAGGATTATAGCTGTCCGGGTCAAAATCCACGATATTGCCATCACCCAGCATAAAAGAACCGATCACGAAGTATATTATTACCATAAACGCTGGAAGAAATCTCAATCCCGGCTTACTCTCAAAGCTTAGTTTGACGTGATCCAGCAGAAAACCACCTGACGGGATACGCCGAGTAATTCTGTCGAGCGGATCTACCGCGAACAAACCGAGGAGCGGCACAGCCAAAGCTCCTATCAGAATGACGATACCCCACGGAGCGGTATTCCACAAGTTCACGAAATAGCTTATCAGCGATCTGAACAAATTGTCGGTGTTTTCGTGAAAGCCAGGCTGACTGAAAATGATCAGCGTCACGATTGTTCCGATCAGACAGCAGCCCAGAGTGACTGCCAGCCCTATTTTTCGGGTCTTTTCCTGCTTTTCTATATCTACCTGCACTCCCATGCCGAAATTACCTCCAAACACATGCAGCTCAGAACCTCTCCTGAATGAACCGGTAAAGCTCCTGTGCCTTTTCTTCGCTTATTTTTGCCGCCGTCCGCAGCTCCTGCGGGGTGGCTTTTTTCATTTCCTGCTTGGTTTTGAATGCCTTCATCAGAGCCTGCGCCTTTGCCGTGCCTATGCCGGGGACTTCGGTAAGCTCCAGCTCGTAGGTCTTTTGCTTGTGCTTTACTCGCTGGAAGGTTATCGAGTACCTGTGTACTTCGTCCTGCATATTGGTTAGCAGCTTGAACAGGGATTTGTTCGCGCTGACGGAAATCTCGCCGCCCTCTCTGGCTATCGCTCTTGTGCGGTGCTTGCTGTCCTTGACAAGTCCGAACAGCGGCACGTCTATTCCCATTTCATCAAACACCTGCGCAACAGCGGCGACATGACCCTGACCGCCGTCCAGCAGGATAAGATCCGGCAGTGGGGAAAAGCTCTCGTCACCGTCAAGGTACCGCTGCATTCGCCGCCGCAGTACCTCCTGCATACTCGCGTAGTCGTTTATTCCCACAACGTCCTTTATGTTGAATTTCCGGTAGCCCGGCTTGAACGGTCTTCCGTTGCGGTATACTATCATGCCGCCGACACGTCCGGTCTCGCCGAAGTTCGACATATCATAGCACTCGATGACGAGCGGTATCTTCTCAAGATGAAGCAGGGTGCGCAGATCCTCCAGTGCGTTTATTTCCTTTGCAGTCCTGCCTACTTTGAGGGCAAGGTATTCGCTTGCGTTGTTCTTTGCAAGCACTATCTGCGCCAGACCGCTGCCACGCTGCGGCACGACAAACTTCACCGCATGACCCGCCTTTTCCCGAAGAAGCTGGGTCACAAGCTCCATGTCCTCGAATTCCTCATCGATGTATATTTCCTTTGGGATATCCTCCCGGTCGGGGTAGTAGCTGAGCAGGAAATCCCGCCGCATCGCCGCCGGGTCGTATTCATCACCGATGAAGAAATTCTCCTTGTCCACCAGTCTGCCGCCGCGGTATTTCACCGCCGCAACGCTGGCAAGGCTGACGTTCTGGGCTAGGGCGATTATGTCGTAGTCCTCTGTCTTGTAATCGAATATCTTCTGGGAATTCTTGAGCCGTGCGATTGCCTGAATTCTGTCCCGTAGCTTGGCGGCTTTCTCAAATTCAAGGTTTTCCGCCGCTTCGTTCATTTCCTCGGTTAGCTGCTCCACGGACTTCTGGCTGCCAGTCTTGAGGTAATCCAGTGCTTCGTCGATTATTTTGCGGTATTCCTCGGAGGAGATCTTTCCTCTGCACACTCCCATGCACTTTTTTATGTGCATATTAAGGCAGGGGCGCTCCTTGCCGAAATCCATCGGGAAACGGCGGTTACAGGTAGGAAGCATGAAAATGGTGTTGGCTTCCTCCACCGCCTGTTTAACGGTGAAACCGCTGGTGAACGGCCCCAGATAATCTGCGTTGGGGTCGTTGGTGTTAAGGGCATAGGAAATGCGGGGATAGGCGCCCTTTGATATCTTGATGTAATTGTAGCCCTTGTCGTCCTTCAGAAGAATGTTGTACTTGGGCTTGTGCAGCTTGATAAGGCTGCATTCCAGCACAAGCGCGTCCAGTTCACTGGGGCAGACGATGAAGTCGAAATCGTAGATGTTGTCAATAAGCTTCAGGGTCTTTGGATTATGGTTCGCGTCATGCCGGAAATAGGAGGTCACGCGATTTTTGAGCGCCTTTGCCTTGCCGACATAGATTATCTTTCCGGTCTTGTCTTTCATCAGGTAGACTCCGGGGCTGAGGGAGAGGCGGTTTGCCTTGTCCCGGAGATAATCTATGCGCTCGTTCATTGCCCTGCCCCCTAAGAATACTATTCACTATACATTGTACCATTTTTTCTTCAAAAATACAAGGGCTAAGGGGCATTTTTTTGAAATTCCCTCAAAAAAAACTGTGAAATGTCTTAAAACCGGATAATTCCCGCAATATACGGAATAATAATCCCAGAATGCAAAAAAAGGAGGAAGTCTTATGTCGTTTTATGGAAGAATTGCCGGCGGACTGGTGGCTTTGGCTCTGGTGGGAGGGAGCGCGGCTTATGTCGCTTCCGCCGCGGGGAATGTCCTGACCGCCGCCGAACAGACTGCCGCCGAGCTGTCCTGCTATATCATAAAGGAGCATAACGGTTCTGTGGCTTTGTTCCGGGACGGAAGCGAGGAGCCGCTGGCGGTGTATTCTACTCCGATAGGAGAGATAAATCCGATGGACGCGGAGCTGCTGAGGGAGGGAATACGGCTTCGGGGGCTTTCCGAGGTAAGCAGGATTTTGGAGGATCTGGAGATCGAATAGAAATAGAGGGCTGCTTCTATTGAAGCAGCCCGGTATTATGAGGTAAATTGGAATTTGTCGGGCGGGTACGCCCGCCGGCGACTTCCGCGCGAAGCGCAACTGTTTTTCGCTTCCTTTTGGCTTCCAAAAGGAAGCGGGGTGTGGGGCAGCGCCCCACCACTCGGCGCGGCAGCGCATAAACGCGTCAGAAGCGCTAAAGGGGTCACAGGGGGAAAACAAGAGTTTTCCCCCTGTCAATGACTGCGGAGCAGGAATTGACAAACTCAATAAATTCCTTGCCTAACTGTAATTTTGGAGTTGTAATTTTGGAGTTTAAATATAATCAGTAAAGAAGGGTGGCAAGCCCCGCCCAAAACGCGCGGTGATGTAGTTGTCTGTGGCTGCTATAAGCAGCCACAGACAGGGGGAAAACTCTTGTTTCAACGACAAACGTTCCGTTTGTCCACCCGACCTGTAACCCCTTTAGCGC
>JAGAJA010000023.1 GCA_017829075.1 Oscillospiraceae bacterium | reverse complement strand
GTCCCTAAAGGGACTTTCTCGCCGAACATCCGCACTGCCCGCACTCGCTGACAGCAAAGCTGTCAGTTCGCACAGTTGTGCGGATAGAAGTGTTTTTTGCCCCGGCAGAGCTGGGGCAAAAAACGGATTTCAAAAGCCCGCGAAGCGGGCTATTGAAATTCGTATTTATAACGCTTCACGCGCGCAGGGAATTAGTTCAGCGTGGCTTTTTACTTTCGGATAGTCATTCACGCCCACGGGTCGGAGGATTTCGGCTGGCGAATATCGGTCAGTAGATACTGTTCCCAGAGAAACCACTTTCCATCACCCTTCATTCTCAGCTTTATCGGACGCGGGCTGTCCGCTCCCCCGCAGGGAATAAACAGCTTCATATAGCCGCTCTCAGCGCCGGAAATGTGGTTACTTTCGATAGTAATTGTGAACGGCTCAGACGGGGTATAATCGTTGTCCGGAGTGGCTCCTGCAAAATAGGAAAACGGGATATAGGTCTTTCCACCGCGGAAACGGTCATTAAGGAAAGAAATATCCTGCCCGGTAAGAGGGCGCGGCCCGCGAAGCCAGTTCAGCATTTCAGTGCCGATCTGCTTGTCGGCAGCATATGCGCAAAGCGCGCATACCGTCAGTGCCGCCGTCTTGAACGGGCTGTCAAGGCTTGCCTCCGGAAGCGCCTGCATCTGCTCCAGACTTTCCGGCAGAGCGGAAAACGTGAAGGTTTCGCGATTGTTTCCGGCGGGCTGTGCCGCTGCGTTTGTCTCCGGAGCGGCAGAGTTTTTCAGCTTGTCAAAAATGCTCATAGTGTCTATACCTCCATGAATTTTTATCCGTTATTATGTAAAACCTGCTTTCCGTCTGTTGTTCCGTTCGGAAATCATGCGGTGTTACCTGAACTCAGGACGCTCTGAGTGAAAGGTATTCTGGAGTTCCCGGTTGTCATGAAGCATTTGATCTGAACTCTGTTGACATTAATTCAAGTATAGATGAGATCACATTTCCCGGAAGCTCCTTCATCTCTTTCGTGCCGTCCGCGTAATACAGCGTAAGGTATTTTGTGGTTTCGTCAAGGGCGAATATCTCCTCGTCCGGGTCTTGCGGTTCTGGATCCTGCTTGTTTTGAAGCTGCTCCAGCTTCATTTCACGGAGGGCAGAAACAGCTTCCTCGGAAAGAACGATCCCTGGATCAGAATAATCAATGCTGTAAAGCTCATAGCTGTCTACATCATAGAACGTTCCTCTTGCACGGAGCTTTCCTTCGTCAGAATATATGCTGATATTAAAGCAGTAATTTGCATAGGAATGATTTTGTCCCATGTCAAGTTCCTGCCATTCGCCGTGTGCCGCATCAACCTGCTCCTGCTGAACTATCGGCTTCTGCCATGCGCACTTATCTGCTTCGGGCTGATTTTTTCCGGAACAGCCGAAAAGGTTCATAAATAGGCTCAACACAACAAATATCACCGCAGCTTTCTTTATTTTCATCATAAAATATCTCCTTGCCCGGACATAACAGCGTTATTACAGCGTACCAGCCGCCAATCAAGGGAGGATCTCTTTAAAATATGCTGTGCGTTTTAATTTCATTTTACAGGTTTTTCCGTTTCATATTATAACATATCCGTGGTAGTTTCGTCAATCCCCAATAAGCATATTTTTTTTCTGAGCGCTTGATAAGCTCAGAAAAAGAAAAGCTTTTCGGCGCGGATTAATCTCTTAACAATTCACCAGGAAAAAATTGTGCAATTTGCCGTATTGACAAAGACTTATCTAATGCTCTATAATGTTTACAATATTAACCATATTTTTGAAAAAAGATTGCCCTGCCTGCAAGTTTCGGGCAGATTTGACATTATTACGGAGGATACATCATGAGAGAAAAGTGCTGCAAAACAATATTTTCTGTGCTGCTGGCAGCCGTACTGTTCACCGGTTGCGCAAATTCCGGAGGAGAGCCGCAGGAAACTTCGGCTGTTGCGGAAAGCTCCGGTCAGGCGACCAGCAGCGGTGACATCGGAGAGGGCAGCGGAGAGCCTCAGTCCGTTACCGTAGAACCGCAGCCGAAAACTCCTGCAATTCTCAGCAATGATGAGCTGACCAGTCCCCTCGGAAGCTCCGGTCTGCGCAGCTTTGAGATACCGGGGGACTTTCTATTCAAAATGTCAGAGATAAAAGACGGACTGATTTTCAGCGCGTCCTATGGCGAGAACGCTGTGACTGCCTATCAGACCGACCTTTCGACCGGGAAGATCAGTTCTGCGGAGTTGTCGCTTGGAGTGGACGAATGGTCTATGCAGGACAGCTTTTGGGTAGTAAACGGTTATCCGCTGTACGTTGAGCTTTCCCAAGGGATCATCAATGTATACGACCAGAATTTTATTCCGCTGCGGACTGAAGAGATTGGATTTCAGAGCTATTCCTGCGGCATTATCGGCAATTCTCTGGCAGTATCCGACCATTCAGACGGAAATCGTATTATCCTTGCGGATATTGGCAGCGACGGCACAGTTACAAGCAGAATTATCAATGTAAATCTCTCTGAGGAATACGAGCTGGCACAGACTCTGGGAGCTGTAAAAAAGGGAGAATACCTCATTTCCTATTACAACAAAGAAGATTACGAATTTTATTATGGGATACTGTATGAGGAGAGCGGCGAAGTTATTCCGCTTCATGTTTCGGACAGCGAATATATTGTCACCACTGCCGGTAAGCTCATAATCATAGAATACGGTTCCACTGAAACGGAAATTTTCGACCCGGAGTTTCCTTCTGTAAAGAAAGTACTTGAAACTCCCGCAGGAGCCTCTCTCATTTATCCCACCGGAGATGAAAACAGCCTGTATTATTACAGCTCCGCCGCAGATGAAACAGGAACCCTCAAATTGGCTATGTACCAGTTTGACGCAGAAACCGGCAGGCTCACAGCCGAGCGGGAAGCGGATTTACCTTTCGAGTATTATTACATTTCCAGCGTGTATGACTACAGCGATTATATTCTTCTCGAAGCGTATGCGGAGGATAAGGCAAACTTTATCCTGTGGAAGCCGGAGGAGTCTCCCGAACGCCGCGGTTATGACGCAGTATCCGGCGCGGACTATACTGAGATAAACCGCAGTCTGGCGCAGAAGATAAAGAACAAATACTCTATGGAGGTGCTTTACGGAAGCAATGGGGTACGGCATTTCAACGACTACGCAGTGGTGTCTGAAACAGATGAGAAGCTGATAAACAATGCCCTTATGCAGCTCGACGGATTTATGGCGAAATTCCCGGAGGGCTTCTTTGGCGAGCTTATCAGCAAATCCGCAGGCTATGATGATATGTGCATTTATCTCACAGGAAAGATAATCCCCAACCTCAATGAGAGCCAGTCTATAAGCGACGCTTCCGCTTTTGTGACGACGGAGAACTACCAGCAGATAATGGTTCTTGACATCACCCAAAGCTACGGTTTGGAAAGGAATATCTCGCATGAATTCATGCACATCATCGAAAACGCCATGTACTGCATGGATTATGATGAGAACGGTGAATGGCTTAACAAGGAGCTATTCCGGCGATGGGATATGCTCAATCCGCAGGGTTTCTCCTACTATTTCAGTTACACCGACGAATATGGCAGTACCCTCGGATATGACGCTGTGGAATACAACGGCGCAATGTATTATGACGGCTGCGGAATAGACATCAACTCCATATATTTCGTTGACGGTTACTCGATGACATATGCGAACGAGGACAGGGCAAGAATATTCGAGAATATCGCGACCACTTCCGCCGAAATGCTGTCGGCGTATTTCCGAGGCAGCGCAATGCAGCTAAAAGCGGCATACCTTTGCGCCTGCATTAGGGACAGCTTCGACTGTATAACAGACGATACCGTATTGTTCTGGGAAAACGGCATAAACCCGGAATATACGCTGGAATATTTCCGGGAGAACTATGACCTTGACTCTTATCTCGTGGAAAACGCAGTAGGATAATTCCAGACCATTACAAGTAAATAGACCGGCGCTGTTTGGGGTATCCCTCTCCTTGACAAATACACCGAATTATGCTAAGATAAATCGAAAGACTATCGGAAAATGGGGTGAGGTCAGTGTACAGGATATTTATTGTCGAGGACGACAAAACCATAGCTAATGTCGTAAAAAAGCACCTTGAAAGCTGGGATTACGAGGTGAAAATCGCAGAGGATCTTAAAAATATCACTGCGGAATACGCTGCTTTTTCTCCCCACCTGACCCTTATGGATATCGGGCTGCCGTTTCACAACGGGCTTTATTGGTGCAAGGAGATACGCAAGACCTCAAATGCGCCGATTGTGTTTTTGTCCTCCGCTTCGGATAATATGAACATTGTGCTTGCTATGAATATGGGCGGCGATGATTTCATTGCAAAGCCCTTCGACCTGTCTGTTCTGACGGCTAAAATCGACGCTGTTATGCGCAGATGCTATGATATTCACGCGGCGAGTGATATTCTGGAACATAAGGGTGTAAGGCTGAATGTATCCGAAGCGGCGCTTATGTATGAGGGCGAGAAGATCGAGCTTACCAAGAACGAGTTCATCATCATAATGACGCTTATGGAAAGCAAGGGCAAAATCGTCAGCCGCAAGCAGCTTGTAAGTAAGCTGTGGGAAACAGAAAGCTACATTGACGAAAACACGCTTACCGTAAACCTTTCAAGGCTGCGGAAAAAGCTTGAAAGGTACGGGATAGTTGATTTTATCACAACAAAAGCGGGAATGGGATATATAATGGAGTGAGAAATAATGTTGGGATATATTAAGTCGCGGATAAGCATTTTTATTCTGTGGATCATGTGCTGCGGAGTTTTCGCATTGGTTTTTATGGGATATTCCCTACCGATGGAGGCTGTCCTCTATGCGGGGGGAATATCTCTTTTGTTTTCGGTGGGATTTGTTATCGTTGACGCGGTAAGGTACAGAAATCGGGTCGTGGAGCTTAGAAAATGCGCGGACGAAATTTCCATTTCTCTCGAAAAGCTCCCCGCGCCCAATAACATACCGGAAAAGCTGTACAACGATATGATACGGCTGTTATTCGCGGAGAAATCAGGAATTGAAGCGGAAAGCGCCCTGAAATCTGCGGACTTGTCCGATTATTACACGATATGGGCGCACCAGATAAAAACGCCTATCGCGGCGGCGCGCTTGCTTTTGCAGAGCGGAGATTACGACAGCGAAGAAATGTCCGAGCAGATACAGAAAATTGAGGAATACACCGAAATGGCGATGTGCTACGCAAGGCTAAGCTCCGAAAGCACCGATTTTGTTATACGGGAGTATTCCGTTGACGAGCTTGTAAAGAAAACCATACGGAAATTCTCGTCACAGTTTATCAGAAAAGAGCTTACACTCAGCATTAAACCCATGGGAATAACCGTTGTTTCCGATGAGAAGTGGCTGGGTTTCGTGATAGGTCAGGTAATATCCAACGCGCTGAAATACACAAATTCCGGCGGCGTGGAAATATACGCCGATGGCAATTCCCTTTGTATTAAGGACACCGGAATAGGAGTTTCTCCGGAGGATTTGCCGCGGATTTTTGAAAAGGGATATACCGGGCTGAACGGAAGGATTAACGACAAGGCAAGCGGGATAGGCTTATATTTATGCGATAAGATTTGCAGGAAATTAGGGCATAGTATTTCAGCGGAAAGCGCAGAAAACGGCACTGTCATCAGAATAGACCTTTCAAGGCAGAATATCTCCTTTGAATAGGCTTACAAAAATGTAAGGTAAATGCAAGCGCTTGTATATGGCTTTGTAAGCAGGCTTCAAGTATAATTATAGTTGAAAGGAAGGTAAAAAACCATGGCTATACTTGAAGTACAGAATGTAAAAAAGATTTATACACAGCGGCTTGGCAGCAACCGCGTGACTGCGCTCTCCGACATATCTTTCAGCGCGGAAAAGGGCGAATTTATCGCAATTATGGGCGAGAGCGGCTCCGGAAAAACGACTCTGCTGAATATCCTTGCGGCGCTGGATAAGCCTACTTCAGGCAAGGTATTGCTTGACGGCACGGACATAACCGAGCTGAAAGAGAAGAATATTGCGAAATTCCGGCGGGACAATTTCGGCTTTGTATTTCAGGATTTTAACCTGCTGGACAGCCTTTCTGTATGCGACAACATCCTTCTGCCGTTGGTGCTAATGGGAGTTCATCATGATTCCATGATGAAAAAGCTTACTCCCACCGCCGAAATGCTGGGAATAAGCGACCTTTTGGACAAATACCCCTACGAAATATCCGGCGGGCAGAAGCAGCGCACAGCGGCGGCGCGTGCGATTATCACCGAACCGAAAATCCTCCTTGCGGACGAGCCTACCGGCGCGCTGGACAGCAAATCCTCCGACGAGCTTTTGTCGCTGTTTTCGCGGTTTAACGCAGACGGACAGACCATTCTTATGGTTACGCATTCCGTAAAAGCAGCAAGCCGCGCTGGTCGGGTGCTGTTCATTAAAGACGGGCAGATTTTCCACCAGCTTTACCGCGGTGAATGCTCCGACGATCAGTTGTACAGAAAGATAACCGACGCACTCACCGTGATTTCCGCAGGAGGTGAGAAGCTGTGAAAAGGCTGCTTTATCCGAGGCTTGCGCTGGTTGGAATAAAGAACAACGCAAAGCTCTACGTCCCGTATTTTTTCGCCTGCACCGCGCTGATGATGATATTCTATATCACAGATTTTCTCGCAAAAAGCGAATTTGTACAAAATCAGCCGGGCGGCACTATGATAGGCGTCATTCTACAGGTCGGCTGGATAGTACTCACCGCCTTTTCTGCGATTTTTCTGTTCTACACAAATTCCTTTCTGATAAAGCGCAGAAAAACGGAATTCGGATTATACAACATTCTCGGCATGGGCAAAAGCAATATAATGATAGTCCTCGTCTGCGAGATTGGCATGATATTCGGCGCGGCGTTCCTGCTTGGAACAGGGCTTGGAATTGCCTTTTCAAAGCTGGTGGAGATAGTGTTGATAACAATTCTCGGCGGGGAGAATTCATTTGAGTTCATCATTAACCAGCGTGTTATCGTGGAGGAATTCTGCATTTATCTCGCGCTTTTCGGAATAATTCTTGTGCGCGGAATGCGCCAAATTCGTATCAACGGCGCGGTTGAACTGTTCCGGTCTGATAATTCAGGTGAAAAGCCGCCGAAGGTGAATTGGTTTCTTGCAATTCTGGGTGCGGTTCTGCTTGTCGCGGGATATATTCTTGCAAATGTCGTAGAGAACTGGATATGGGCAATTCTAGCGTTTTTCGTCGCAGTCATTCTTGTTATTGCCGCGACCTATCTTCTGTTTATTTCGGGAAGTTCGATAGTGTGCAGGCTGCTGAAAAAGAACAAGAAATACTATTACAAGACAAATCACTTTATCAGCGTGTCGCAGATGGATTTCCGAATGAAGAAGAACGGCGCGGGGCTTGCTTCTATCTGTATTCTTGCGACAATGGCGCTTGTTACGATAACCTCCGTATCCGGATTGTATTTCGGCTCGGAGCAGATAATGCGGCGGAATTATCCCCGGGATATGTCATATGATATTCGCAGCGAAAGCGATGAATTTGTCAAACATCTGACCGATACAATGATAGATACAGCCCGTGAATACGGCGCTGAACCGGAAAACATCGTCCGCTACAATTATCTTTCAGACGGCAATCTTTATGCATATTACCGCGGCAAAAAGCTGGTATGGGGAGAAGAATTGAACTCAATAACCAGTGACAAGGTAAATGAACTAAGTAATACCGAGTTCCTCTATGTTCCCATTTCGCAGTATAATGCGGTCATGAGCACGAATCTTACAGTAAACAAGGGCGAAGCGCTGGTGTTGAAGCTTCCCTCCGATATAGACGGCGAAATCTATGACCTGATTCCGGTCAATGGAGAACTCCATACGGAGGACAGATATAGCAATGACGGCGAATTTGTCAGAACAGCGACATGGTGCGACAGGGCGTTTTTGAAATGTGTGGGGACGGTTGATGATTTCGTTGTACGGGACGGCAGGGAAATTAATGCTCTTGAGAATTCGAACCTTGGCGAATATTCGATCATAAGAGGATACGCGTTTATCAGCGATGAAGATTTTGAGGAACAGCACCAAAAGCTGTGCGCAATGTACGGTAGACAAGAAACCGCGATCAAGACATATAATGATGACGGCAGCAGCGAACTATATCCATATATTATTCTAATACCTATGATGTGTCATTATTTCGGAATGGATCTGGACTGCGATGATGATACTATGAATAATATCGCGGACGCTGTATGGGAAAAGAATGAGCCGTATATAGATAAAAACGATGAATACTACACGGTAAACGGGACGAATTATCACAAATGGAACGAAGCATCAATATATGGTGTCTCTAGGGTGCGTTCCGAATTCTATGGCTTATACAGCGGGCTGTTTTTCCTCGGAATATTATTCTGCGTGGTGTTTGTTGCCGCAGCGGTCATGATAATGTACTACAAGCAGATAACCGAGGGCTACGAGGATAAAACGCGCTATCAGATCCTGCAAAAAGTCGGAATGACAAAAGAGGAGATACGCTCCACCATCAATTCGCAGGTACTCGCTATGTTCTTCCTGCCGCTTCTCACCGCAGGGGTACACACTCTTTTCGCATTCGGGCTTATCTCTAAGCTGCTTAAACTGTTCGGCGCAATGGACATCTGGTTTTTGGCGCTGGTGGCATTGGGGTGCTTCTTGGTGTACGCAGTGGTTTATGTTGTTGTGTACATTCTCACCTCAAAAAGCTACTATAAGATCGTGTCAACATGATACCGCTGTTTCTGCGTGGGATTAAACGGGTATGAGCGAGGAATTGTTTGGGACTTGCCCCCAAAAAGTTAGACAAAATCTTGGGTAAATAACTATGCAAAGCGACTAAGAGTAATCTTGGTCGCTTTTGTTATGCAACAGAATTTCTGTATTGAACAGGAGAAAGACCATCAAGCTTGTTGTTATACCAGTCGATGTAGTCTGTAAGTTTTGAAATGAAGTGTTCAACTGAAGTGAACTCCTGCAAATGTAGCAATTCCGTCTTTAACAAGCTGAAAAAGTTTTCAGCGCAAGCGTTATCCAGATAATTCCCTTTACGGGACATACTCTGCCTAATTCCTTTATCTTTCAGCATTTTCTGATAATGTTTATGCTGATACAGCCTGCCTGCATTTTACGAAAGTGTATTACAGAATGCTGTGTAATTGCCGGTATCATACGACGAACAGAATACAGCAAATTCGATTTCCTTGAAGCAGCCATTAAATTCAGGAAGCACTTCTTTATATGCCTTTGCCACGATCAGGGGATCATTCTTGAAAGCGCCGCAGCCAAATGCTCCGAGTACAAGTACATCTATGGCTCTGTCAGAGGCAACGGCAAGTATTTTTCTTGCTCTTTGCGCGTGCAGACGAAACAGATTCTCATCATCAATAATACAACGGCGCAGGTCAGGCGCTGCTGCTGTTAAAACATCGACTGTAACCCATTTTTCTGATCCAATACGCTGAGGCTCTTTTGTGTCGGTCTTGATTATGAGAATATCCGGAGTGTATATTATCGCATCTGTGTTTGCAGGATCCATCTGCTTTTTGTTGATGTCATAGTAATTCCTGCGAAGGTAGCCGGTATTAAGTACAGGATACAGCGTTGAACAGCGGCACAAAGCTTCCTCCTGCGCAGTGCTGCCTTTTGCAACACCTCCTCCTGGGTGAACAGCAGATGCAAAATTATGAACTCCGATCTTCATATCGGGATATGTTTGTCGAAGTCTGAATGCAGCCTCAAAGGATCGTGACTTCGTAACGGCTATCTTTGTTTCGGTATAACGCTTTTCAGTCGGTTTAGGCATTTCATCAACGGTATATAGTTTCGTGCCGTCAATTGAACCACTGATCGCTCCTGAGAGCTTTTTGCTGGTTTTGAACCATGCCATGGTATCATCAAATACTGCAATGTTTTCTTCTCTGCCCATATTTATCTCCTGATATTTGTTATCTGTTAAATTGCTTAGTCTTAGGCATATCAATGAACGGTATGATGTATCTGTCGCTTTGTGACCGTCCATATCGTTATATTATAGCATTAATTATCTGGATTTGTAAATTGGTAAAATGAACAAAGAAACACGCGAAAAATTTATAGGTAATAATATACAAGGGAATGCTGTCGATAAAAAAATCCAATGTATACTCTATTTTTTATAACGTATATGTTCTCCGAAAAAAATAAGATATTTTTTGAAAAAATTAATCGTTGATATTGACGATTTACAAGCACAATGCTTTTCCCTATAATTTATTTAGGCAATGCCGCATTGTATTTTGAAAGAGTCTTTTTCAGGGCGCTGAAATAACAATTGATATGAAAAGGAGCAGTAACATGAATGATCGAAAGGGTACGATAAAATGGATTTGCGAATGCACTCTTCAGGCAATTTACGGTCAGTATGGCGAACCAGATGAAATTAAGGAGCGTTTATACAACGAGCTAGAAAACGCAGATGAGCCTGCAATGAAAAAGTATGAAATGCTGTATCATCTGAGCCGCGAGGCGAAAGAGATCGGAGAAGACATAGTAGGTATAAAGGGCTCTGTTGTTGAAATGCTGTTGTGCTGCGGGAGTGAAAAGCTCAGCGCCGATGAATTTGAAGAGCTGGCGGCTGAGCTTCCGGGCGGATCGGAAACCACCATACAGACCCCGTCCTGCGAAATTCTGGAGGGCATTGCATTCCGCCTTTCAAGAAAAATGAACGCAGCTATTAAGGAAAGCAGCAATTATTTGGGAATGAAAAATTTCAATAACGGAATAGAATGGGTCCCTGAAAATAAGGATTCTGGGAGAGCAGCTATTCAGTTTTCGGTATGCGTGAAAGGAAATTCAAATGGATAAAGACTTTATAAGGCAAATATGCGAACGTCGGCTTTTGAAGATTTTTACAGGCGATGATAATGCGCTTGAAGATATGTATAAACGTATGAACAGTGAGCTTGAAACAGCGGACATAACGGCGATGAAGAGGTATGAAATTCTCTATTATATGAACGAGATTGCAGAGGAATATGGAACCATTTTGTACAATACAAAGGGTTCAGTGGTTGAAACGCTGCTTTGCGGCGGCACCGAAGAGTTTATCAGCGATCAATTCATTATGCATGTATATGAGCCGCCGAAACCGTTCAAAGCAGTCAGAGAAACCTGTGTTACTTGTCCGTGTAGTGATGTTTTCAATAATATCGCATTGGTTCTTTCAAAAAAGATGGACGCTATAATCCGTGAACGGAGCTTTCTTACGGTACAGGGGTCTATTTGTGACGGAGTTGAATGGATACCCGATGACAATGTAACTAAGAAAGCCATTGTCAATTTTTTGATATGGGGAATGTGAAGAAACTGCGGCTGGCAGCCGCTTTATTGTGTTTGCTGCTTGCAGGCTGCGGCAATACTTCTGCATCATCGGAAATACAGGAAGCTCTTGTTGATGTTTCGGACTATTCCGTGCATTATCCGACAGGGAAGGCTCCTCCGAATGAATACCCGCCTGAGGAAGTGTCGCTTCGCTTTATGATGTGTGGTAGGGAGGCAAGCGAGCTTATCGCTGCGACCGTCGAGATATGCATGGAGAATGGAATAGATCATAACACGCTGCTTACTGACGGTGATATGCTATATTCGACAGAATATAAGTATCAGATATTTCCTATGAAATTCGACGGTGGCAGGCTACTGGTAGGTATTTACAAGCATGTTGAGGACGGCGTGATTTATAAGATTATAAGTAGCTGAATGATTTCAAACAAATCGTTATGAAAGGAAATAGAAAGATGATCAGAATATTCACATCACCGACGAGAGGAGCTTTGTATGAGTGACACGAAAATGCGTATGAGCAGGAAAGGGGTAACCCGCACTGTGCTTGACACAATGCGTATCAGATCCGTAATACTGCTTGCGGGATATGTTAAAAGCGGTAAGACATATGTCTTGAAACAGGTTGAGAGCAGCTTGATGGAATACAAGGACAGTTATAAAGTTGAGTATCATGACTTCCGAAGCATGGATCAGTCTGAATCTGAAGAACTTATGCTGAAAATAAGCGACAGCATAATAAACAGCCACAACATAATATACCTTATTGATAACGTTACATATGCACAATATCCGGACTTAATGGTACAGGCGATATGCGGCGATGCCTACGAGTACAGAGATACTTCTACACGGGTCGTTTTCGCGGGCAACAGAAATGTGATGAATAACTGGAATCGTTTTTATGACATGGAGAGCTATATTACCGTAAATTATATGACCTATGATGAATGGGAACTGTTGGTGGGTCATGGTGTGTCCAATGGGGGGTATGAAGGATATATTGACACCATTGACGAGTTCCACGGAATAACGGACATGAAGGGTTTTCTTGAGCGCTGTCTGGAGGAAGCCGAAACGGCAAGTAAGACTAGTATGAATGTGCTGTACAACAACGACTATTCCGGATTGACCGCAGAAAATCTGCTTAATACACTTTATTCAGTGATTTTTTGTATATACGAGCGTTTCGAGAGCGAAACGCTGTGCGGCATTGAGTTGTTTGATTCACCCATGAATTATGAAATGATGACACTTCTCAAAGCAGAAAAGTTTATAAAGCGTAGGATAAGGTTGCTTCTCTCAAGGAGATATGAGCGATTTAAAGAATTCACGGAAAAGGATTTCAAAAATGCTATGATATTCCTTTATGTAAACGGAATAATTCAAATTTCCGATGTTGGTGACGAAGAAGAAAGCACGGTTCACAGGCTGTTGAACGATTGCTTCAATTCTGATAGCTGCACTGATTTCAAGAGCGGATTTTTCTGTGATTATAATGTGCTTTTTAGGCATCCTATTTTCTTTTCAGCGTTGATGAAGAGGATCATTTCGGATTGAAAATGTAATTGCTTATATTTTTTCGGCGTTTTAAACAAATTGTACCAGATAATTCCATTTGATAAGCATTGGACATATAGTTCGTAAGCATTTGTCAAAAAACGATAAGCATTCAGAAATTTTGCCATCGTCTTTGAAAAACGCTCATTTAGCTAATCAAACGAAATTGCTGATTTGCTATTGACATATTGAGCTTTGTTAAAGATAGATTGTCAATACAAGTGCAACACAATTATGAGAAAAATTTTTTGAGCACCTCAAAGGGAGTAAGGTAATTTAAGGGGTCTGAAAAAGAAACTGTGTAAACACGAATAATCCCGAAAAACGTACCAATACTAAAAACGCAGCCAAACAGGGCAACGCTGGGGAGCGACCCGACGCAGCTGCAGAATATACGGTGAAGAGCAGCGGAGAAATTCGCT
>JAGAJA010000022.1 GCA_017829075.1 Oscillospiraceae bacterium | reverse complement strand
TTTCTCGCCGAACATCCGCACTGCCCGCACTCACTGACAGCAAAGCTGTCAGTTCGCACAGTTGTGCGGATAGAAGTGTTTTTTGCCCCGGCAGAGCTGGGGCAAAAAACGGATTTCAAAAGCCCGCTTCGCGGGCAAAATTGAGTTTTTCAACAAGCTGAGCTGTTTCCGGATTTCCGGAGGCAGCTTTTTTTATTTGTTGATTAGAATTACTGCTTGTGCGCCTATTCCTGCGCCTGCAAGCCCTAAGCCCTCCTCGGTGGTAGCCTTGACGCTGACCTGAGAGATATCGCAGCCAAAAGCCGCCGCGAGCCGTTCCCGCATATCCGGAATGAATTTCGCGAGCTTCGGACGCTCTGCAATTATCGTAATGTCGAGGTTTCCGAGGGAGAAACCGCGGCTCTCCATGAGGGAAATTACCTCCTTGAGCAGCTTCATACTGTCTGCGCCCTTATACTTCGGGTCGCTGTCCGGGAACAGCTTTCCGATATCTCCCAGCGCCAGCGCGCCGAGAATTGCGTCCATAAGCGCGTGAACTGCAACGTCCGCGTCGGAATGCCCCAGCAGCCCAAGCTCCGACGGTATTTCCACTCCGCAAAGCACAAGACGGCGGTTTTCCACAAGACGGTGAACATCATAGCCGGTACCGATTCTTACCATAAAAAATCCTTTCTTTATTAAATTTCCAGTTGATTTCTGACCGGAAATGGACAGAATAATTCTGATTATCATTTTACACTATTCGCAAAGGATTGTCAAGGAAAATCCCCGGCGCAGCAAAGCACCGGGGAAATCAGGAAAGAAAGAGTCTATGATAATTGGAGGTTACTCAGCGAACATTGCAGTGGAGAGATATCTCTCGCCGGTATCGGGAAGAAGGACAACGATGTTCTTTCCCTTGTTCTCAGGGCGCTTTGCAAGCTGAATTGCAGCCCACATAGCAGCGCCGGAGGAAATACCCACGAGCACGCCCTCGGTCCGGGCGATGCGTCTTCCGGTCGCAAATGCGTCCTCGTTGTCAACTGTGATGATCTCATCATAAATTGATGTATTCAGTGTTTCCGGAACGAAGCCTGCGCCTATTCCCTGAATCTTGTGCGGGCCAGCCTTGCCCTCGGAGAGCACAGGAGAGCTTTTCGGCTCAACAGCAACGACCTTTACATCAGGATTTTTGGACTTGAGGTACTTGCCCACGCCGCTGACAGTGCCGCCTGTGCCTACGCCGGCAACAAAAATATCAACCTTTCCCTCGGTGTCCTCCCAGATTTCTACTCCGGTGGTCGCCTCATGAACAGCGGGGTTAGCGGGATTTGTGAACTGCGACGGGATAAAGCCGCCGGGGATCTCCTTTGCAAGCTCGTTTGCCTTTTCGATAGCGCCCTTCATACCCTTTGCGCCGTCAGTCAGCACCAGCTCTGCGCCGTATGCTTTCATAAGATTGCGGCGCTCAACGCTCATGGTTTCCGGCATTACGATGATTATGCGGTAGTTTCTCGCTGCTGCGACTGCGGAAAGTCCGATTCCGGTATTGCCGCTGGTCGGCTCGATAATAACGCTGTCGGGCTTAAGTACACCGCGCTTCTCTGCGTCGTCTATCATGGCTGCCGCAACTCTGTCCTTTACGCTTCCGGCGGGGTTGAACAGCTCAAGCTTTGCGAAGATCTTTGCGCCGGTCTTTTCCTCGGCTTCGATCTTTGTTACCTCCAGCAGCGGAGTGTGTCCAATTATGTCGGTGACTGTCTGATATACT
Organism: Oscillospiraceae bacterium; assembly: GCA_017829075.1. Next base: position 8,911 of record JAGAJA010000022.1, on the reverse strand, counting down.
TTCATGTCGTGCTCTCCTTTGCAATTATATGAATTTCCGTTCGGATATTTTGATATACACGATAAAATGTTATCGGCAAAAATAATACCAACATATCCTATCAACTTGATATGATTTTATCATATTCCGGATAATATGTCAAGGGGTTTTTGAAATTTTTTTCGGAAATTTTATGTTTTCTGAAAAGCTTGTACTTATTGAAACAGAAACGAGATATCTTCTAACATGGCAGAAATACCCTTAAATAAAGGCGTGACGGGTGCAGATAATAATTCTGTGCAGGTGAAAATGCACGAATAATGGAAATATAACGGTCAATTCAGTAGTATATGATTTGATCAACGTTTTCTTGGGAAAAAGGAGAATGAGGTATGAAGAAGCTTATTAGCCTTGCGGCAGCATTAGCGGCAGCGGTGGCGATCACCACCGCTGCTTCTGCAAATGGAGGAGGAATTGTCGGCGGCGTTGTCGGCGCAGGCGAGGATATAGTAAACGGCGCGGTTAATGCCGGAGAGGATATTGTGAACGGCGTTACCGGAAGAAACACGACCACCGGCGCAGGAACAACTGTTTCCGGAACCAATGGCAACAACGGTACAAATGGCACTAATGGTACAAACAATACCACCGGAGCGACCAATAACAACGGCACAGCAAATAACAACACCAACACAAACGGCGCAAATAACGGCACTGTAAACGGTACTAACGGCACTGCAAACGGAGTAAACAACCCTGTTACCGGCGTTCCTTTCAGTCTTGCGGCAGTTGGAGCTGCGGCTCTTGGTATCGCAGGAATGGCTGTGACCTTCAGACGTGACGACTGAGTCTTAAAGTAAATTAAGCAAATAACAATGCGCTTTCGCGGCTGCGGGAGCGCATTATTTTTTACTTTAGTTTTATTATAGGTTTTCACTAAAAAAAGAATTTTATTTGTGTCTAAAATGACAATTGCTTTTTTTGGATATTTGTTGTAAAATATAAAAGAGGATTTAGTGTTTGCTATCCTAATTCAAAATTTAAGGAGGATTATTTCTTATGAAGTTAAGAAGAATGCTTGCAGCAATGTCAGCAGCAGTTGTTGCCATTTCCGCAGTTTCTGTTTCTGCAAGCGCAGCAATTATCGACACCAAGACCGATATTATTAGCTGGAATGCAGTTGAGATCGGTACAGGAGTTATCACCGAGGAATGCACTCTTGAAGTAAAGGTAAAGGATCTTGGCGAAAACGCTCAGTTCACACTTAAGACCAAGGAGGACGGCTGGCCCGCTCTTGATATCACAGATCACTTTAAGACCGATGGTTCTTCTGCTTCATTCGACACCACATGGGGTGTACTCAATATGTCGAATGATACCACCAAGATCACTATTGACATCACCAAGGATATGGCAAACAGACTGAACACCGCAGGCGGCGCTGTTTCCGGTCAGAACTATACTCTTCTTTCCGTTGATTTTGTTGAAGCTGCTGAAGAGCCTGTTGTTACTCCTGCTCCCGTTGAGGATACAAGCGTTTCCATCGGAAATACCATTAACACATCTCTGTATGTTATGAACAACGCAGACTGGGTAACTGCAAATGCAGGTATTCAGAAGGTATCAAAGACCGGCGAATATACATACAAGGTTGATGGTCTTTCTGTTGATCCTTCAACACTGGCTGCCGTATATTTAAAGGACGCAGATGTTGAGGCAAAGACCGCAACAACAACAACCATGAACAGCGATGTCAAGGTTCTCACAAAGTCCATTAAGATCAACGGCAAGGAAGTTGCTCTTAAGGACGGTTATCCGACCGGTCTGAACGATGATGGCGCTCTTGATATTGCTTGGTACAACATTTGGACTGAGAACTATTTCTCTGTTGATGGTGTAGGCACTATCAATTCTGTTGAGGTAACTGTTGAGTTCGTAGCTGATTCTGCGGCTGAAACTCCTGCTGAGCCTGAGGAAAACGAAACTCCTGATGAGCCCACTGTTGAAGAGCCCGACGATATCGCTGAGCCCGACGACGTTGACGAGCCGGTAGACGAGGGTGAGACAGAAGAGGGTGAGACAGAAGAAACTGAAGAAGAGTCCGTTGAAGACTACGGCGATGTTTCTTTCGTTGACGCTTCTGATTACTTTGATGGCAGCACCCTGTTCATAAGAGATGAGGAAAAGGGCGGCTTCGCTGACGACGCTGGCATTCCTCTGTCCGCTATTTATGGCGTTAAGTACTATGTTACATTTGATGACGCTCAGCTTGCTGACGAAGAATTCTGGGTAGGCGGCGGCACAGGCGCTAACTCCGATTCTACCGGCTGGGCAGCACACGAGTGGGGCAAGGCTTCCGGCGAAAAGGAGATCACTCCTGATTTCGAGAACGGCACTATCGTTTGGTTCAATGATGGTTCTATCTTCACAGAGGACGAGAGCTTCGCTCAGCTTTGGATCCAGACATGGGGCGGTACTGTAACAGTTGATTCCGTAGAGGTTATGGTTGCTAATGACGTTGCAGAGTCCACTGATACTGATACTGATACCGATACCGATGCTGGTGAGACCGAGACCGAGGCTGATGATAACAAGGGCAACCCTGACACAGGCGTTGCTGGCGTAGCTGTTGCTGCTGGTGTAGTTGCTCTGGCTGGTGCTGCTGTTGTAGTATCCCGCAAGAGAAAGTAATCAATAAGTAACAGATAGTTCAAACACTAACCGCACCCTCCGGAGAGATCCGGAGGGTTTCTTTTTTTTCTCAGAAAAGTGCTTGAAATAATCAGCAGAATGCTGTATAATTAAAATAAGTATTGTATAAAGGAGAATGCCGACCATGAAAAAGTTTTTAGCGGCGGTATCGGTTCTGTTGCTGATGCTGTGTATGATGACAGGCTGCGCTTCTGAGATCGCGGAGAACACCGTACACAGCGCCGATGATCTTGAGGGAAAGACGATCGGCGTACAGATCGGTACCACAGGAATGACGTTCGCTGAGGATATTCCGGACGCGACCGTGGATAAGTACAACAAGGGCGCGGACGCGATTCAGGCGCTGAAGCAGGGAAAGGTGGACGCGGTGCTGATCGACGCAGCTCCGGCGGAGTACTTTGTTGAAAAGAACCATGATCTTTCAGCGCTTCCCGACCCGTTTGTGGAAGAGGAATACGCCATAGCCCTGAAAAAAGGCAATGATGAACTGACCGAGCAGATAAATTCGGCTCTGGAGGAGCTGAAAGCAAACGGAACTCTTGCCCAGATAGAGTCTAACTGGATAGGAGATGAGTATGGTCAGCACCCCTACAAAAGTCCGGAGGGGATAGAGTATTCCGGTAAGCTGGTAATGGCAACCAACGCGGAATTCCCGCCCTATGAGCTTAAAGAGGAGGGCGAGATCACCGGCTTTGACGTGGACATGATGAGAGCTGTCTGCGATATACTGGGCAAGGAGCTTGTCATTGACGACATGGCTTTCGACTCCATTATCACGGCGGTATCTTCCGGAAAGGCAGACGTTGGCGTTGCCGGAATGTCAGTGACCGAGGACAGACTGAAGAATGTAAATTTCTCGAATACTTACACCACCGCAAAGCAGGTAATTATCGTCAGAAACGGCGGCGCTTCCTCTGAAAACCTGATCGACAAGTTTACAAGCACTTTCCTTGACGCGCAGCGCTGGAGATATCTCGCGGAGGGTCTTGTTAATACTCTGCTGATCACTGCACTGGCGCTGGTTATCGGCATTGTGCTGGGCTTTGTTATTGCGATAGTCCGCTCCACAAATCAGCGCACCGGAAAGCTTAAGATTCCCGATTTTATTTGCCGGATATATCTTACGGTGGTTCGCGGAACTCCTATGGTAGTTCAGCTTCTTATCATCTACTTTGTAATCTTCGGTTCGGTAAATATTAACAAGATTTTCGTTGCGGTCATTGCATTCGGACTTAATTCCGCCGCATATGTTGCGGAAATAGTCCGTTCCGGAATTATGTCGGTGGACAACGGTCAGTTTGAAGCTGGAGCTTCCCTCGGATTCGGATATTCCAGAACCATGATCTCCATAATCCTGCCGCAGGCGCTGCGGAATATTCTCCCGGCGCTCGGAAACGAAGCCATCGTGCTCCTCAAGGAAACCTCCGTTTCCGGCTATATCGCAATAAATGACCTCACAAAGGGCGGCGACACGATCCGCTCCCAGACCTATGAAGCGTTCCTGCCGCTGATCGCAGTCGCTCTGATCTATCTGCTAATGGTCATGGGGCTTTCCGCGCTGGTAAACCGTCTTGAAAGGAGATTATCGAATGATAAGCGTAAGTGATCTGAAAAAAAGCTTCAGCGAAACCGTGGTTCTGGACGGGATTTCCCTTGATATAGAAAAAGGTGAAAAGGTCGTAGTTATCGGGCCGTCAGGCTCAGGAAAAAGCACGTTCCTGCGCTGCCTCAATCTGCTGGAGCAGCCTACCTCCGGCACGATCAGCTTTGAGGGAAGGGAAATAACCCACGCAAAGGGCAGGGAGCTTAACGAAGTGCGCATGAAAATGGGAATGGTGTTCCAGCACTTCAATTTGTTCCCGCACCTGACGATCCGCCGGAATATAACTATTGCTCCGGTCAAGCACAAGCTGATGACTCAGGAGCAGGCAGACAAGCGCGCGGACGAGCTGCTCGCCATGGTAGGGCTTTCCGATAAGGCTAACGCCTATCCCTCTCAGCTTTCCGGCGGTCAGAAGCAGCGTATCGCCATTGCGCGAACACTTGCAATGAATCCTGACGTGATACTCTTTGACGAGCCTACCTCCGCCCTTGACCCGGAAATGGTGGGTGAAGTCCTTGAGCTGATGAAGAGGCTTGCGGACGAGGGAATGACGATGATTGTTGTAACTCACGAAATGGGCTTCGCCAGAGAGGTAGCCAGCCGCGTGATATTCATGGCGGACGGAAAAATACAGGAGCAGGGGAAGCCGGAGGAGATCTTCACTGATCCGAAGAACCCGCGACTGCGGGATTTCCTCGCAAGAGTACTTTGACAAAACAAAAATGCGCAGTCAGTGTGGCTGCGCATTTTAGACCGTCGAAAAAGTCCCGTTGGGACTTTTCCGCCGAACATCCGCCCTGCGCGCACGATTTGGCGGCAATGCCGCCAAATCGCACACTTGTGCGGATAGAAGTGTTTTTTGCCCCGGCAGAGCTGGGGCAAAAAACGGATTTCAAAAGCCCGCTTCGCGGGCAAAACTAGGTTTTTCGACAAGCTGAAATGCGCAGTCAGTGTGGCTGCGCATTTTTTTATATTTACTTGAGATCACGCCATCAGCGACTTGATGTAATCGCTGAGGTCAGCCGCCGCGATATCATGGGTGGCTGCTGTGGGGTGCCAGTCCGCCGCGTAACCAGTGGTGCCGTCCTGAGGCTTGAAGTGGAATGTTGAGATGTTGGTGTCCCCGGTTTCGCCGGTGTACTTATCAACAGCCTTTTCCACGCCCGGCATAAGGCGGTCGCCCATAACTCCGAGTGAGCAGATGATCTGCGCGTCGGGGTTCTTCTCACGGACTGTCTTGAGGAATTCCGCATAAGCGTCAGTATACTCCTCAACTCTTTCTTCCTTGCCGCTTGTGTAGCTGTCGTCGTTCGTGCCGAGATTAATTACGACAAAATCCGGCTGGAACAGGCTGAAATCCCAGTCAAGATCGGCAACGTTGAAGATATTTTCATATGTGCCGTAGGACTTTGCAAACTTGGTGTAGATTGGGGGGATCTGCTGCGCTGTGACCTTTTCGCCCTTATCGGTGTAGCCGGAAATAATACCGTGTCCGCTGTAAGAAACAAGGCTGTAATCCGCGCCGAGGATCTCCGCGGTCTTGTAGGCGTATGCCTTGGTTGCGTCCTCAGTGGAGGTCTTGAAGTGGTGGTTGCGATCCTCGTCGTCAACGCCGTAGCCGCAGGTGATAGAGTCACCGATGAACTCGATTTTAAGCTCCTTTTCAGCGGTGGGCTGAATGTCGCCTATCGAGGTAACGTCGATGCTCTTTATTCCCATGGTGGACTCAGCGGCTTCCGACAGCTTGATGAGCTTTACTGTGGTTTCAGCGGCTTCTTCGGCAGAGAATACTGTTAAAATCTTCTCTGAGCTGTCCAGCATTTCGTCCATGGTGCGCTCACCGTTTATGTAGACCGCGAAACGCGCCTGCTTGTCCGGAATTGTGATCATATTGTCGCCGACAATGGTAATTGCCGCGCTCGTTCCGGTGAATGTGAACTCGATACCGCTGGCTGAAAGCGCAAGCCAACGAATTCCTTCGGCTTCTGCGGTTCTGCCGATGAGCTTTACGTTCTGCTCATTTGCGGCGAAATTCTTCTGTGAAAGCTCCATGCTGTCCTCCTCTGATGTCACTGTCTGGCTTGAATTCTCGGAATTTTCGGTGATGCTGCTATTTTCTTTTGCTGCGGAGCAGCCTGTGACCATAACAGTCATGGCGGTCAGCAGTCCGACAAGTTTTCTCTTGATACTCATTTAATTCTCCCTTTTTATAACAGGTACAAAAAACCGTCCGTTGACGATATGACCGAACGGACGGTTTTAATTCATGTGATAAGCCGATTAAACACCGAACTTAATGGTATTTACCTTAACGCCAGGGCCCATTGTGGAAGAAACTGTGCAGCTCTTGATATACTGACCCTTTGCAGCAGCCGGCTTAGCCTTTGCAACTGCGTCCATGAGAGCGTTGAAGTTCTGCTCAAGCTTCTCAGGGCCGAAGGAAGCCTTGCCGATCGGGCAGTGAATGATGTTTGCCTTGTCAAGACGGTACTCGATCTTACCAGCCTTAGCGTCCTGAACAGCCTTAGCTACATCAGGGGTAACTGTACCAGCCTTGGGGTTAGGCATAAGTCCTCTCGGACCGAGAACCTTACCAAGACGACCAACAACACCCATCATATCGGGAGTTGCGATAACGACTTCGAAATCCATCCAGCCGCCGTTGATCTTTGCAACGGTATCGTTGTCTGCGATGTAATCTGCGCCAGCGTCCTTAGCAGCCTGCTCCTTGTCAGCCTTGCAGAATACCAGTGTTCTTACCTTCTTACCTGTGCCGTTGGGGAGAACTACCGCGCCTCTAACCTGCTGGTCAGCATGACGGGAGTCTACACCAAGACGAATGTGCAGCTCTACTGTTTCATCGAACTTAGCCTTTGCGGTCTTGCAAACTAAGTCAAAAGCCTCGCTGGACTCGTAAACCTTTGCGGACTCAACGAGCTTTGTGCTTTCAACGTACTTCTTTCCGTGTTTCATTAAAAAATCCTCCTTGTGGTCAAGCGGAATTGATCCTCCCACCGAATTATAATTGGTTTGTAGTAGTTTCGCGGGTTATCAGTCAACAACCTCTACGCCCATGGAACGAGCAGTACCAGCGATCATAGACATTGCTGTGTCGATGTTAGCTGCGTTCAGGTCGGGCATCTTTGTTTCAGCGATTTCCTTGAGCTGAGCCTTGGTGATCTTTGCAACCTTGGTCTTGTTCGGAACGCCGGAACCGCTCTCGATCTTGCAAGCCTTCTTGATGAGTACGCTTGCGGGAGGGGTCTTTGTAATGAATGTAAAGCTCTTATCAGCGTAAACAGTGATAACAACAGGAATGATAAGACCTGCCTTATCCTTTGTGCGCTCGTTGAACTCCTTGGTGAATGCCATGATGTTTACACCGTGCTGACCAAGTGCCGGTCCGACAGGGGGAGCAGGTGTAGCCTTTCCGGCAGGGATCTGTAATTTGATAAATCCTGTAACCTTCTGTGCCATGATTTTTTATCCTCCATAAAAAACTTGAAGTGTGTTCTGCGCCTAAGCGTCAGATTTTGGCGATCGCGGTAAGCTCCAGCGTTGCGGGAGTTGATCTTCCGAACATGGAAACGTCGATATCCGCCGTGTTATGCTCGGTGTCAATGCTCTTGATGACGCCCTCAAAGCCCTCAAGCGGGCCGGATTTTATGCTTACTCTGTCGCCGGGATCAAAGGAAACACCGGTTTCCCTTGTGATAATTCCGAGGTTCTTTACCTCTTCTTCGCTCAGAGGAGTTGGCTGTGATCCTGGCCCGACAAAGCCCGTAACGCCTCTTGTGTTGCGGCAGATGTACCACGACTCGTTGGTAATGATCATCTTTACGAACACATAGCTGGGGAACAGCTTTTCCTCCACCTGAACCTCTTTGCCGTTTTCCTTGACCTCTGTCACGGTTTCAACGGGGAGATATACCTCCTCGATAAGGTTCTGGAGATTTCTGTTCTCGACAACCTTCATGATGTCACTGGCAACCTTGTTTTCGTAGCCTGAATAAGTGTGAAGTATATACCACTTTGCCTCTGTGTCAGCCATATTTACCCCCTTGAACCTGTCAGCCCAGTATCAGCTTGTTGAGGAACGCGAAAAGCGTATCAACTCCGAAGATAAACAGACCTGCGAGCAGACAAACGACGATAACAACGATGGTGTTGTTCGTTGTGCTCTTGGGAGTAGGCCATACTACCTTCTTGAATTCAGCCTTTGCGTCCTTGAAGTACTTTACGATACCCTTCTTGGGCTTCTTTGCGGACGCCTTCTTGGACTTGTCCTTTTCCTTTGCGTCCTTGTCCTTTGACTTCTTGGAGTCTGCGCTTTCTTTCACATCGGAAATTTCATCGGGAGTGCTTTTGCCAACGTTCTTCTTTGCCTCGATATCGTTTGCCATCGTAGCTCCTCCTGATTACTTGGTTTCCTTGTGAAGAGTATGCTTTTTGCAGAAGCGGCAGTACTTGTTCATTTCAAGTCTGTCAGGATCATTCTTCTTGTTCTTCATGGTGTTGTAGTTGCGCTGTTTGCATTCTGTACACGCCAGTGTAATTTTAACTCTCACTTTCGGCACCTCCTATTTTCTTGCCCTTTCAGGCATTATTGCCTCCCTC
>JAGAJA010000021.1 GCA_017829075.1 Oscillospiraceae bacterium | reverse complement strand
CTCGCCGAACATCCGCACTGCCCGCGTAAGGCATAAGGCGTAAGCCGTTGCCAGTACAGTTGTGCGGATAGAAGTGTTTTTTGCCCCGGCAGAGCTGGGGCAAAAAACGGATTTCAAAAGCCCGCTTCGCGGGCAAAACTAGGTTTTTCGACAAGCTGAAGTAATACGAATTTGTATCCCCTCTGAAATACTCTGAAATTAATTTGCCGCAGCCGGAGCCGTGCGCTTTTTCGGCTTCTGCATATGACGAACGATGCAGGAAAGCGTAAAGTTTATCGCAAAATAGATCACGCAGGCAAGTCCGCACAACACGAATACATCAGATACATTCTGTGTTGTGAAGCTGGTATAGCGCGGCGATATCTGGATAAGCTGAAACGTCTTTCCCATGAGCTCTGCAATCGCAATATTCGCGATATAAGAGGTATCCTTGATCGTCGTGATGACCTGACTGAGCAGGGTAGGCACGATATTCCTGAAGGTCTGCGGAAGCACGATGAGCATAAGCGTCTGAAAGAAGTTAAAGCCCTGTGAATACGCGGCTTCGAACTGACCCTTAGGGATAGAATTCAGACCGCCGCGCACTATCTCCGCGATTACTGACGAGGTAAACAGCACCAACGCCACTATCGCCTTGAAAAGCACCGCCATCTCTGTTCTGGAAAGCTCAAAGAACTTTGTGAACTCCGCCGAAAACTCGATAGACGGGAAGAAAACCAGGCCAATAAATATCCACAGCATGAGCGGGGTATTTCTGAACACCTCGATATACGCAGTAGCTATATACCGGAAGATATTCAGCCAGCCCTTTGAGCAGTAATTTCTTGCCAGAGCAAGCACCGTGCCGATGATTATTCCAAGAACTACGGCGAAAAACGCAATTCCGATAGTAAATCCAACGCCTTTTAAAATGTACAGCAGCACACTGCCGTTGCTTATCATTTTAAGACTGCCCATTAATTCTGCCATCAGTGCTCGCCTCCTTTTCCGCTTATGATCATGTCAAGCTCCGCATCTGTCACATCGTCCGGCTTTTTGCGTACCGTAACAGTTGCAACGTCCCTTGCCTTGAGCTTTTTCTCCCAGCGGGAAGCCAGCATGGAGAGCGGAAAACAGATCACAAAGAAGATAACTCCGCCGATTATGTAGCCCTGACCTGCCGCCGATCCTGTTCCCTCGCCGACCGCGAACGCATTGGTGCGGGAAATAAGATCAACAGCTCCTCCGGCAAGGAACATACAGGAGGTGTTCTTGATAAGATTTACCACCTGATTTACCATAGGGGGGAGAATAATCTTGATCGTCTGGGGAAGAACGATATATGCCATAGTCGCGATCTGCCCGAAGCCCTGCGAATAAGCTGCCTCGGACTGACCTTTTGGAACGGACTGGATACCGGTGCGGATAACCTCTGAGATATACGCGCCGTGATATACTCCCAGCGCGATAATTCCGCAGAGCAGAGCCAAAAAGCCCTTTACTCCCGCAAAGGTGACCGCATAGAACAGGAACAGCGCCTGAAGCATTACCGGAGTATTCTGAATGATCTCGACATAAACTCTGGCAATTGCCCGCAGCGGCTTGGTATGGCTGGTCGCCATTAGTCCCACCACGATACCGATAGCCATAGCCAGCATAAGTCCAAACAGCGCCATAAGCAGCGTTGAGATCGTGCCGTCTATGAAGGTCTGCCGGTGAGTCCAGACAAGACCCCATTTATCCGCGTCAAACATAAAATCCCGCCTCTCTTAAAGAATGGTGGCAGCAACTTAGAGCGTTTCCGATAAAGCAGTTTTCGCCCCGCCGAGCAAAGCATCTTTTGCGAAGATGAAGTGTCGGCGAGGCGGAACTGCCCAAAGGGGCACCCTTTTGGCTGCCGCCATTGTGTTTATCTGTAAGCTCCGATCAGTTCAGACCGAATTCTGTGATCAGACCGTCAATTGTGCCGTCCTCAAGCCAGCCCTTGATAAGCTCGTCGATCTTGGAGGACAGAGGAGAATCCTTCTTGGTTGCAACACCGTATTCCTGCGGTGAGAATGTATCTGTGATGTAGTCGCGGTCGTCGCTCTTGTACGTAGCCAGAATGGACTTATCTACGCAGAATGCGTCAACTGTGCCTGCGGTCATTGCGTTGGAAATTGCGGGATAATCGCCAAACTGCTCAAAGGTGGTTCCCTCAACATTAAAGGAAGAAATATCAAAGTCAGCGGAGGTCTCCGGCAGAGTATAGTCGCCCAGCAGCCCCTTTTCCGACATAGCCTTAACCATCGCATAAGCCGAGGTAGAGCCTGTGGAAACGCCCACCTTCTTGCCTACCAGACCGGAAAGATCGGTAATGCCGTCTGCTTTCTCAACAAGCACAGTTACCGCGTCGGTATAGTAAGGAGTGGAGAAATCCCAGCTCTTCTTTCTTTCTTCGGTGATCGTGAAAGTAGCCAGAACGCAATCGAGGTCGCCGGAATCCAGCAGCTCTGTTCTGGTCGCTGCGGTTACAGTTGTGAACTCAACATCGTCATAGCCCAGACTGTCAGCGATCTTCTTTGCAAGTTCGATCTCCATGCCCTCATATTCGCCGGACAGCGGATCCTTATATCCGAAGCCGATTACCGCGTCTTTAACGCCTACCTTGAGGATACCTCCTGCCTCGGTTGTGGAGGAGCTGCTTTCAGCAGCAGGAGCGCTGCTGGATTCTCCTGTGGAGGAGGAACTCTCGGAGGAAGTGTTTCCGGAACAGCCGGCAAGTGAGAAGATCATAGCTCCGGCAGCAAAAGCTGCAAATAAATTCTTAAGTTTCATAGTTGTTTACCCTTTCTCATTATGTTCTTTTTATATAATCAGCCTGACGGCGGATTAACGAATTATCTTGCTGAGGAATGCCTTTGTACGCTCGTTTTCAGGATTTGTGAAGAAATGCTCCGGAGTTCCCTCCTCAAGAATTCTTCCCCCGTCCACAAATACGATCCTGTCGGCAACCTCCCTTGCGAAGCCCATCTCATGTGTAACTACCACCATTGTGAAGTTCTTCTCATGCGAAAGCTCGATCATAACGTCAAGAACTTCCTGAACCATTTCCGGGTCAAGCGCGGAGGTCGGCTCGTCAAAGAAGATAACTCTATTCTGCATGGTGAGCGCTCTTGCAATCGCAATTCTCTGCTGCTGACCGCCGGAAAGCGTTGTCGGATAGACGTTAGCCTTCTCCTCCAGCCCGACGCGCTTTAGATAAGTCATTGCGGTCTGTTCGGCTTCCGACTTAGGGACTTTTTTCAGCTTCATCGGCGCCAGCGTCAGATTTTCCAACACCGTAAGATGCGGATAAAGATTGAACTGCTGGAACACCATCGAAGAATGAACCTTGTTTATGAATGCCCTGCGCTTTCTGCTCATCAGGTGATTATGTACATACACCTTTCCGGAGGTTGGTTCCTCAAGATAGTTCATGCAGCGTATCAGCGTGCTCTTTCCCGAACCGCTGGGGCCTATGATTACCAGCTTTTCGCCCTCCTTGACGTGCAGGTTTATGCCTTTCAGCACTTCAAGATCGCCGAAGCTCTTATGCACATCTTCCAAACGTATCATCTTGCTGTCCTTTCCCACTGTTTCTTTTGTTCCCGGATTTCGGGTTGGTTTTTATGCTTACATTATACTCGCTTTTCTGCAAGTTGTCAAGACGAAAATTGCAAAAACAAGCTATTTTTGAATGATTTTAATATTTTTCTTGCAAATTTTATATAGTAAGTCGGGCACATGTTATTATTTTTGTGCAGAATGTGAATAACAATTGCCGCAGTATATCCACACAGGTGAAATACAACCGCGGCAATTCTATCGAATTTAGTTCGTTATGTTATTTTGGCAAGGTATTTGATTCTTTTCGTTTATCCGGAAAAAATCTCAGCGGTTCAAAGCTGCTTTTCAGCTCATGTGCAATCCCATTCAGACTGCGCGAGCCGTTTGTAGTTATCGTCACACACTGTTCTATACCATATTCCCGGCAAAGTATCTCGGTCATATGCTGCTTTCCGGCATTCTTATTGTAGATCTTTATGTAGGCGAAGCCGGGATAGTCATGGGAGGGATAGGTGATTATCTTCAAAGAAGATCCTTCCGCGCTGTGTATCAGGGTTTCGTACAGAGCCGAGATCTTCTCATCCCTGTCCACTACCATTAGATATATCACCCTGTCCTCCGGCTGCGGACGGCGATTCATGTAGTTACGGTAGGGTGATTTCTTGAGGGAAGAAAAAATCGCCTGCTCCGCTTCGTTTTCCAGACTGTCATAATAGATCACAAGGCTTTCGTCACATAGGGCGTTTGTGAACACATTCATTCCCGCGGAATTAACCATGCCGCGCACCTTATCAGAGGTGTCCCCGGAAATTATATATGCCTTGACATAGCTGTTTTCACGGAAATCATACAGCGCGGCTCCGTTCATCACTACCACCGGCAGATTTAGATTTACGTCCGAAAGAATACCCATTAACGAAGCCGGAGTACGCATCGTCACCAGCGTGAATTTCAGTCCCTCTGACAGCATTCTGTTTATCTCGATTTTTGAAAACGGAGTAAGCTGCTCGGATATAGGCGACAGCATATCATCAAGCTCAGCAGAAAACAGCACGTCCTTCATACGTCTGCGGGGAAGCCTTGCGGAATTTACCGCCATTCCGATCGCAATGCCAATAAACGTATCCAGTACCCTGTTCAGCACGAACATATATGGATTTTCGTCCGCAATGTGATTTACCGTGATCGACAGGAACACAACACAGGAAAAGTAGCTTGCATTTTTCCGATTGATGAGCACAGTCGTATAGATCACCGGAATTATCATAACTGCAACAATCAGAAATCCCAGCGGCTGGTCGTAAATACGCAGCACAAATATTTCCAGCACAATGGTTATCAGCCCATACGCCGCCCCTATCAGAGTCCCAACGGTTCTCTGAAGCGCCATAGTCAACGTTTTGTCAATGTAAGGCTGAATACACCACAGCACCGCAAGCATGGAATAAAACGGAATTCCGCTCCTCCCACGCAGTAGATACACGCACCAGCACAGAAGAACTCCCACCGCCGACTTGATTATGCGATTTCCTATCGGCGGAAAACTTATTTTTTTCACAGCGCCGCCCTCCCCATTTTATCCGATATTGCAATTTAGCTCCGAAAATATTTCTTTTTACATTGTATTATACGGCACAAATTGATATTTGTCAAGTATTTATGCAGGAGTAATTCAAAGATAATGCAAAAATCTCCCGCAGCCTATCAGAACTGCGGGAGAAAGTATTATTTCAAAAGCGCCAAAGCCTTTTCAGCGATCTGCTGAGCAGTAAGCCCATTCTCACGAAGCACCTCAGCAGGGTCGTAGCGGTCGAGAAACTCTTTTTTCAGACCCAGATTTACCACCCTCATATCGGATTCACCGTAGAACCGTGTGATCTTCTCGCCGAAGCCGCCGTCCAGAATTCCGTCCTCCAGCGTGATCACCGCACGATGATCTGCTTTCAGCGATTCCAGAAGCTCGTTATCCGTTCCAGTGATGTAAACCGGGTCAATGAGTGTAGGCATTACTCCGCACTGCTTTTCGATCAGCTCCACAGATTCCTGCCCAAGCTCCCGAAACGATCCAAGCGCGATCACGGCAATTCCGCTGCCCTGCTGTACCACTTCGTACTTATTCAGTATTCCGTAGTCCTTGTGCGGCTTTTCGCCGTGGATTACCTTTCCGGGAACCCGAATAGCTACCGGGTGCTCCCGTTGTTCCACGCTCCAGTCAAGCATGGCGATATACTCTTCATAGGTAGCCGGAGCAAGGTACACAAGATTTGGTATATTGGACATCATCGGAATATCAAAAATCCCCAGATGGGTAATATCTCTCATTCCGTATACCGAAGCCGCAAAGGTAAGTATCGTCACCGGATTGTTATTTATGCACAAATCCTGTGAAAGCTGGTCGTAGGTTCGCTGAATGAACGAGCTGTATACTCCGTACACAGGCTTACCGCCATAGGCTGAAATTCCGGAGGCAAGCGCCACAGCGTGTTCCTCCGCGATACCCACATCAATGAACTGACTTCCCGCTTCCTCACGGCGGCTCTTACCAAATCCGAATACCGAGGGAGTTCCGGAGGTTATCGCCGCCACAGACGGATCTTTTTTCATCTTGTCAAGCAGATACCTTGCAGTAAGATCGTCGTAACTCTCTCCGACGGAATTATATTTCGGCTTTCCGGTTTCAATATCAAACGGAATACTCCAATGCCACTTTTCCTTGTCCTCAACCGCCGGAGCATAGCCTCTGCCCTTTTCAGTGACGATATGCACGACCACCGGTTTCCGACTGTCCTTAACGCCCCTGAAAGCGGAGATAAGGCTTTCTATGTCGTTTCCGTCCTTTACAAATACATAGTCCAGCCCCATTGCCCGGAAAAGGTTGCACTCCGCTCTGCCCTCGGTTTCCCTTAGCAGTTTGAGGTTGGTGTAAAGTCCGCCGTGATTCTCGGCAATGGACATCTGATTATCATTCACCACAATAATGAAATTTGTCCCCAGCTCAAAAGCGTAATCCAGTCCCTCCAGAGCCTCCCCGCCGGAAAGCGAACCATCCCCGATCACCGCCACGATATTCTCATGACCGCCTCGGAGGTCGCGCCCCTTTGCCAGTCCGCAGGCAAGGCTTACTGATGTGGAAGTATGACCGATGGTGAAGAAATCATGCTCGCTTTCATGCGGCGTAGAAAATCCGGTAACGTCATCGTATTTTGCCTCATCAAGGAACGCTTCGCTTCTGCCGGTGAGCATCTTATGGCAATAGGTCTGATGCGAAACATCAAAAACGAATTTGTCCTCCGGTGAGTTGAAAACATAGTGAAGAGCGATCGTGGCTTCCACTATTCCGAGATTAGGGCCGAAGTGCCCTCCATGAATGCTGAGCCTCTTTATAAGCGCGGCGCGCATTTCCTCTGCAAGCTGTTTCATCTCCTCAGTAGACAGCCTTTTTACGTCCGCAGGGGATTTTATCCTTTCAAGATACATTGTTTCTCCTCCTTTTCTGTTATGCAGTTTATTTATACTGCTCAATGATATTATTGTATCATCTGGAGCTCACTCCAAGTCAAGTGAAAAATAATAATTTTCATCATTTTTTCACAAAAAGTCCCTGCCGTCGGAACGACAGGGACGATTTAATATAAATCAGAGCGGAACCATGACGATCTCTCCGTCGCCGATAGTTGCTTTCGAGTGCGGAGTCATCACGTTCACCTGATAAACGCAGGAATTGATTCTCAGCGTTACGCCGGGATAGAACGCCTTTTTACAGGATATGGACAGGATCTGCTTGCGCTCAAGTGTGGTTTCAATCTCGGCGATCCTTGCGTTCAAACGCTTTATCTCGCCCTGTATCTGAAACCGCGAGCGCATTGCCTCCACTTTCATCTGCTCTCTTTCGGGGGTCAGCTTGCTTACCTTAGCCATTTCGTTCAGTGCGGTAATGATCTTCCCAAGCTGGTCAAGCTTATCCTCCATCTCGGCAATCTTGTGGTGATGTCCCTCCATTTCCTCGGTGAGAACTGCGTTGTTTCCGAGAGTTACCATAGTCTTTGCATAGCTTTCAGAGCCAATGACTGACGCGGTGACATTTTCCAGAGCCGTGTATTTTCCGCCCATAAGGATACCCTTGCCGCTTGCCGTAATACACTTCCCCGCAAACACCTCTCCGCCCACAAACGCGGAGGCTTCAACGTTTCCAGCCGCGTAAAGCTTGCTGTTCTCGCAGAAATCGAGCTTGATGTTTCCTTTTTCGCTGTGCAGCGTGGAGTTGATACTGCCAAGCTTTACAGTGATATTTCCGTCTGCGGTAACTGTTCCGTTAGTGACAGTTCCCTGAATGGTAATGTTCTTCTTCGAGGTAACTGCAAAGCCCTCCATGACATTGCCCTTGACGACAACATCGCCGATAAAGTCAATATTTCCGCTGGAAACGTCCACATCGCCGCGGATAAGCAGCGACTCCTCAATATTAAACGCGCCGCCGCTGTATGTAAGATTACCGTCAACCGAAGCGATTATCTCGGTGCCGTCGTTCACAAGCTCAGTACCCTTGCCAACGGTAAAGGAAGCGGCAACGCCCAGCTTCTGCTTCACTTGCTTTCCCATTATATCGATTCCCGGCTCGCCCTCAGTGGGCATGGTAATCTTCGCGATTTGAGTTCCACGGTAAATATTGCGCACAAGACCGAGATTTTTGTAATCCACGTTGCCGTTTTCGTCCTCAACCGGCTTAAATGTAGTTTCCCGCTTGAAGCAGTATTCAATGCTCCCGTCCTTGCCGTCCACCGGAGGCTGCCATCGGGCAATGCAGATATTCTCGCCGTAACGCTTATTTTTTACGGCGTCCTCAACAACGTCCTCCTGAAGACCAAAGGAGATGCCTTTTGCACGGATAGCGTCAAAAGCCTTGTCCTCAGTCACATCAAGTCCGCCGTTCTCCGGAGCGGTAATCGTCATGAATGCAGTAGTGCAGTTAGGGTCAACGGATATTTCCACCTCGGAATGAATTATCTTCCCATCTCTGTTTTCTGACATAGCGAAAGCCCCCTTTATATTTGGATCGCAGCGGTTAAATCACTGCCATAATTTATCTCTAATAATATAATAACATATTTTTGTTTAAATTGCAATAGTTTTGTTAAAAAATAATATTATTTTTCGTTTAATTTTCACCACCATTTTCTGACAAGTATTCTTCGACAATTGAAATGAACTGCCTGCCATAACGCTCCGCTTTTCTGCTGCCCACTCCGGAGATGTTCAGGAACTCCTGCATGGTACGGGGCTTTTTTACGCTCATTTCCCGCAGGGAAGCGTCCGTGAATACCACATAAGCCGGGACTCCAAGCGTCGCCGCAAGCTTTTTGCGAAGCTCCCTGAACCGCCGCATAAGCTCGCCGTCCTCCTCACCGGTCTGCTTTCCCGCAGCCGCCGGAGCGTTGATATCCGCTGCCCGCTTGGGTCGTTTCATCAGCAGAGTTCTGCGGGATCTTACCAGCTCGTCCGCCTCCGGAGTGAGCTGCAAGGTATGATACTCCGGCTCGGCGATGATATACCCCAGTTGCTCCAGATAGTCGATTATCTCCCGGACGTAGCTTTGTGTAAAGCCTTTCATTATTCCATAGGTGGAGAGCGTTTCATATCCTCCGGACTTTATCTGCTCGCTCTCGCTGCCGCACAGAATACCGGAGATCAGCATTTTACCGCCGCTCCTACCCCGCTGCTTCAGCCGGAAAATGCAGGACAGCACCTTCTGCGCCTCCACCGTGATATCAAGGATATCCATTTCCGCGTCGCAGTTTCCACAGTGACCGCAAGCCGGCTCGGACTTCTCTCCGAAATAGCTCAGAATGAAATGCCGCAGGCACTTTGTGGTGGTAGCATAGAAGGTCATCTGCTTCAGCCGCTCCTTGTCCCTGCGACGCATTTCCTCCTGCTCTGCGAAACTTAGTTCCGAATCATCCCTGCCGTGGTCGATGAGGAACTCCGCAGTGCGAACATCTCCCTTGCTGTAAAGCAGAATGCACCGCGCAGGGCTTCCGTCACGTCCCGCTCTTCCAGCCTCCTGATAGTAGCTTTCGATATCTTTTGGCATATTGTAGTGCACTACCAGTGACACGTCCGATTTGTCGATCCCCATGCCAAACGCATTGGTGGCAACTATCACGCTGCATCGATCGTAAATGAAGTCCTCCTGAGCAATACGCCGCTCCTCATCAGACAGCCCCGCATGATAGCAGCGGGCGTTTACCTCATTCAGCCGGAGGAAGTCGCACACCAGCTCCGCATTTTTCCTTGTCGAGCAGTACACGATGCTGCTCCTGCCGGAAAGCTCCCGGATAATTCCCAGAAGTACCGCGTCCTTATTCCGCTGCTCGGTGGGTCTTACCTCAAAATACAGATTTGCCCGGTCAAAGCCTGTTGTGACCGTAAAAGGCTGCCGCAGCTCCAGAATACGGACAATATCCCGCTTAACGATATCCGTTGCAGTAGCCGTGAATGCCGCCAGCACCGGACGCTCCGGAAGCTGCTGTACGAATTCCGATATTTTCAGGTAGCTCGGACGGAAGTCCTGCCCCCAATGGGAAACGCAGTGCGCCTCGTCCACTGCGACCAGCGGAATTTTAATCCTCAAACATAGCTTCAGTAGGTTTTCGTCTGTAAGCCGCTCCGGAGCTACATAGAGTATCCTGTACATTCCCGCCGCCGCGTCGTCCAGCACCCGGTAATACTCCCGATGACTAAGGGAGCTGTTTATGTAAACCGCGCTCACCCCCGCCTGCTGAAGTCCCTCTACCTGATCCTTCATCAGCGATATCAGCGGAGAAATTACGATAGTTGTACCGCCCAGCGCCAGCGCAGGTATCTGGTAGCACATGGATTTTCCCGCTCCTGTGGGCATGACCCCAAGGCAGTCCTGCCCCGCAAGGATATGGTCTATTATTTCTCCCTGACCCGCCCGGAATGAGCTGTGTCCGAAATACTGCTTCAGAAGTTCCGTTTTATCCATGATTCCCTCACATAAAAACAGGGGCGGTCTTGCTCACCCCTGTTGATAAATCAGTTTCCGCATTCAATGCTTATCTCGTTGAACTTGCCGAGAATGTCGTCAACCACAAGCTTCTGCTTATCCTCGCCGTCAATGTCCATGACAGCCTTGCCCTCATGCATCATGACTAGCCGCGAGCCGTATTCCACAGCAAACCTCAGATTGTGCGTTACCATCAGCGTGGTGAGGTGCTTCTCACGAACCACCTTTTCGGTGATCTTCATGAGGGTTTCAGAGGACTTAGGGTCAAGCGCCGCTGTATGCTCGTCAAGAATGAGCAGATCAATATCCGCCATTGTCGCAATGATCAGCGCAAGAGCCTGCCGCTGTCCGCCGGAAAGCGAACCTGCAAGCACTCCCATGCGATTCTCAAGTCCCATGCCACAGCTTTCCAGAAGCTTCTTATAGTATTCCTCGCGGCGCTTGTTCACTGCGGGTGAAAGCCCGTAGCTGTGAAGCTTGTTGTCCGCAAGAGCAAGGTTTTCAAGTATCGTCAGGCTGCCGCAGGTGCCCATTTTCGGATCCTGCAATACTCTGCCTATCCGCCGCGCCCGCTCAAATTCCTTTGTGAGCGCCACATTCTCGCCGTTGAAGATAACCGCGCCGGAATCCGGCTGAATACCGCCGCAGATCACATTCAGCATCGTGGTCTTGCCGCTGCCGTTAGAGCCGACAACGGAAACGAAATCTCCGTCGTTTATCTCCAGAGTAAAGTTGTCAAACAGCTTGTTCTCGTCCACCGTTCCGGGATTGAACACCTTAGTGATCTTACTGAGGGCAAGCTTGGACTTGGAGTTCACCGGTTCCGGCTTTCTGCGCAGCGACTCTACGAGTTTCTTTATCTCGCCGCCACCGAGCACCAGCGCGATAAGGAATATCAGTGCCTTCATGAGGTTGTTGAAGTCCGTGGGGATACCAAGCGACAGCACTATCTGGTAAGCCGCCTTGTAAATAAGGCTGCCGAGAATTACCATAGTCGTGCCCTTCATGAACTTTACCCGCTTGAACAGGCTGAGTCCGATGATGACCGAAGCAAGTCCCAGAACTACCATTCCGACGCCCATCTGCTGATCGGCAGAGCCTTTGTTCTGGGCGATAACCGAGCCCGCAAGAGCCGCAAAGCCGTTGCCGAGAGCAAGACCGAAAATCTTGATCGTGCCGGGATTTTTTCCGAGCATTACAGTGTAGCGGTCGTTTGCACCGGTCGCCCGGAGCAGAAGTCCATGCTTGGTCTTAAGGTACAGATCAAGCAGTATCTTGCAGACGATAACGATTATCAGCGAGAGAATAACTGTTCTGATATAGAAGCCACCCTCGCCGACATTTTCCGGAATGAGCGCCGCCAGCCCGGAGTTGAATATAGTGTTTTTCGTAAAGAAAGACGCCACCGCCATGCCGCCGGTCCCGGCTTTCAGTATCACAAGATTCACTGAGAGCATCGCCGTGTACATAATAATTCCGCAGAGAAGCGGAGTAATGCGGAGCTTGACGTGCATAAGACCTGTGAGAACTCCTGCCGCCATGCCCGCCGCAAAGGAGATCAGCAGGCAAAGCCACGGGTTTACACCCTGAATTATCAGCACGCCGCTCAGAACTGCGCCCAGCGGAAATGTTCCGTCAACTGACAGGTCCGGGAAATCCAGTATGCTGTATGTGATATACATTCCCATAGCGAGAAGCGCGTACATAAGCCCCTCGTTGAGAATATCAAGAAGAATTTTGATTACGATAGTCATTTCTGTCCCTTTCCAGAACCTTCAGCCGCCGGGAAAAATTATGCCGCTTCCTCGCCGGAGTTTGTAGTTACCTTTTCAGCATTCTCGAAATCAGCAGGGATCTCAAAACCGAACTTGGTCATAACGTCGGTATTGATAACGGGTGTGCCGTCGGAGATAGTTCCTACTGCCATTGTCTTGGGATCAGTGCCGTTGAGTACCTTTACGCCCATCTCAGCAGTTACCTTGCCGAGAGCAACATAGTCAATGCTGATAGAAGCAATGCAGCCGTTCTTTACCTGCTCGATTTCAGAGCCGTAAACCGGAACGCCTGCGGCATTCGCCTTTTCAAGCACGATGGAGAGGTTGTTTACAACGTTGTTATCAGTGAAGTTGTTGATGCAGTCTACCTGAGAAGCAAGAGTTGTCGCTGCCTGAGGAATATCTGCCGCGCCGGAAACGCCCTGCTCAACTACCTCAATGCCTCTTGCGGAGCATACTTCTTTAAGGGTCTTGAGCTGAGAAAGGGAGTTAGCCTCGGTGGTGGTGTAAAGTACGCCGATCTTCTTTACCTCCGGCTGGATCGCCTGAATGAGGTCAACCTGCGCGTCAAGGTCAAGAATATCAGAGGTGCCGTTGCAGTTCTCGCTGCCTGCGTCAAGGCTCTCGGTAAGACCTGCGGCTACCGGGTCGGAAACTGCGCAGAAAATTACCGGGATATCCGACTTGCTTGCTGCGGAATAAGCGGAAAGCGCCGCCGGAGTAGCAATAGCGTAGATCACATCGTAATCCTTTGAAACGAAGTTTGCCGCGATAGAATCGCAGGTTGCGCTGTCGCCCGCGCCGTTCTGGAGATCAATGGAAACCCCGTCCTCGCCGTAGGCTGCGACCAGACCCTGTCTGATGCCCTCATAGCAGTTATCGAGAGAGGGGTGAGCCGCGAACTGGATCACGCCGACCTGAACCTTGTCACCTGTTCTGCCGGAAGCGTTGCCCCCCTCGGAAGCGTTATTACCGGAGCAGCCGGTAAGCGCCATTGTCAGCGCCATAGCAGCGCCGATAAGCTTTGCAATTCTTGTTTTCTTCATAGTGTTTCTCCTCCATTTTGTTCCGGTGATGACCGCCGGGCAATAAAAAAATCCTGCCCCGTTCATGGGACAAGACTGCTCCTGCGATACCACCCAAATTCGCCCTTTCGGACGCACTCATTACGCGTACTGCCTTACGCAAAACGCACCCGCGATAACGTGCGGAAACGTCGCCCCTACTACGGAAACCCGGTTCAGTTTGCCCTCACAGGCCCATTCATGAATGCATACGCACCGTGCTCGCACCACTGCACGGCTCTCTGGAGCGCATCGGCAGACATTACTCTTCCTGCTCAACGGTTTATGTGCTTATTATGTACAGTCCTATTCTATCACACATTTTACGCTTTGTCAAGGGGTAAAATTCAGATTATTTCAGCAAATTTCGGATTATCCCAGTCGTATGTCCGAAATAGTATTAATGCAGTTACCGAATTTCTGTATACCGATCCGGAATATGCTTTTGCATAACTGCTCAAAAAATCTCCTGCCAAATTATGAAATATGTACAATTAATGTATGACAAGCGAATAAAACGTGAAAAACTATTGAAAAAAACGGTAAATAATGCTATAATAATAGTATTCTGAAGAAAGTCATTCAGTATTTTTATCAGGAGGTTATTATCATGGTATTAAAAAAATCCCAAAGAGTTGTCAGCTTCCTTCTGACGCTCGCAATGCTTCTGGCGCTGTCCTCGTTCTTCTGTATCGAAAGTGCATACGCTGTTTCAGAAAGTGAATGGACTTACGAGCAGATCAGCGGCGGATTAAATATCACAGGCTACATAGGAATGGACACATCAGTTACCGTTCCCGCAAAGCTTGGCGGTCAGAAAGTTGTCAAGGTAAGTGCTATCAGCACAAACAATTTCAAGTCCAAAATCACATCTGTTAAATTCTCAGACGGAATAACCGCTTTAGGTGACTCAATCCTCAAGGGCTACACAAGCCTTGAGAGAGTTACACTGCCCGAAACCCTTCTGACCATCGGAAAAGACGCTTTTGCTGGTTGTATCGCATTAAAGGCGATCACTGTACCTAACTCCGTTACAGAAATAGGATTTAATGCATTCGGCGACTGCACTGCGCTCATGAGTGCAACACTGAGCTGCAAAGCCACAGTTATCCCCGGCAATTTATTCTCCGGAGATACCAAGCTCAATACAGTAACTCTTCCTACTTATACTTCTGAGATTGGCGATCTGGCTTTTGGAAACTGCTCTTCTATCACTTCAATTACCCTTCCCGATACCGTAAAGACTATCGGTAACAGCGCATTCAACAACTGCACATCTCTCACTAGCATTTCATTGTCCAGCGAACTTAAGACGATCGGTGAGCTTGCATTCTACAACTGCTCATCACTTAAAACCCTCTTTATTCCCAACAAAACCAAAACAATAAACGCTGATGCATTCTCCGGCTGCACATCTCTTAAGTCAGTGTACATCAGCCCGTCCGTAAACGTTATTAAACCAAGAATATTAAACAACTGCTCATCTCTTGAAACCGTTGTATTCGGAGGAGAAAATAACAACTTCGGCGCATTTTCAACCACGACCAGTGACGCAACGATTTATTACCCCGAAAAGTATTCCTCAAGCTGGGCAAGCTATCCCGGCTTGTATATGAAAGCCTATAAAGCTCCTGTTTCACTCACTATCTCCGGCGGAAAGAACATCAAACCCGGCGATAAGATCAACCTGAAATTAACAGCTGCTCCCGCTTCCAGCGAATTCAGTGATGTTTACACCATCTCCAGCTCGAACCCCACGGTTGCAACAGTTTCCGCTGACGGCACTGTAATAGCAAGAGCTACCGGAGTTACCACAATCACAGTAACAAACATAACCGGCATTTCCAAGTCAATTGATATCACTGTAATTCCTGATGCTCCCACAAGCGTTAAGGCAACTGCAAAGACAACAACTTCCGCTGTAATTTCATGGAAGGGTGCTGCCAATGTGACCGGCTACAACATTTATCGTTCCACAACCAAGACCGGAACCTACAAGAAGGTCGGCTCCACCACTTCCACCACATACACCGACAAGGGTCTTACAAAGGGAAAGACATATTACTATAAGGTTGCAAGCTATGTAAACTCTCAGGGCAAGCAGGTACTCTCCTCTTACTCCTCTGTTGTATCCATAAAGGCTTGTGCTCCCGCTCCTGCAACGATTACCGCTAAAAAGGTAAAGGCTGGATCTGCAAAGATCACTTGGGGCAAATCCACCGGAGCCACCGGCTATGAGGTATACATGGCAACCTCCTCCAGCGGCAAGTATACCAAGATTGCCACTATCACCAAGGCATCTACCCTGTCCTACACAAAGAGCGGTCTTACCAGCGGCAAGACCTACTACTTCAAGGTACGCACCTATACCACTGTGGACGGAAAGAAGATTTACAGTGGCTACACAAAGGTCGTAAAGGTCAAGGTATAATTTCCATAAGATAGTTCTTAGCCCTGCGGGAAACCGCAGGGCTAAGTTTGTTGGAAAGTATTATTTCAGGGTGTCGAGAAGCCGCCAGATGCTAGGAACCCGCATAACGGCTAGGCTTTTTGCCTGCCGTTATGCGGAGTGACGACGCAGATGGTGGTTTATCGACAGCCTGAGCCCTGCGGGAAACCGCAGGGCATTTTTTTTTGAAAAACAAAGCGGAGAAATTCATTTGAATCTCTCCGCCATAGGGAAAACCCCTTATATTCAGTCAAACCGCCTTGCCGTAGATATACTTAATAAAACCCGCTTCCTAGCAGGGTGGGTAAAATCGCCTGTCGGGTTCACGCTCCCTATCATCCGCAGTACGGGAGGTCTGCAATCCGCCGCCAGAGCTGAAATCCCTTTTTCATCATGTTCGGATTATAGCAGTATACCCGAACGAACATTGCAAAAGCAATTTACAAGGCAGTAAGCTAACTTGGTAATTAATCAAAACTCAGCCAGAACACAAGCTGATCTGATCCCTTACAACAATATTATTTACAGAAAAGCCGCAGCTATTACTGTAAAATTTCGTCATCTCCGTCGTCCATGTCCTCAAGCGAAAACAGCGCCTTGAGGAAAAGCTCGCCGATCTTCTGGTTTTCCTCCTCGTCGTCGATCGAAGAAAGAAGAAGCTCTTCATCATTCTCCTCGCCCTTTAAGACCACGAACTCATCAGGTTCTTCATCGTCTGCGGCTTCCGGAAGAAGCGCATAATATACAGAGCCTTTATACTCCATGCTGGAAATGCACTCAAAGTTGGTGGTTACGCCGTCCTCGTCGTCCAGAGGAATATATGTTTCGTCATAGAAATGGAAAACAGCGGTGTTCCCTGCATCATCATTCAGGGTCACAGTACCCTCGTTTTCATCGTAAACAACATTTTCGTTCTCAGCCATATATATTCCTTTCTTCGCCGCAGCGGGCTTCTTCTGTCTTTTCTATCTATATTTTACACCAAAACTCCTTGATTGTCAAGTCGTTTTTTCAGTAAAAAAAACAATATAAAGGCAGAAATCCAGCTAAATTCCTGTAAATTCAAACACAAAACGGCATCGCCGTAAAGCGATGCCGTAATTGCTGTGTATTAAGAAGATTCTATTTTAAATTAGGATCTCTTCTTGGATACGATAACAGCGCCAGCAGCCAGAACAGCTACGCCAGCAACTGCTGCGATACCCTCAACACCGGTGTCAGGAGAACCCTTGTCAGCTGTTGTGGTTTCTGCATCAGTAGTAGACTCTGTTGCGTCAGCAGCAGCGTCATCATCAGCAAGACCAAATACTTCGAACTCAACAACGCAGGTTGTCCACTCGCCAGCGAAATCAGTCATAACAGATGTTGCAGTAGCAGCATCAGAAGTGATGTGATCTTCCTTGGTTGCATCGTAGTTAGCCCACTGATTGAGAACGTTGCATCTCTTTGCGCCATCTTCGTTGTTGGTGTAGCTTGTAGCACCTGCAACGATGGACTCAACACCGTCAAACTTTACGGAAGTGATGTTGATGCCGAAGTTGTCATAAGCTTCGTCCTCAGCATCGAAGTTTACGTTGATACCCATAGCGCCGATACCGTTACCAGTGGTAAATACAGCAAGATCACCAGTCTCCTCATCCTCCCAATCGTCATTGGTATAACCAGCGGAGAGGTCGATACCTACGGAGTATGTACCGTTGCCAGTGATCTGAGCGGTCTGGAAATAGCTCATGTCAAGCTCGCCGTTCTGACCCTTGCCCCAACCCTGTGCCTTCCAGTCAGAGTCGCCGAAGCCCAGAATAGCCTCGCCCGGCTCAAGAGCGGCCAGAGCAGATTCAGCAAAGGAAACGGAGCTGATAGCGGCAGCAGCAACAACAGCAGCGGAAGCAGCAGCCAGAATCTTAGAAATCTTCATTGTAAAAAATCCTCCAAAATTAATCTCAAACCATGCGGAATACCCACTGGTTCTATATTATATTTTACCTCATTACCACATTTTTTTCAATTGTGAAAATATACAAATTTTAAACGTTTACAGAAATTGATTTCTTGCAATTATAACAACTAACAGCTTGTAAAGTTGTATTAAAAGCAGAATTACCTAAACTTAAAACCCGATTTTGCTTAAATTACTTTTTGCGAAAATTGGGATTATCGTCCGGTTCGCGCATGATCGCCTCAAAAAGCCTCTGAGTTTTGCTGGAACGCCCGCGCTTCTTTTCCTTGAGCATATTAAGCTCCTCGTGGGTGGTCTGGTCGGCATTTTCCTGCTTAAAGAGATGTCTGTCCTCTGTCCATATTCCGCTGGGAATTTCGTCAGCGTTCTGTTCCAAACGGCTTTCCTGCGCAGAATTACGCTTCTCTGCGCTCCTTGGATTTCTCTTTGCAGGGTGCTCGCTCTGCCGGCGTTCATGTGCCGCTTTTTTCGGAGCATCTTCTCGGTCTGCGTGATCTGCCTTTTCTGCCTTTTCTGCGGACTTTGTCTGTCTTGAAGTATTCTCGGCTTCCTCCATAAATCCGTAGCCGGTAGGCATACTCATGTCGTTCTCCGACTGTTCAAGGACATCAAATATTGATTCCAGACCAAAGAACGGGTCGATCTCCTCCGACTGCTCCTCGGCGGCGGGTTTCTCAGGAAGAGGCTCCGCCGTGCTTTCCTCCGGGCGGGAAACCGCTTCAAATCCGCTGTCTGCCTTGCTCAGCGGAGTTCCTGCTATCTTTCCGTAGGCGGATATTGCAGCGGCATTCTTCCTGATCACCTTTGGCTTAGTCTGAGCGGGAGTCTGCTCGTTGTCGGCGGAATTTTTCTCCAGCTTGGAAACCCACTCCGGCTCAGGTTCATTGTTCTGCGGAGTGAATTTCTCCCCACTGGACATTGACGGCGCTGGTTCTGGAACAGGCTTCCTGATTACGGCGGGAGCTTCCGGTTCAGGAGTTCTCTCCTGTCGCTCGGAACGCTCTGCCGCGCGGAATTCCTCCCCGCTGAACGTGGTAAAACCGCGCTCCGGCGCAGGCTGTTTTATTTCCACGGGAATTTCCGGCTCAGGAGTTCTCTCCTGCCGCTCGAAACGCTCTACCGTGCGGAATTCCTCACCGCTGAACGCGGTAAATCCACGCTCCGGCGCAGGCTGTTTTATTTCCACGGGAATTTCCGGCTCAGGCGTTCTCTCCTGCCGCTCGAAACGCTCTACCGTGCGGAATTCCTCACCACTAAATGCTGTAAATCCACGCTCCGGCGCGGGCTGAGCTGCATTCCGGTTCTCATATACGGGGGAAACAGTCCGCGGCTCGCTGTTTCTCGGCTCTCCACCGCGGATAACATGGGAAACCTGCGCCCTGCCCTGGGACTTCTGGCGCTCTACGCTGGGCGAGGTGAAAAATCCCTCCCGGCGCTGCTGTGGTTTGGGTTCTTCCTCCTGCTCGTCAGAGCTGTCCTCCGGCTTCTGTTCAAGCTCGCTGCGGCTTATCCTCTCCGGAACAAAGGGTCTTACTACACGCTCCTGCGGGCGCTGGGGTTCTTTCTTGCGAACCTCTACCACAGGATTGCTTCGGGAGATATCCATTGATTTCGAGTAAGTAATAAACGAACTAAGATCGTCCGGCTGTATCTCTCCGTTGTTCACCTTTTCTTTCATTGCCTCAAGGTACAATTTCCAGCTCTCATATTCCTTAAGGCTCAGCGTACCCGCCGTTACCCGGCTGTACATCTCGTCCGTGATTTCATCGCACTGGCGCTCCATTTCGGGAGTTACCCGCCTGCGTGGGTGCTCCATTTCAAACAGCTCAAGACAGGTGCGCCCTCCGGGATTTGGCAATGAGCAGTATTCAGATGTGTACTCGCTGTCCCGGACGTAATACCGCCCGCACCGCTTGCATCTTGCAAGCCAGCCGCCGCTCTCAAGCAGCGCGTCTATTTCAAGATCGACCACCGCCTTAAGTCCGCAGGGCATATAGATCTTCACCGGCGCGTGCTCCATTGCGGA
The DNA here is from genome assembly GCA_017829075.1 of Oscillospiraceae bacterium. The sequence goes on along the minus strand of JAGAJA010000021.1, from coordinate 72,668 downwards.
GCGGGACATATTGTAGCTGCCTATTTCCTGCGCAAGACCAGCTTTCATGTGCGAGAATGCGTCCATTGCGATTTGGTCTGAAAGGGACTCATAGGAGCCAATATCCGAATAGTCGTCCGAATAGTCAAAATCCGCCAGCAGATTTTTCATGATATCCTTGGAAATATTAGGATACATAAAAGGCGCAGAGGGAAGCCTTCCGACAGAGAAAACCTGAGTTACGCCCAGATCCTCAAGGCGGCAGCCAAGCTCCCGCGCAGTGACGCTGAACATAAGGTCAAAGTAATTCCGCCGGGCATTCGCTTCCTCCACGCCGGAAAGCTCGCGGGAGAACAGGAAATAAACCTTGTTCTTTGCATAATCCTGCACCCGGACAAGGTTCAGCCATTCGTTTATGCCCTTGTTGTAGCGATATTCGCACAGCCTGACAAAGACCGCCTTTTCAAAGGAGGTCTTGCAGTCAATAAATCTGTTCCACAGCGCCGACGTGCCGATATTATCACGGCGGCAGACATAGTCTATCCAGCAGTCCAGCACGATCTTCTCATAAACCGTGCGCAAATTGTGCTCTATGTAGACGTGCATATTTTTCAGCGAGTTGCGCAGATCAGTCACCCTGTCAAAGTCAAGCTCGCCGGAACGCAGCGCCTCATCACATACAGCGATCGCGTTCTCAGCAAAATACGACAGGTCGTAATCGCAGAAAGAAAGCAGCGAAAACGGATAGCGGAGCTGAAATACCTCGCTTGAGTTTTTTCCTGCTAAATTGAGAACTCTTTCCAATTCAACTCTCCTTTAACATCATTCTGCGCTGGCTTCAGCGGATCCAGAGGTATCAGAGGTTTTTGAACCGGACGTCTGGGCTGAACTGTCATCGTCATCTTCCGCCGCCGCGGTAGTTCCCTCTGCAAGATACGGATTTTCCTTTATACTGCCCTCAACGCTGAGCATTTCTACCTTTTTGCCGTCAACAGTCTGCATTACCCATGAAACAGGGCTGTCAGTCCTGCTTGTGTACTTTGTGGTAACTACCCAGCCGCTGCCAAGGACTTTTTTCGCGCTTCCGAACGGGATATCTATGTCCTCTGTAACGTCCTCAACATAATAGCTTGCGGTGCGGCGCTCGCCGGAAGGCTTATCCACATACCGGACGATACGATAGTTCTCATCTGCGGACATTACCTCGTAGCTGCTGTCGCGCAGAGTAAGGTCAACTCCGGTAGGTGTCATTCTTCCCATGAGCAGCGTTATTGTAATATAAGCTGCTGCGCCGACCACATACATCAGCAGATACATTGTGCCAAGCACAGTTTTGAGCGTTTCGTTTGCTGTGCAGATAAAGAACATAGCCACAAGCACGCAGAACGGAGGCAGGATCATATACCAGTTTCCGAACGCCAGCAGGAAAGTCGCAAAAACTATCGGCGGAAGCACAAGAACATTAATGTGTGTAATGACCTGCCTGCGGGTGTAGATCATCAGTCCAAGCGCGGCAATATTCACAAATACATACAGAACAAAAAGCGGAGTTGCGTTCTCAAACTCAAGGTAGTATGCAAAATTGAGCCAAGCGACCCATACCAAAAAACCGGTATACCCCCAGCAGAGCAAGGCAACGCCCCGCTTGAGCCAGACATTCTTGAACAGTGCAACCAGTGAATCCATGAAGCTGCCCTTTTTAGCGCCCGTCTTTTCCATACTTCCCTCCTGTAAATGCAATTAAAATAACTGAGATATTAGTAATACTTCTTCTTTCTGTAAATCAGGTAACCAATGACCGCGCCGACAGAGATGACCACAGCCGCGCCTACGATAATAACTATCATCATAACAGGCGACTCAGGCTCGGCGTATAGCTCGCTGTAATTGATCGCGGAAGATGTCGCAACAGTTGCAGCAGTACGGATAGTCGTTGCCGATGTCGCCGCAGTTGTTGTCTGCTCAGGCTCTGAAGCCTCCGGTTCGCTTGTATCGCTTGTTTCGCTGGTCTCACCGTCGGACTCCGGATCGGAGTTTTCGCTAATTGCCGGATCAACAGATACCACGCTGTCCTCGGTGTCCACAGTTGAAGCAGGCTGATCGTCCGAAGTTGCCGCAGAGGTAGCCTCCGTCTGGATAACGACCTCTTCACCGCCGCCGGTGATTCTGAAGTTCCGCACAGACAGCTTGACGTTTCCCTGCGCCTCAGCGCCCCAGTTTGTTCTCACCTGAAGCAGGATATAAGCAGGCTCAGCCTCGGCAAACTGCTCATAAAAATGAGATCCCTTTTCCGATACCGTTACCCACTCGCCGTATTTCAGCGGTGTGTAATCCGACGGATTTATCCAGCCCCACTTTGAATTGAATCCCGGCAGACAGCCGATCACATTTGCGCCATTAGTTTCCAGCTTGACATCTACTGAAACGGTCACATCGTCATTATTCCAGAATTCAGCGTCAAGATACTCGTTAAACAGCTTAAATCTTAGTGAAAGGTACTTTTCCTCTGTGCTGTCGCCGAATTTCGTTTCAAATGTAGCTTCTGTGCCGTTTATGTCCTTGGAATCTGACTTCACTTCGTCGCACAGCTCTCCGTCGATCTGATATGTGTAATCAGCAAACGCTGTCACGGAAGCGGCTGCCATAACTACAACAGCGCACAAACCGCATATTACTTTCTTTATTCTTGATAACATCTTTGATCCCCCCAAAAATATATACAAATGCAGCATGATATTTTGCCGCATATAGTTATTGTATAACAAATCCAAGAAAAATTCAAGTGTTTTTAACAACTTTATATGCTTTCACAAAATTTATTTTATGCCGCGTCATTTTGTTGGACTATCTGCAAGTAGCATATCATATAACAACAGAAATCCACGCCGATACGACGCGGATTTCCGGTAATTTCAATATAAAACGGAATTACTTTGAGCTGTTGAGGATATTGATAAGCTTATCTATATCCGCTTCGCCGCCGTCAAAGCTGCTGACCGGCATCGTAAAGCTTCCGTCTGCCGCCTGTGCCGCAGCCTGAGGAACATTGTCCCCCATTTCCTCCTCGGAAATGAAGTCGGTAGCGATAACGATAACGGAAACCTCATCGTCTGCAAGGGACTCGTCAAACTGCATACCCATTTTGATCTCTGCGTCGGGAGCAGCATTCTTTGTGATCTCGCTTGCAATTCCGTCAACCTCGTCTGCGGAGGTGGACATAGGAATGCTGATGTTGATGAGCAGTCTGCGTGCGCCCATAATGGAGGTTTCCAGCAGCGGGCTGTGAAGAACCTGATCCAGAGCTTCCTCGTTCTTGTTGTCGCCCTTGCCCTGACCGATAGCCATGTGCGCAATTCCGGAATCCTTGAGCGCCATTGTTACATCGGCAAAGTCAACGCTGATGAATCCTACGCCCTTTACAAGGTCGGAAATTCCCTTTACAGCCTTGAACAGCACGCTGTCCACAGCCTTGAATGCGTCTATCATGCTGAGTTTGGAGGTAGAGATCTCCTTTACCTTTTCGTTCGGGATAACGATAAGGGAGTCAACATACTTTCTCATCTCTGCAATGCCCTTGAGAGCCTGATTCATCTTTGCCTGACCCTCGAAAGCAAACGGCTTTGTAACCACGCCGACAGTGAGCTTGCCCAGCTCCTTCGCGATGGAAGCGACCACAGGAGCAGCTCCAGTACCGGTACCGCCGCCCATTCCGGCAGCGATGAATACCATGGACTCCTCCTCCATTACCGCCTTGAGCTCGTCGCGGTTCTCCTCTGCGGACTCCTGTCCAACTGAGGGTTTGTTGCCTGCACCCTGACCCTTTGTGCGCTTCTTACCTATCTGGATACGGCGCATTCTACTGCCGTCCTTAGAGCGCAGAGCCTTTACATCGGTATTTGCAACAACATAGTCGATACCGGTCATATTGCCCTCGACCATGTGGCTGACAGCGTTTCCGCCGCCACCGCCGACTCCGATAACCATTATTTTGGTCTGATCCTCGAAATCGTCGTCCATCACAAACTCGTCATCGTGATTATCTATTTCAAATGCCATACTGTTTTCCCTCCATGATTTTTTATGACTTCTATTCGCATGAATACATAACTACTTTTTATTATAACAGATACCAAAAATAAATGCAACTGTTTTTTCAAAAATATTTTGACAAATTATTCTGAGGTAACGTCCGCTGGTTTGTGACATTCATCTCAAACGGCTTCCTGAGGCTCTCCTTCGTCCGGTTCTTCTGGACTTCCCAGCTCAGGAAGAGTCTGCTGCGCCTGTTCATTCACCTTGTCCCGCACAAATATCGTAGAGGGATCATGCAGATTGATAAGAACATTTGCCTTTTCCTCTTCAATAGTGCTTACCGCAACGGCGAACTTGCTGTCTATGTCGGAAATTCCGCCGAGCTGGAGCGTGATATTATCTCCGCAGTCGATGATGATGTCAAAGCGGTCTGTAACGTCGATCTGAGTAACATTCTCAATGCCGTACTGCTCCGCTTTTTCGAGGATCAGCGCCGGAATCGAGGTCTTGCCGCTGTCTGTGGAAGCAAGCGTCTTTCCTGCGGTAAGCTCCTCCGGATCAAAGCCCACCACCAGCGGCAGGCTGCTGTCGCTGCCAAGCTCAATAATCCTGCCCATACGGGAAATGCAAGCGGTGACTCCGTTTTGGCTGACCTGAAACCACTTTTCCGCTTCCTTTACGGTAATTTTTATTTTAGTCGGGAATACCCGTTTGACCTCCGTCATATCTATATAAGTGAGAGCAGTGGAAATACGCTCCTCAGCATCTTCCGTGTCGATATGAAGCAGGTTCTGCCCCTCCTCCAAACCGGAGGGAGCGATTATCTGCTCGGCGGTGTAGCGGGAATTTCCCTCGACCTCGATCGACGAGCAGTTGAACAACACAGTATTTGCAAGGATCACCAGAACAATAACAACTATGACCGCGCCCAGAATATAGTACATTATGTAGTTTCTGCCGCGGCTGCCGCGCTTTCTCCCCTTGACGTTCCGGTGAACCGTTGCCTGATTAAAGGCGCGGTTAGTCCTGCGCCGCTGCTCAGCGCTCGGCTGGGGTCTTTTCGGCGCAGTGGTCTGCTTCGGACGCGCTCCGGCAGGATCGCTGCGGCTGCTCTGAGCAGGCGCTCTTCGTTCTGACGTCGGGCGCTGATTATTTATCGGTCTTTTTTTTCTGCTTTTTGGTTTCTTTTTACTGCCCATTTACTGCGCTCCTTTTCTTATATATTCATTATCCTGTTCTTGAGATATCCGCGCCGACAGACCGCAGAGCCTTTTCAATGCTCTCATAGCCCCGGTCGATATAGCCCACTCCGGTGATCTCGCTTGTTCCCTCTGCCGCAAGAGCCGCAGTAACAAGCGCCGCGCCGCCGCGAAGCTCACCCGCGCACAATTTTGCGCCGGAAAGCCGTGGCACTCCCTGAACCACCGCAACTCTGCCCTCGACCTTGATTGATGCGCCCAGGCGTATCAGCTCCGGAACGTGGCGGTAACGGTTCTCAAAAATAGTTTCCACGAACACGGAAGTCCCTTCCGCAGTCGCGCATAGGGCGGTGAACAGCGCCTGTGTGTCCGTAGGGAAGCCGGGATAGGGCATGGTGCGTATCGTTGGAGGAGCTGTAAGCCTGCGGGTGCAGTTTATGTACAGCTTCCCGCCGCCGTAGGGATATATCCGACAGCCCATAGCCTCCAGCACCGGGAGAAATCCCATGATATGCGCCGGCTCGCAGCGGGTCAGAATAAGTTCACCCTTAGTTATCGCCGCGCAGCAGAGGTATGTTCCGGTCACTATTCTGTCCGGGATCACGCTGTGCTCTGCGGGTTCAAGCCGCTTCACGCCCTCGATCACGATGGTGCTGCCGCCTGCGCCGCTTATTTTCGCGCCGCATTTGTTCAGAAAGTCCGCAAGGTCGATTATCTCCGGTTCTCTCGCCGCATTCTGTATCTCGGTAGTTCCCTCCGCAGCAGAAGCTGCAAGCATTATGTTCTCCGTAGCCCCCACCGAGGGGAATGACAGAGATATCCTTGCGCCGCGAAGCCCCGACGGAGCCGTGCATTCCAGCCAGCCATGCTCTTCATGGATCACTGCGCCCATTTCCCGAAGCGCGGCAATGTGCAGGTCGATAGGGCGCGCCCCTAGCTCGCAGCCTCCCGGAAACGTCAGGCGGCAGCGGCGGGTACGTCCCAGAACCGCGCCAAGAAATACGATAGACGACCGCATTTCCCGCATAAGTCCGTCCGGGATCTCATTTCCGCAGACATTTGCCGCGTCCACGCAAACGGTGTCGCCGCTCCTGCTGCATCTGCACCCTAAACAGGACAGTATCCGACATGCCGCGTCCACGTCCGTCAGCATGGGGCAGTTGTGGAATACGCATTCGCCATGCGCCAGAACCGAAGCTGCCAGCAGCGGAAGTGCGCTGTTTTTTGCGCCGTGGATCTGAAGCTCTCCCTCCAGCCGCCGCCCGCCGTTTATCACAAGCTTCTGACTGTTGCCCATAATATCATCTCCTCCCGCATTACTATGTTCCATAGTATGCCGGAGGATTTTTTTTGTGACAGGCAGAGCGGTTTATTTTGTGAACTTATCCTCTCCCAGCAGGTCGATTATCTCGCCGAGGATCCTGTCCGCAGCGTCATTCTTAGCGGAGCGCTTGGAATTCTCCTCCATGAGTGCAAGACGTCCCCGGTCATTGTACAGCGCGGAAACCTCCTCCACAAGCCTAGCCTTTGTCAGATCCTTGTCCTCTATAAGGATCGCCGCGTGAGCGTTGCTGAGGGTCAGCGCATTATAGTACTGGTGGTTCTCCGCCGCATTCGGATAGGGAACAAGCACCGCCGGTCTTCCTATCGCCATAAGCTCTGTGATAGTCATTGCGCCGGCGCGGGAAATTATCAGGTCTGCCGCGCACATACAGGTATACATATTGTCGATGTATTCCCGGAAAATGTGCTTCGCCTTGTCCTCCTTCGCGCCGCTCTGCTCCAGTGCGGAGTAGAACAGCTCCTTTCCCTTGCCGCCGTAGGAGTGAATGTGGTTAATGCCGCCGGTTTTGTTTTCCCATGCGATAAGCTCCGCAACTGCTTCTGTAATGCGGTTTGCGCCGAGGCTGCCGCCAAAAGAGAGTATCGTGAACTGGTCAGGAAGTCCCAGACGCTTTCTGGCAGCGGAGCGCTCCTCTATCTCAATGTTGGAACGCAGGGGATTTCCTGTCACAACGCAGTGTTCGGTGCTGCTGAGGTATTTCTCTGCGTCCGAAGTCGCAAGAAGTATCTTATCGGCTTTTTTCGCAAGCATTTTTGTTGCCATGCCGGGGTAGGAATTACTCTCGTGGGTGACGGTCTTTATTCCCATTGCCGCCGCCTGTCCGAGGACAGTTCCTGTGACATAGCCGCCGGTTCCGATAACGATATCCGGCTGGAACTCCTTGAGGATCTTGCGGACTGCCCGCTTTGCAGCGTAGAAATACAGGTACATTGCTTTTGCGTTCCGGGCGATGTTCTGTATTGACAGCTTGCGCTGAAATCCCGCCATTTCCACCGGGGTGAAGTTATAGCCCGCCTTTGTGACAAGACGCGCCTCCATGCCCTGCGGAGTTCCGATGAACAGTATCTCCGCGTCCGGGAATACAGATTTCAGCTTGTCGGCGATGGCAAGAGCCGGATTTATGTGTCCGGCGGTGCCGCCGGCGGCAAAGATGGCTTTCATTTTGAGTATATCCTCCTGTTTTGTATCATTATATTATCTGATTAATTCAGGTTCGCCCGCCGGGATATCGACAGCAGCAGTCCCACCTCGCACAGAAGCATGAACAGCGCCGTACCACCGTAGCTGAAGAACGGCATTGAGATACCGGTATTCGGCAGGGCGCAGACATTTACGCCTATGTTGAACAGCGCCTGAACTCCGACCTGAACTGTTATTCCAGTTGCAAGCATAAGACCGAATCGGTCGTCCGATTTTCTGCCGATATAAAATCCTCTGAACACGAAGATAAGGAACAGCAGTATTACCATAACGCCGCCGATAAAGCCAAATTCCTCGCACCATACCGCGTAAACGAAGTCGTTCTGCGCCTCAGGCAGATAATAGTATTTCTGAGTGGAGTTATCAAAGCCCTTGCCCCAGAGTCCTCCTGAGCCAATCGCGAGAATTGCCTGATAGGTCTGATATGTAGTGTCGCCGGGGTCGGCAAGCGGATCGGTAATAAATCTTTCCTTGAAGTAGGTGAAGTCAGACAGCATTACCACCGCTGCGATAAGTCCCACTCCGACAACTCCGACGATCAGCAGATGCCGCATATTTACTCCGCCGACGATCAGCATACAACCTAAGATAGCCGCCATGATCATTACGCAGGAAAGGTGAGGCTGCTTCATAAGCAGAATAACTATTACCACAAACAGTATGCCGGGCTTCACAAAGCCAACGGTGAAATGCCGCATTTTTCGGTAATTCGTAGTGATGTAATAGGCTAGGTAGATTATAAGTCCGAGCTTTAAAACGTCCGACGGCTGAAATGTGCCTATTCCCGGAACAGGGAGCCAGCGGACAGGGCCGCCCTCAATATTGCTTACGCCAAAAGGAATTACCGCAGCAGTCAGCAGCAAAGAAGCGCCAAGCAGGATATGTGCAAAGGAAATATTACGCACCTTTCCGAAAAGCTTCGGGTGCCACTCATGCATCAGTATACGGTAATCCATGAAGCTTATGAAAAACATAGCCACCAGACCCGCTACTGCAAAGGTCACCTGCTTTGTCGCATACTGGAACGAGTCGCCCTCGTTGTCACGGTAGGACAGCGCGTGGCTAGCCGAAAACATTGCCGTTATCCCAAGCACCAGCAGCACTATCGTAATGACCAGCATAGGCATATCTATTGCGCCGCCGAAATAGAACGGGCCGATCTTGTGCGGGTCTTTTTCCTTTTTCTTTGCGGGAGCTGCCGCTTTCTTGTTTGCGGTCTGAGGAGTATTTCCCCGCTCCGTTCTTGACTCTGCCGCCATACGCACCTCCGAATTATCTGCCGAACATACCTATCGCCATAAGGACTGCGCCTGCGCCCAGCACCGCAGCAACTGACGAGAATACAACGTCTATCTTTACCTCGCTCCAGCCGCTCAGCTCAAAATGATGATGAATAGGCGTCATCTTGAACAGCCGCTTGCCCTCTTTTGTATGATAGATCTTCTTCGTGATCTTGAAAACCGTCACCTGAATTACCACTGAAAGCGCCTCGCAGATGTACACCAGCGCAGCCACAAGCATGAGGAACTCCGCGCCGCAGCCTACTCCCAGCGCGCATACCACGCCTCCGAGGAACATCGAGCCGGTATCGCCCATGAATACCTTTGCGGGAGGGAAATTCCACATCAGGAAGCCGATGCAGCCCCCAGCCACGCACAGCGCCAGCAGCCCCTCGCAGAACATTCCGAGAATTCCCGCAATGCAGGCGAATGCCGCCATATATACCACCGTCACGCAGGAGCAAAGCCCGTCAATTCCGTCGGTGAGGTTCACTGCATTGACGAGATACAGAATGATCACGCCCATGATCGGGTAGTACAGAAGCCCAAGATCAAGCTCCCAGCCCCACGGGAACTGGATAGCAGTGCGGGTAACTCCGCTGAGATAAAGCGTTGCGAAATACGCGGCGATGATAAGCACCTGTATCACGATCTTCTGCATTACTGTCAGACCCTCGTTGTGCTTCTTCTTCACCTTGATGAAGTCATCGAGGAAGCCCATAAAGCCGAACATTACCGCCATGATAAGCCCGGATAATGCCCGGATCATCTCCTGTTTGTCCTCGCCGGCAAAATTCTTCCCGGCAAGCGGCTGGAACAGTATCATTCCGCAGGCAAAGCACAGGCACACCGCGATAATGAACATAATACCGCCCATGGTGGGAGTTCCCTGCTTTTTAGCCTTATGCCATTTCGGGCCTATGTCAAGTATCGTCTGACCGTATTTCAGCTTATGCAGGAACGGTATAAACCACACCCCCGCAAGCCATGTTATTCCGAATGCTACCGCAGCAGCAATTACGCTTATCCAAGTAACCATATTGTTCCCCCGCTCAGGCAATGTAAAAGCCTGAAATTTATTTCACCTTTTCGGCGATCTCTTCCATTCGCATTCCCCGGCTGCCCTTGAACAGCGCCGTATCGCCGGGTCTGAGATAATTCACCAGCTCGTCCGCGAGCGCCGACTTATCTTGAGAATAATGCACCTCAAAGCCCTGCGCCGCCAGTCTGTCCCGGCAGTGAGCCATTTCCCCGCCGTACAGGAATGCGCAGTCCGCATTTTTCACAATGTATTCAGCCACTCCTGCGTGAAGCTGCGCCGACATTTCGCCCAATTCCAGCATATCGCCGAGGACTGCTATTTTCCTGCCGGAGCAGTCCATTCCTCCAAGCACCGACAGGGAGGATTCCATAGAAGTCGGGCTTGCGTTGTAGCAGTCCAGAATAACCGTGACTTCGCCCCGCTTCTCTATCTTCTGACGCATTCCGGAGGCTTCATACCGCATAAATGCCGGGACTATCTCCTCCGGGGTCATTCCCGCTTCAATTCCCGCCGCGAATGCAGCAAGAGCGTTCATGACGTGATGTTCTCCCACTACCGGGAGCTTTGCGTTGTATTTCCTGCCTTGATATATCAGCGTGAATGCGCTTCCCTCTGCGGTCTGGACGCTATCCTCCGCCCGGACGTCGCAACCCTCAGAAAGCCCGTATTTCACGATCCGTCTGCCGGGAATTGATACTGTTTTCAGGTACTCGTCATCGCCGTTCAGGATAAGCGGCGAGTTTTCCGAGGCTCCGTCCAGTATCTCCAGCTTTGCCCGCAGGATATTCTCTCTGGTCTTTAGATTTTCAATGTGGCACCAGCCGATATTTGTGATAATGCAGATATCCGGAGCCGCTGCCTTTGAAAGTACGCTTATCTCCCCAAGATCTGACATTCCCATTTCAATGACCGCCGCGCCGTATTCCTCATTCAGCCGGAACAAAGTCCGGGGAAGGCCGATGTCGTTGTTAAAATTCCCCTCGGTGCGCAGGGTGTTGAATTTCCCGGAAAGCACCGCGTAAACCATGTCCTTTGTGGAGGTCTTTCCCACGCTTCCGGTAACTCCCACCAGCTTCAGCGGGAATTTGCTCCGGTGATAATGCGCAAGGGCAAGCTGCGCCGTCCGGCTGTCCTGTACCAGAATGACCGGGATACTGTGGCTTTCCGCGCCGCTTTCCCGGTCGGAAACTGCGGCAGCCGCGCCATTTTCGGCGGCTGCGTCAATAAAGTCGTTTCCGTCAAAGCTTTCGCCTTTTACGGCAACGAACAGCAGTCCCTTTTCTATCGTCCGGGTGTCGGTGGAAACTCCGCTTATCGCCGCATCTGAGCCGATAAGCCGCCCGCCTGTTACCTCCGCTATCTCTTTTGCAGTAAACATTCTCGCACCGCCTTATTTATTGTGTAATTTCAGCCACTCACCGACTATCTCCCGCTCATCAAAGGGCAGGTATTCGTCGCCTATCGCCTGATAGTCCTCATGCCCCTTGCCGCACAGCGCGACCATATCCCCCGGCTGCGCCAAATCCAAAGCCCGGAATATCGCCGCTCTGCGGTCTATGAATTCTTCGTACTCAACACCAGTAGGAACTCCTGCCTTAACATCGTCTATCGTCTGCTGGGGAGGTTCATGCCGGGGGCTGTCGGTGGTGATTATGAGGATATCTCCCCACTTCGCCGCCGCTCTGCCCATTGCGGGACGCTTCCCCGCGTCACGCTCTCCTGCCGCGCCGAACAGGACTATCAGCCTGCCCTTTGTCAGCGGCTTCAGGGTGGACAGCAGCTTGTCAAGCCCGTCCTCGGTGTGAGCGTAATCCCGTATTACCGTAAATTCACCCTGATACACCGTTTCAAGCCTGCCGCTTACTCCGGGACTTTTCTCCAGAGCCGCCAGCACGTCCTCCATCGGAAATCCCATGAAGTACACCATTACCGCCGCCTGAACAGCATTGCTCACGTTATAAAGCCCGGTGAGCGGAATCTTCGCAACCCAGCTTTTCTCCTTGTCCGGGCAGGTCAGCAGAAACTCCGCGCCGTCCGGTCTTAGCTTTATGAACTCCGCGTAGAAATCTGCTTCGCCATGTACGCTTGTGCTGACCGCCGGAATTCCCCTGCTGCGGCAGTATTCAAGCGTTCGTCTGCCGTATTCGTCGTCAATATTTATTACAGCAGTGTCGGACATATCCATAAGCATTCTCTTTGCTTTATAGTATTCCTCCATTGTGCCGTGGTAGTCAAGATGATCCTGCGTGAGATTGGTGAACGCTCCCGCTCTGAACCGCTCTGCCGCAAATCTGTGCTGCGCCAGAGCCTGTGAACTTGCTTCAAGGAAGCAGTATTCCGTGCCGATATCCGCCATTTCCCGGAAAAGCTGATACAGCCTGCGGGGTTCTGGGGTGGTAGGCGGCCCGTCATGCGAATATTCAAGACCCTTTCCGGTGTCGCAGCCCACTGTTCCGATAACTCCGGTCTGCTTTCCCAAGGCTCTTGTTATCTGGGCGCAGAGATTCACTGTGGTGGTTTTGCCGTTTGTTCCTGTCACCGCGCCGAGGGTGATCCTCCGGGTGGGTCTGCCGTAGAATGCCGACAGTATCTCCGGGTACAGCCGCCGGGAGTCCTGCACAAGTATTTCCCCGTCAAGCCCCAGCCTGCGTTCTGTCACCACCGCGCACGCGCCTTTATTCAGCATTTCCTCAGCCGCGCTGTGTCCGTCAAAGGACTTGCCCTTTACGCACACGAACACAAAACCCGGCTGCACCTCACGGCTGTCCGAGGTCACGCCAAGAACCTCTCTTGTTCTGATATTCTCCGGCACTTCCTCAATGCCGTCAAAAAGCTGCTCTAAATTCATGACCTCACCGCCTAAATATTTAGTCTGACCAGCCGTTGACTTGGAACGTTACCTCGACCACATTGCCCTTATAAGCGTCTGTTCCGCCGAGTGGGTACTGTGACACTGCGACTGCGTCCGCATTATCAGCCGCGCCGCCGGATATCTTGATGTTGAAGCCCGCGTTCACTATCGCTTCGTTCGCCTGAGAAACAGTCATGTCTGTTACGTCAGGTATCGTGCCGGATTCCAACTCTGCGTCATTGCCTATATACAGCACCACTGTCGAGCCTTTAGGTATGCTGCTGCCGGAAGCAGGTATCTGGGTAGTTACTGTTGCGCCGCTCGTTGTATCGCCGATATAGCGCACCTCAAAGCCCTCTGCAAACAGCTTCGCTTCTGCGCGCTGCGGCTCAAGACCTAAGACATACGGCACAGCCGCGTCCATTTTTGCAAGCTCCTCCGCAGTGTAGGTGGGATAAATTCCGAGGTGCGGCAGTCCCTCTTTTAGTACTGACGAAACAACCGGAGCCGCAACAGCACTTCCATAATACTGGGTTCCGGTAGGAGTATCCGCCATTACCAGCATAACAATCTGCGGATCGTCCGCCGGAGCAAATGCCGCAAAGGACGGAACGAATGTCATCTTATCCTCGCCGGTAGTGGCAAGGAGCTCGTTGTACTCATCAATTTTCTCAGTCGTACCAGACTTTCCGCCGATACGATAACCGTTGATATATGCGTTGCTGCCGCCATTGGTGTTTACGACCGTTTCGAGTATCTCACGCATCTGCGCGGAGGTTTCCTCGGAGATTACCTGTCGCTTTATCTGGGTTTCAATGGTCTTTACCACGTTCCCGTCCGAGTCAAGTATCTTATCCACAACATGGGGAGTTACCAGATAACCGCCGTTTACGATAGCACATAGCGCAGTGGTCATTTGCAGCGGTGTCACCTTGTTGGTCTGACCGAAGCTGGAGGAAGCAAGCTCCACCAGTCCCATTCGTGAGCGCGGAACGTACAAGCTTCCCGACTCGCCGGGCAGGTCAATTCCGGTAGGCTCGGTAAATCCGAATGCCTCGAAATAGTCGCAGAACTTATCCGCGCCCAGCCGCTGTCCTATCTGAATAAAGCAGGGGTTGCAGGACTTGGTGACAGCCTCCTGTAAGGTAAGCGTACCGTGGGCGTAGCTTGCCCAGCACTTGATAGGAGTTCCCGCAACCACCTCAACACGGTTGCAGACGAATGTGGATTCCTTGGAAACCACCTCTTCTTCAAGCGCGCTGGCGCAGGTCACAGTCTTGAATACCGAACCGGGATAGTACAGCTCGGTTATCGCCTTGTTCTTCCACTGCTGCTCACGGAGGGCGGCTTCCTTTTCGTCAAGCTCCTCCTCGGTCGCCCCCGCCGCTTTCATTTCCTCAAGAAGCTGGAGATCGTAGCTGCTTTTCAGCTCCGAGGGGTTGTTAAGGTCAAAGCTTGGCGCGGTGGCCATTGCAAGCACCGCTCCAGTGTTGCAGTTCATGATAATTCCGCAGGCGCGGTTTATTACCTGATGCTGCGAAACGCACAGCTCAAGATTTTTCTCAAGATAGTGCTGCAAAACCTCGTCCAGAGTCAGCACAAGGTCATATCCGTCCACCGCGGAATAATAAGCGTCGCTGGAGTTCTGAAGCTCCCGCCCGTCCGCAGCGACAGCATAGATCGCCTTTCCATCAGTGCCGCTGAGATAATCGTCATAATACGCTTCCAGCCCATATACGCCATCGCCGTCAAAGTTCGTGAAGCCTATGATATTGGAGGCAAGCGAGCCGTTGGGGTAATACCGCTTAGAAGCTGGCCAGAGGTAGATATCGTCAGAGTTCAGACCGTTTTCGTTCATGAACGCTGTGATCTCGTTTGCCTCCGGCTTCTCCACCTTTCGCTGTACTATGTAGTATTTTTTGTCATAGTCGGTGCAGGCGGTCTTTATCTTGTCATAATCCGCGCCGAGTATCTCGGAAAGCCCCCTTGCGATAAGCTCCGCACGCTCCACATAGGGTTCGGGAGTTTCCCCCTTTTCAATGAGCTTCGCGGATTCCTTCGCATACGCTTCCTTTGCCTTTGTATTCGCATTCTCGATGTTATGAGGCGATATTGATATATCCCACACAGTTGAGCTTTGCGCAAGCACAGTGCCATTCGCGTCATAGATAGAGCCGCGGTTAGCTTTTATTACTACCTCGGACTGGTGCTGGTCGGTGGCAAGCATACGCCATCTGTCACCGTCAAGTATCGAATATTTCAGCAGGAACGCTCCGACATACACCGAAAATGCTACGATGATTCCGAGTACAATAAGCTGCTTTGTGCTGGCGTTCAGCATTCGGGGCTTTTCAGCGCTGCGCTCTTCCCAGTCGAGCAGCCCCTGACCTATTTTTCCTACTACTTTTTTGAATTTCATAGCAGCTATTCCTCCAAAAGAAAAAACAAAGCCGGACTTTCATGTCTGCACAGACACGCTGCACAGCGCATTATAAGCCGACCTTGCTCAAAAAATCCGTTGCCGGCAGAGTATAGGGCGCAGACAGCAAGTCCGCTCACCTCTATATTATGCCATCAGAAACCAATGTATTCCAGCAAATCCCCGAACCAGTCCGCAATGGCGCTGAAAATGCTTCCATCGCCCTCCGGACTTACCTCAATAAGGCTTTCGGTGTTCACATCAAGATATTTTATCTGGGAATTGGTCACCTTTGCCATACCAAGCTCGTTGGTGGCGTATTCCTCGATATATCCGATATTTGCCTTGCTGTCAAGCCTGCTCTGGAGCAGGGAATTTTCGTCCTGCGCCTCAGCAAGCAGTATCTTCTGATCATCAACCATGCGCGCGATATCGTCCACCTTTGTATTCTGGACGTTCACAGCCCACAGCGCACCAAAAATCCCCGCAGCACACAGCACAAGCTTGAGCTTTGAGCCGCTCCGGGATACAGAGTGCTTTTTCATCTTTATATCTCTTGACCTGCGTTCTCTGTCCTTCTCTCTTTCCTCCTGCTGTCTGCGGGCGGTGTTTTCATAAAGGGAAAGATCGTAGGCAAGGTTTGTCCTGTCGATTTCGGGAAGCATAAGCTCACCCTCCTTTTGTGCTCCGTTCCTTTGCCTTATTTGCCTTGATCCTCCAGCGGGCTGCTGCGGATCTTCTCTATTATTCTGAGCTTCGCGCTGCGGCTCCGGGGATTGTTTTCAAGCTCCTGCGCACTCGCCGTTATCGGCTTTTTCACAGCAAGCTCTCCCATAGGTTTTTTGCCGCACACGCATACCGGAAATTCCGGCGGGCAGGTACACCCGGTACAGAACTCCTTGAAGCGGTTCTTTACTATTCTGTCCTCAAGCGAATGGAATGTGATGACCGACATTCTGCCGCCCACCTTTAGTACGTCAAAGCCGTCTGTCAGCGCTTTGTCCAGCACGTCAAGCTCGTGATTGACTTCTATCCGAATCGCCTGAAAGCTTTTTCGGCAGGGGTTCTTTTCCCTGCGGTATGCCGCCGGAACGCTGGATTTTATTATCTCCGCAAGCTGTCCGGTGGTTTCTATCGGGGCGGAAAGCCGGGCGTTTACTATGCCTCTTGCGATCTTGTTCCCGAATTTTTCTTCGCCGTAGTCAAACAGTATACGGGCAAGTTCCCCCTCGCCGTATTCGTTCACCACGTCCCGTGCGGAAAGCCCCTCTCCGCTCATTCTCATGTCAAGCGGCGCGTCATTATGGAATGAAAAGCCGCGCTCCGCCGTGTCAAGCTGATGCGAGGATACCCCTAAATCGGCAATAATGCCGTCCAGAGCCTCAATTCCAAGCTCCGCCAGCACCGATTTTATCTCGCAGAAATTTCTTCTCACAAATGTGACCGGATAGCCCTTTAGCCGCTCCCCAGCAGCTTCAAGCGCCTCCCTGTCCTGATCGAAGCAGATAAGCCTGCCGCCGTCCAGCCTCTTTGCAAGCTCAAGGCTGTGACCGCCGCCGCCAGTGGTGAGGTCTGCGTAAACGCCCTTTGGGTCTGAAAACGCGCCTTCAACCGTTTCTTTAAGCAGAACAGAAATGTGTGAGAACTCCATCAAATACCAATCTCCTCGGCAAGCGCTGCAATATCCTCAGTGGATATGCTGTCTGTGTAAGCCTTGTACGCAGCCTTGTCCCAGATTTCCGCGTGATCGTCCATTCCAACGACCACCACCTCGGAGTTAAGCCCCGCGTATGCTCTCAGCGCCGGCGCAATAGCAATTCTTCCCTGCTTGTCCGGCTCCGCCTCGCAGGCGCCGCCGAAAAGGAAACGCTCGATCGGCAGCCTTACCTTCTGCGGCTTGCCTTTCAGGCTTTCTCTGAGGGCGTTCCAGCTCTGTTCTGTGTGTACTGTCAGGCACGCTTCACCAATCGTTTTGGAAATATAGAAATGTTCTCCCAGCTCTTCCCGGAGCTTCGCCGGAAAGTTCATGCGTCCTTTTGAGTCTATGGTATGCTCGAACTCTCCGTACATCTCTATTCCCCCTTTCCAAAACAAAAGTCCCCTGTGAATTTTGTGCCTTTCCCGCCCTCCTCGGACGGATCTTCCGTAGATTTTGTAATATATTTCCCCTGTAATAAATTGTTATTCGGGCAGGCAGAAGTTTCATTTCGTGGATTTTTATTAACTTATTCACCACTTTAGTGAAAACTTCACCACTTTCACCCACAATTAGTATACACCGAATTAAGATTTTTTGCAAGTGTCAACAGCGAGTTTTTCACAAAAATAAAAAATAAAGTTTTGTTCATATTTTTGTGCAATTTGCATAAAAAAGAAGCCTGCGGCAAACAGGCTTCACGGCATTTTTTCGTCAAAAATCACAACATCTAGATTTTTGCAAAAACTATTCAACAATATTTTGTGTATTTCTCGCACTTTTCCGACATTTTATCGAATATTTTCAACCGGCGGAAAATTATTCCTGTTTTCCACCGGTTTCGGAAACATTCGCCGCTTTCAGCGCTTCCTTTTTCCGGCGGCGGGCTTCTCCCCGGAGCTGCTGTGTGCGGGCGATATCATGCTTGTTGGGTCTTGGCATCTTCTGGAACTGCTCTATCGCCTTATCGTACAGCTCGATTGCACGGTCAATGGTTTCGATATCCTTGTCCAGTTTCTGCCCGCGGGTCTGGTACAGCATTCCGAGCGCGTCATAATCCCCGGCAAGCTCGCTGAGAGCTGCCACTGCTTCAAAGGCTTTCTCGGATCTTTCGGCCTCGCCGCACTCGCCAAGCATATTCGACAGGGCGGTGTAAGTATGAATAAGACTGTTTGTAAATGCCGATGCTGCGGAATTCAGCAGCTTTTCTGCCTCATCAAACCTTCCCAAAGCCCATAAGCACCGTGCCGACAGCCGCTCCAGCTCCGCTGACTGAGTTGCCGGAGCGCCGCTATCCTTCGTGCGAGTTATCCGCTCTGAATTGATCAGTAACGCATACTCGTAGTTGCAATTAATGGAATTACCGTAGAATTCAGCGTCAAAGAATTCCTTCAGTTCTGCGTTGGTGTTGCCGCCGAAAGGTATTCCCTCCACTCCGTTTGAGGTTTTCGCATAGACAGCGGCATTTTTCAGCTCTCCGTCCCCTCTCAGGAAAATTGCTAGCTCCTGCCGCTCCTCGTTGAAACAAAGAGTGAAGCCCCACTCGCCGCCTAATTCAAGCTGATTTACGTCCGCGCCGAAAACCTTCGCAATATGCGCGATATCATCGGGATTATCGCCGAAAGCCGCTTCGCAGTATGGGGCAAGTCCCTCGGCGATGACCTTAGCCAGATGATCCTGCAAATGAAGCTGAGTAATGCTCCACTCTATGTTCTCGCCGTTTCTTCTGCCCATGTATACCGGAGGATTTTCACGGCTGTCAGGGCTTAACACCGCGTACTGTGCGCCGCCGTCAGAGCCTATCACAAGGAAATCGTCCACCCGCATTTCATCGCCGACATGGACTAGGTGGAAATCCCGGATCCGGAATTTACCGGAATTTGGTATCAGATAAAAGTACTTCGCAGCGAATTCCCGCACCGTGGGGTGTATCTCCGCTCCCATTTCCTTTTCGGTCTTTGCGAGAAGGCTCTCCGGCATACCGCATTCCGCGCCGCCCAGAAAGAGGTTCAAAGCCTCAGAGGCGGTAAGGTTGTACTTAATTGACATATAATATTCCTCCAAAAAATCAGAACCACGGCAGGAACGCGCAGGCAACCGCAAACACTATCCCCGGAAGGAAATTCGCGACTTTGATCTTCTTACCCCAAACGAGGTTCACACCCACGCAGAAAATAAGAATCGACCCCACCAGTGACAGATTTGCCAGAGCCTTTTCCGTCATGACCGGCTCGATAAGCCGGGAAAGCGCGGTGATAACTCCCTGAAAAACCGCCACCGGAATTGCCGAAAAGATACAGCCCTTGCCCTTTGCGGAGGTCATTATCATCACAATGATAAGGTCAAGCACCGCCTTTGCGGCAAGTGTGGAATAATCTCCGAGAATTCCGTCCTGAATTGCCCCGACTACCGCCATTGCGCCGATACAAACCGTCAGCGAAGCAGTCACAAAACCGTCCACAAAACCGCCGTCACCCTCGCTGTGGGTGACTTTTTTGAGCCAGCCGCCGAAACGCTCCATTCCGGCTTCAATGTTGAGAAGTTCACCCACCAGAGCGCCCAGCACAAGGCTTGCAATCACCATCATCGTACCGCCGCTGCTGAGGGCGCCGTTTTCATTCGCGGTGAGCATTTTCTCCATTGCCCCGGCAATTCCGAGGAAAATCACACAAACTCCGCAGGCGCAGGTCATGGTTTCCTGCATTCGGGGCTTTATCAGCTTTCCGAACAGCAGTCCGGCCATTCCTCCGATAACAATTCCCGCAACATTTATCAATGTGCCAAGTCCCGGCATTCTATCGCTCCCTTTTTATGATAATCTGCCCTTGAAGTCCTCATATCCGAACTTCTTCACAAGCTGAATTTCGCCGTTTTCCTTTAAAATATAGATCGACGGAAGCGGCATTCCGTTGAATGTGTTGTTCTTGCACATGGAATAAATCGCCATGTCGCAGAACTCCAGCCGCTCCCCGCCGGACAGCGGCTTATCAAAGGAATAGTCCCCGATAACGTCCCCGGCAAGGCAGGTATTGCCGCCCAAGCGGTAGGTATACGGCTTCTCGCCGGGCTTGCCTGCGCCTATAATTTCCGGGCGATAGGGCATTTCCAGCACGTCCGGCATATGGCAGGCGGCGGACGCGTCTGTTATCGCAATGTCGCAGCCATTCTTGAATGTATCGAGAACTGTGGTGACAAGCCAGCCCGCGTTCAGCGCGACAGCCTCTCCCGGCTCAAGATACACCTCCAGCCCGTACTGCTCCTTTATCCGCTTCACGCAGGAAATGAGCTTCTCCACATCGTAGCCGGGGCGGGTTATGTGGTGTCCGCCGCCGAAGTTCAGCCACTTTATTCTGTCGAACATAAAGCCGAATTTCTCCTCGACATGGGTCAGAGTGCGCTCCAGCACGTCCGCGCCCTGCTCGCACATAGTATGGAAGTGCAGTCCGTCTATACCCTCGTACAGAGCAGGGTCTGCGTTGAAGCGCTCCAGAGTTGTCCCAAGCCGGGAACCGGTGAAGCAGGGATTGTAGATGTCGGTTTCAATCTCGCTGTACTCCGGGTTTATGCGTATTCCCGCCTGAATGTAGCGGTCAT
This sequence comes from Oscillospiraceae bacterium, assembly GCA_017829075.1. The sequence goes on along the minus strand of JAGAJA010000021.1, from coordinate 52,031 downwards.
TTGCCCGGACTTTATCCCGGTATTTCGCCCACTGCTGCGGGGAATTGAATACCATATGATCGCATATTTTCAGCAGCTCGTCCATGTCGCACTCCGGGTAAGCCGGAGAGAAAACGTGATTCTCCCTGCCGAACGGTTTCGCCATTTCCTCCCAGCCAAGCCACGCTTCGTAAATTCCGCTGGCGGTGCAGCCGTCCAGATATTCCGCGATAAGCGGATAGCAGGAGAATGCCGAGAACGCTTTCTGCGCAAGCAGTATCTTGCAGCCTGCCCTTTCCCGGACGTATTTCAGCAGCTCCAGATTTCTGCGGAGCTGCTTTTCGTCTATTACATAGCAGGGAGTGTCAACTTTGGTTATCCAGTTCATGGTGTTCCTTTCTATATTGCTTTTATCATAAACAGTTCCATTGGCTGTGAATAATCAGGGATATCAATAATAAGTCCGCCGCAGTCCTTGTAGCCCAGCTTTCTGTAAAAATGCTGTGCGTTTTCGTCCACCTGCGTGGAAGTCAGGATCATTCCATACCCCTGACGTTTCATATCATTTTCCCAGAATTCTATCAGCTTCCGTCCGAAGCCCCTGCCACGGTAATATTCATCAACAAACAGCATTGTGCAGAACGGCGTGTTATCCCAGAACAGATTGTATCTCAGCAAGCCGACAGCCTTGTTACTCTCCAACATCACATAGCCCTGCTTATTGAGTATTTTATTCTCAAACTCCCGCTCCGGAAGATGTCTGTCAAATCTGTACCAGAATTCCTTATCAGCGGGCTGTATGTATCTTATTTCAGGCATAGTCCCTCTCTTTCTTCCGAAGATATCACGGAATTACGTTCTCACTTCTGACTTAAAGAACCGCTCCTGAAAATGTACCTGCTCCATTATTTTCTCTTTGGTAAACGTCACATTTTCCGGTGCGGCGACCCACTTTTCCTCAACATCATCAAAACGATGAATAACAGCGATGACCCGTCCGGTGAACTCTTTCAGCGGCTCGTCCACACCGAGTACATAAACGTCCTGCTCCTCGCCGTCCGGGGCAATAATTCCCTCGACATAGCCGTAATTCACGGGGTAGTACATATCCGGGTGATTCGGGTGATAGCTGCCGAGAGGGCGGTCTATTATGACTTTTACGGTTTGACCTATCATGCTGCTTTTCTCCAAATTAAATCCACAATGTAGGCGATAGGGCAAACGTCCTTGTTTGCCCCTCCCGATAAATATAGAATTATTCCTTATCAGTCCACCAGCACCGGATCAAAGTCCTCCTCCCACGGAAGACCCCACTTGTTGAGTGCCTCCATAAACGGATCGGGGTTCATCTCCTCAACGTTGTACACGCCAGGCTTCTTCCACTCGCCTGTCAACACCATAGCCGCGCCTATCATTGCCGGAACGCCGGTTGTATAGGAAATTGCCTGAGAGCCAACCTCCTTGTAGCACTCCTGATGATCGCAGATATTGTAGAGGTAGTAATTCTTGTCCTTGCCGTCCTTCTTACCCCGGAAGATACAGCCGATGTTGGTCTTGCCGACAGTGCGCGGACCGAGGGAAGCCGGGTCGGGCAGCACTGCTTTCAGGAACTGTAACGGCACTATCTCCTTACCCTCATACATAATAGGCTTGATAGAGGTCATTCCGACATTTTCAAGGCACTTGAGGTGAGTGAGGTAGCTCTGCCCGAAGGTCATAAAGAACCGAATGCGCTTGATACCTTTGATATTCAGCGCAAGGGACTCCAGCTCCTCGTGATGAAGCAGGTACATATCCTTTTCGCCTACGCCCTTGAAGTTGTATACGCGCTTAATCTCCATAGGCTCAGTTTCCACCCATTTACCGTCCTCAATGTAACTGCCCTTTGCGGACACCTCACGGATATTTATTTCCGGATTGAAGTTGGTCGCGAACGGATAGCCGTGGTCGCCGCCGTTGCAGTCCAGAATGTCGATGTAGTTTATCTCGTCGAACTGGTGCTTCATTGCATACGCGGAGAAAACTCCGGTAACGCCCGGGTCGAAGCCGCAGCCGAGAATTGCGGTAAGTCCCGCCTTTTCAAACCGCTCCCGGTAAGCCCACTGCCAGCTATACTCAAACTTCGCAGTGTCCTCCGGCTCGTAATTCGCGGTATCAAGGTAGTTTACCCCCGCCGCAAGGCAGGCGTCCATTATGTGCAAGTCCTGATAAGGAAGTGCGACATTTATTACTATCTCCGGCTGGTAGCTTTTGATGAGCGCAGTCAGCTCCTCAACATTGTCAGCGTCCACCTGCGCTGTGGAAATCACTGTCTTTGTGGTGGGCTGTAATTTCTCCTTGAACGCGTCACACTTAGACTTTGTGCGGCTCGCTATCATTATTTCCGTGAAAACATCACTGTTCTGGCAGCACTTGTGAATTACTACTCCTGCAACGCCGCCTGCGCCGATTATTAATGCTCTGCTCATTTCTTTGTCCTCACTTTCTGTTGTGTTCCGGTACGACTGCGTAGAATTCTAAATCTGCCTCGCTGTCGTTAATCAGGCTGTGCTCCTGTCCCATAGGGCAATAATGTACGCTCCCGGCGGAAACTTCTTCGTATTCGCCGTTGTACAGCACCCTGCCCTGTCCCTTTGTGATGAAAATTATCTCGCTGTTTCCCTCGTGGCGATGAAGTCCAATGGACGCACCGGGGATAAGCTTTCCCTGCATTATCTTGTTGTTTTCGTCCGTGAACATCTTCACGTTGAACGATTTCTCGCCGCCCTTGAAATTAGCGATATCCTGCGGCTGTATTTTCTCAAAATCTATCTTCATTGCAATTCACCTCATGTAGCGGGTTTGGTTTCCCTGAGAACGTCCCGCACATTGTTCGGCAGTGCGAAGCACCCGCTGTGGACATACTGGTTATAGTACTTGGTTTTAAGCCCCTGTGCCAGCCACCATTCGGCGTTCTGGTCTTTCACCGGGTGGAAACGCTTACTTGCAAATCCGAACAGCCAATGCCCGGAGGGATAAGTCGGAATATGCGCCTGATACACCAGCGCAGTCGGGAAGAAGCTCTTTATCCGGCTGTGGGCGCGCTTCATTATCTCCGCGTATTCATCATAGAACGTGCTTTCGTGCTGGTTCACAAGAATACCATTCTCATTCAGCGCGTTGTAGCAGTTGCCGTAGAATTCCTTAGTGAAAAGCCCCTCTCCCGGTCCAAACGGGTCGGTGCTGTCAACGATTATCAGGTCGTATTCGTTCTGCTTTCCGCGCACGAATTTCAGCCCGTCCTCATAATAGATGTGTACCCGCGGGTCGTCCAGCTTGCAGGCTGTCTGCGGCAGGTACTCCCGGCAAAGCTCAACTACCCGGCGGTCTATCTCCACCATGTCGATATGCTCCACGGACTTGAACCGGGTAAGCTCCCGGATAGTGCCGCCGTCACCTGCGCCTATCACCAGCACCCGCTTGATGTCAGGATTTGTAGCCATAGGCACATGGACTATCATCTCGTGATAGATGTACTCGTCCTTTTCGGTCAGCATGAGAAAGCCGTCCAACACCAGTATTCTTCCCAGCTCTACGCTGTCAAGAATGTCTATCTTCTGGAACTCGCTCTGCTCAGTAACGAGATGTTCCTTTATCTTGATTGAAAACTTTATGCTTTCTGTATGGTTCTCGGTAAACCAAAGCTCCATCTTATTTCCTTTCTATAATAATCTTTAAGCAACAAGAGTTTTTTCGGTTTTGCCATAGGCAAAATTGATTTTCCAATCCGGAAAATCAAAGAAAAACCGTAGGTTCAGTGCCGGTCGTTCCCAGCACTGAACCCGACGACCTCAAGCTGCTCCACATTCATATCCTTTGTGCCTGTGAGTGAGCAGCCCTTTTCCTTCGCGTATGCGATATAATTCAGGATATCATCCGTTATCCTCTCGCCGGGGGCTAATATCGGAATTCCCGGCGGGTAGCACATTACGAATTCGCTGCATATCCTGCCGGCGGTTTTTTCAATCGGCAAGGTTTCACGTTCCGCATAAAAAGCCTGCTGAGGCGGCATTTCCACGATAGGATTGATATACTCGTGGTCGAAAAGCCCCGCCGGTGAGCGGGAATAAAGCCGCTTTATCTCCGACAGCGCGCCCAGAAGCCGTTCTATCTCAAGCGCCCGGTCTCCGCCGGTGATTATCGCAAGGATATTGCCGATATCACCGAATTCTATCTGTATTCCGTATTCGTCCCGAAGCAGGTCGTACACCTCTATCCCCGCAAGTCCCATTGCGCGGGTATGCACCGAAAGCTTCGTGGTATCAAAGGCATAGAAAGCCTTTCCGTCGCAAAGCTCGCTGCCAAAAGCGTAATAGCCGCCGATAGCGTTTATTTCCTTTCTGGCATACTCCGCAAACTCGACTGTTTTCGCATAGAATTCCCTGCCGTTCAGCGCCAAATTCTGCCGGGCAAGGTCAAGGCTCGACATAAGCAGATATGACGCGCTGGTGGTCTGGGTAAGGTTGATTATCTGCCGGACATAATCCCGGTTCACACCCTTTCCCAGCAGCAAGAACGCGCTCTGAGTCAGAGAACCTCCGGTCTTGTGCATGGAAACCGCCGCCATGTCTGCGCCGCAACTCATTGCACTTGGAGGCAGCCCCTCACCGAAATAGAAGTGAGTTCCGTGGGCTTCGTCCACAAGCACTTTCATACCGTGACGGTGGACTATCTCAGTAATCCTCCGCAGATCGGAGCATATTCCGTAATAGGTGGGATTGTTCACCAGCACCGCCTTTGCGTCCGGGTTGGCGAGAATTGCCGCCTCCACCTCCTCCGGGGTCATGCCGAGGGGGATTCCGAGGTCGTTGTTCACTCCCGGATTGACATAAACCGGGATAGCGCCGCACACTACCAGCGCATTTATCGCGCTACGGTGTACGTTTCGCGGCAGGATTATCTTGTCCCCCGCCTTGCATACGGACATTACCATCGCCTGAACTGCTCCGGTAGCTCCGTTCACAATAAAAATAGAATTTTCCGCGCCGAAAGCGTCCGCGGCAATCTCCTGAGCTTCCTTAATTACCGAAACCGGGTGACAGAGGTTGTCCAGAGGCTTCATGGAGTTCACATCGTTCTTCATGCAGCTTTCGCCGAGAAACTCTGTCAGAACTCTGTTCCCTCTGCCGCCCTTGTGACCGGGTACGTCAAACGGGACTACCCGGTTGAGCCGATGCGCCTTCATTGCCTCATACAGCGGCGCGCGGGACTGATCAAACTTGTATTCCCTCATCTGCTCACCTCAGTAAATATTCATGCCGCTGAATATCTCAATCATTTCCCGACGCAGATTGTTGGTTATCTCAAGCCGCTGCTGAGGGTGGATCTCGTAAACGTCCGAGTTGAACAGATAGTTCTGAAGCTCTATCTCCTTAATCAGCATTTTTGTATGGAATATATTGGATTGGTACACATTCACGTCTATCGCGTCGTATTTTGTCAGCGTTTCCGGATTTATGTAATCCTGAATGGACGTGATCTTGTGATCCATAAAGCACTTTTTTCCGGTGACATCTCTTGTGAAGCCTCTGACACGGTAGTCGATAGTGATTATGTCCGAATCAAAGCTCCCGATGAGGTAATCCAGCGTATTCAGCGGCGATATCTCACCGCAGGTGGCAACGTCGATATCCACGCGGAAGGTCGATATCGCCTTGTCCGGGTGGTACTCCGGGAAAGTGTGCACCGTAATATGACTCTTGTCAAGATGTGCGTGGACAGTATCCGGACTGATACCGTCCCTGTTAAAGAACCCGGCTCCCTTGTTGCAGGAACCGTCTACATGGGAAGGGTCAATATGCCCCTCTGCAAAGAGCACATTGACAGAAGCCCCCTGCGGGTCGTAATCCTGTTTTGAGATATTCAGGATAGTCGCGCCGATCTTCTCGGTCACGTCGCAGAGGATTTTTGTAAGCCGTTCGGAATTATACTGCTCGTCAATATACGCGATATAATCCCGCTGCTCCCTCTCACTTTTTGCATAGCACACATCGTAAATGTTGAAGCTAAGTGTTTTTGTGAGGTTGTTAAAGCCATATAAAGCCAGTCTGGAGCTGCCGCCGCCAGGCGCTGCTTCTGCCTTTTTCTCCAACCCTAACATCACAGCCTTTCGTTGATAATTTTCCGCATAATAATTCTATGCAGTCAAAGTAAGTATAACATAAACTCAGGCAATTTGCAATATTTTTTTGAAAAATATAAGTAAAATATAAAATAAGGCTGCCGCAGTAAGCGACAGCCCCAGCTTGTCGAAAAACCTAGTTTTGCCCGCGAAGCGGGCTTTTGAAATCCGTTTTTTGCCCCAGCTCTGCCGGGGCAAAAAACACTTCTATCCGCACAAGTGTGCGGTTTGGCGGCAATGCCGCCAAACCGTGCGCGCAGGGCGGATGTTCGGCGGAAAAGTCCCAGCGGGACTTTTTCGACGGTCTGAGGCTGCCACTCATTGCGACAGCCCCTCTGTATTTTTCTTTTGTTCTACACTAATATCATACATTTGTAATTCCGCTGTAAGTCCGCAGGATATCCTCTGCGATCTCCCGCTGGGTGCGGCGGGTGTCCATTGCAAGCTTTTGAATATGCCGGTGCGCCTGATTTTCCGTGAGGTTAAGGTACTCGATAAGGCAGCACTTCGCGCGGTCTATCGTCTTAACATCATCAAGCTGTTTTGTGAGCTTGGATTTCTCCTGCTCCAGCCTCTGCATATTTTCCTTTGCCATTACAGCCATTTTGATCGTCTGTATGAGCGACTGCTTGCTGAACGGACGCGGCAGCACATACGCTCCGGTGAACTTTATCCTGTTCTGCACTTCGTCCGCGATCTCGGTTTTCGCCAGCACGAGGATTATCGCGTCTGTGCGGCTTCTCACGTCCGCAACGAAATTCAGTCCGAACTCCGAGCGCAGCGGGGTGGAAACTATCACCAGATCGTAACCGGAAAGATCCGCAGCCGCCGCTTCATCATCGTCAAAGCAGCAGGTTATTTCAGCACGGAAGTCCTCCAGTGCTGCGGCGAGAGTTTCACAGACTATTTCAGTTTTGGCGTTTATGAATATTCTGTCTATGGGAGTTACCCCCTTTTCAATGCTGTTTACAGATTGTTCACATAAAGCTGCTTGTACGGGCTTGCGGAGTTCGGGGTAAGCTTGAAGAAGTTCGAGCTCAGCAGTTCGTCTGCATTATTGCCGAAATGCTTTACAAATCGCTCTACATAATGTCTGATGGACTCTTTCTCCTCCGGAGTTGCAACGGTGCAGCACACTTGAACCGGAAGTCCCTTAGGCATCTCATCGCTCCTGATGAACATTTCGCCGCCGTGCATTCCAGTGCCGCAGAAATGTCCTACCGGACAGCCCTCAACGCCAATGCCGAGGACTACGATAATTCCGCCCGCCTGATATTCGCCGAGGAAGTCGCCTACCTTGCCGCCAATAACTATGGTCGGGAACAGATCCTGATAGCTCTTCATGTGAATTCCCACGCGGTAGCCGGCATTTCCCTGAACATAGATCTCGCCGGAGCGCATTGCATAGCCTGTCGTATCACCGCTGTTGCCGTGAATGATGATAGCGCCGTCGTTCATGGTGTCGCCGGTGGCGTCCTGAGCGTTGCCGTGTACGCTGATCTTTGCGCCGTTGAGATATGCGCCGAGAGCGTTGCCGGGAGTACCGTTTATAAGGATCTCCTTACCCTCAGGAAGTCCTGCGCCGATGTATCTCTGACCCAGAACATTATCCAGCGTGAATTTATCCTCCTCCGAGTCGCGTACCATTTTGTTCAGCTCGGAATACTGCATATTTTTTGCATCAATAATCATCTGAAAATACCTCCCAGCTTCTCCTCGCGCCTTGCCTTGCCGAACATCATCATCTGAGGTCTGTCCTTCAGCATTTCCATGTCAACGTCCTTCAGGTCAATGCGTTCCTTAATCATGGAGGTGTAAATTCCGGCGCGCTTTACGTCGCCCATTAGGATATATCCCTTGAGCAGTCCGTCCTTGAACACCAGCTTTTTATAATTATTACCGTTTTCCTCAACATATTCCTCGCCGTCGTAGCTTCCGGCGGTGATAATGTGAAGTCCGAAGAAACCAATAGCGTTCATCGGAATAGCATTCACATATCTTGTTTCTACCCCCGCCATGTTTCTACCGGCAACCTCGCCCTGCATATAAGCGTTAGGCAGCAGCGCAAGGATCTTGTCAGTATCGGAGGAAGCGTCGTGGCTCACGGTGCAGTCGCCTGCCGCATAAACGTCGTCCAGCGTGGTTTTCTGAGTCATATCACAGATAATTCCGCGCTCAACCTTACCGCCTGCGTCAGCCACAAGCTCGGTGTTGGGACGAACTCCGACCGCGATAATGACCATATCAAAGTCAATAGTCGCGCCGTTCTTCAGCTTTGCGGAGTGCTCGGAGAACTCGTCCACGGAAGTACCGAGAATGAACTTTGTTCCCTCGCTCTCGATGTGCTTCTGCATTATTGAACCGGCTCTCACGTCAAGGATAGAGGGCAGGATTCTGTCAGCCATATCCACAACGGTGATGTCCGCCTTGTATTCATTCAGCGCCTCGGCAGCCTTCAGTCCGATAAGACCCGCGCCGATTATCAGCACCTTTGCGCCCTCCTTGATCTCAGAGCGGATAGCCTTTACGCTGTCGTAACTCATAAAGGTGTGGCAGGAAGCGATCTTCTCCATTCCGTTCATCGGCGGTACAAAAGGCTTTGAGCCTGTCGCCACCATGAGCTTGTCGTAGGGTACGGTGTTTCCGTCAGAGAGGACTACGCTCTTAGCCGCAGTGTCGATCTTTACCGCGCGGCAGCCAAGCATGGTTTCAACGCCGTTCTTCTCGTAGAAGTCCGGGCTGCGGTAGTAGATATTCTTGTCTGTGACCTTTCCCATCAGCCAATAGGAAATAAGCGGACGAGAATAGGTGTGATAATTCTCCTCGGAGATAACGGTGATCTTTCCGGTCTTGTCAACCTCCCGGATACCCTCGATCGTGCCGACTGCTGCGGCAGCGTTTCCGATAATTACATAGTTCATTTCCGTCACCTCACCTTTCCTCAAAAACGATCGCGTTATTAGGACAAGCCTTTACGCAGGCAGGCTCGCCCTGACTGTTCTGAGTGCAGAGGTCGCACTTGCGTATCTTGTGTCCCGCGTCGTCAATGACGATCGCGCCATAGGGACATGACAGAACACAGGTATAGCAGCCGACGCAGCGCTCCTCGTCACACACGATAACTCCGTCCTTGACGGAAAGCGCGCCGGAAATGCAGCCCTTAACGCAGGGGTGCAGCTCGCAGTGGCGGCACTGCACCGCGAAATTCACCGCGCTGCCCTCCTCGATCTGGATACGCGCCACGGGCTTCTTTCCGCCCGCGAAAGCCTTTATCATATCAGGAGCACCGCTGTTTGCGGCTGCGCAGGTAAATTCGCACAGATGGCAGCCCAGACACCAGTCCTCGTTTACATATACTTTCTTCATATCTTAAGAACTCTCCTTTCGAGCCATTCGTGTTGATTACTCACCTGCGTGCATTATGCCGAGGATATCAAGCTCCTTCTGAGTAAGCCCGATGCCTCTGAGCATAAGTCTGTTGCCACGCAGCGACTCAATGGAGTTGATACCCATTCCGCCCATCATTTCCTTGATTTCGTGATCCCACGCATGAACAAGGTTTACAAGCCGCTTGTAGGCGATATCAGGATTAAGACGCTTTACAAGATCCGCGCGCTGCGTTGCGATACCCCAGTTGCACTTGCCGGTGTTGCAGCTTCTGCAAAGGTGGCAGCCCATAGCCAGCAGCGCAGCAGTCGCGATATAAACTGCGTCCGCGCCGAGCGCCACAGCCTTTACCACATCGGCGCTGCAACGAACCGAACCGCCCACAACAATAGAGATGTTATTGCGTATTCCCTCATCACGGAGCCGCTGGTCAACGCTCGCCAGAGCAAGCTCTATCGGAATACCTACGTTATCGCGAATTCTTGTGGGAGCTGCGCCGGTGCCGCCTCTGTAACCGTCTATCGCAATGATATCCGCGCCGCTTCTCGCAATACCCGAAGCGATAGCCGCAACATTGTGAACCGCCGCGATCTTTACGATGACCGGCTTCTCCCAGTTGGTTGCTTCTTTAAGGGACAGAACAAGCTGTCTGAGATCCTCGATAGAATAAATATCGTGGTGCGGAGCGGGGGAAATAGCGTCAGTTCCCTTCGGGATCATTCTGGTCTTGGAAATCTCCTCGTTTATCTTCATTCCGGGGAGATGACCGCCGATACCCGGCTTTGCGCCCTGACCCATTTTGATCTCGATCGCCGCGCCGGCGTCAAGGTAATCCTTGAACACGCCGAAACGTCCGGAAGCGACCTGACAGATCGTATTTGCGCCGTACTGGTAGAAATCCTTGTGAAGTCCGCCCTCACCGGTGTTGTAGTATGTACCCAGCTCCTGCGCAGCCCTAGCAAGGGTCTCGTGAGCGTTTTTCGAGATAGAGCCAAAGCTCATTGCGGAGAACATTATCGGAACGTCAAGCTCCAGATATAGGTTCTTCTCGAAAACCGCCTTTCCGTTCTCGTCATAGTGAATGGACTGATCCTTTCTGCCGAGGAAGGTCTTGGTTTCCATCGGCTCACGCAGCGGGTCGATAGGCGGGTTTGTTACCTGCGAAGCGTTCAGCAGGATCTTGTCCCAGTAAACCGGGTATTCTCTCGGATTTCCCATTGCGGAAAGGAGAACGCCGCCGGAGCCTGCCTGCTTGTAAACCTCGTCCATGATCTGCTGCGACCAGTTTCCGTTCTCCCGGAACTGATTCTCGTTCGGACGTATCTTTAATGCCCTTGTGGGGCAGAGAGTAACGCATCTCTGGCAGTCCACGCAGCTCGTTTCGTCCGCCACCATTCTGTCAAGGTCGGGGTCGTAATGATGCACCTCGTTGGCGCACTGACGCTCACAGACCCGACATTTGATGCAGCGGTCGGGATTGCGGACTACCTCAAAAAGAGGATTTAAATAATTTATAGCCACTTTACTTAACACCCTTTCTATTACTTATCCAATGTAACGATGATCGGCTCTCCGCCTCTCGGACTCCATATCCTGTCAACGTCCGGGGACATGGTTCTGATAGAGCATTCCTCGCTGGAAACATACACCGTATCGCCCTTTTCAGCAGCGACCATTGAACGGAGCTTTAATCTGTCGTTGAGAGCCATAATTCCGTTGTTAAAGCCGAGGATAATTGAGAAAGGCCCTGTGATAAGCAGGCTGGAATAAACATTTCTGAAATGACGGAGCTTTTCGACTTCCTCCGGGCTGAATCTGCCGGAATCTATCTCGCTCCAGAACGGCGCGGCGATAACCTTTGCAACGTCCTCCAGCGGCATTCCCAGACGGCGGTTGAGGTAGTCAATGATGTAGGTGATTACCTCGGTATCCGTCAGCAGATTGCACTTGTAGCCGAACATCTCTATGAAACGTCTGTTCGCGTCATAAGAGGATATCTCGCCGTTATGTACTATCGTGTAATCAAGGAGTGCGAACGGGTGAGCGCCGCCCCACCAGCCGGGGGTGTTCGTGGGATAGCGTCCGTGTACTGTCCAAGCCCAGCCGTCGTATTCGTCCAGCCGGTAGAACTCGCCAACGTCCTCCGGATAGCCTACCGCCTTGAATACGCCCATGTTCTTGCCGCTGGAGAACACATATGCGCCGTCAATCTTGTCGTTGATCTTGATAACGCAGCGGGCAACATAAGTTCTCTCGTCAAGCTGGCTCTCCTGAAGTTTTGTGGGAAGAGGGTTCACGAAATAGCGCCAGATAAGCGGCTCGTCGGTGATGTTCGGGTGCTTTCTGGTGGGAATTCTCGACAGGTTGATAACGTCAAAATGCCGGTCGATGAAGGCTTCTGTCTTGATTCTTGCTTCGTTTGAATCATAGAACACATGAAACGCGTACTGATCCTTGTACTCCGGATAGATACCGTAGCCGGCATAGCCGCCGCCCAGACCGTTTGAGCGGTCGTGCATACAGGCGATGGAATTTACGATTACACTGCCGTTCGTCCGTCTGCCGCTCCTGTTAATGAAGCCTGAGATCGCGCAGCCTGCGGGAATTCTGGTTTCTCCCTCTTTTTTTAACATAAGCTCACTCCTTACCTTATATAAACCGAAATCCGGCTGGAAAACCGCCGGATATTGCGTCATGCGGCGCAGCACTGAGCCGGTTTTTGTCAAAATCTTATCAGCGGATCAGTCATATGCAGGTGTGAAATATTTCCCTGTGTTAAGTTGCAGAAGCTGTAAATTATATCAGATCTGCCGCAGAGCGTTTGTTCACCAGCACAAACGATTTTATCCGCGTTGAATTTATGTTCCTATTATATCACTGTTTTTTTGATTTGTCAAGTGTTTTTTGCAAGACCGCCCATGCAAGAATTTCATTTTATACCACAATATTTATCATAGTTTACTTTATTTCCCTTTTATGTAAAATTGAAAAATCAGATTTATCCCCGTCCAGACTTTATCCGGAGAGATTAATGTGTTTTTTGCAAGAAGCAAACCCCTGATAATTCAAAATTTTCAGTGAATATAACAAAAATCAAAATTTAGCGGTTTTCCTGCACATTTTTCAAATATCACTTGAAAAATATGCAGGAATGGAGTATAATAAGAGAGTATTATTATAATATAGTATCATATCAAAGAAAGGAACACCTCATCATGTCAATGGATATCAAAACCATACAGCACCTCTGTGAGCTGTCCAAGCTCAATTATGACGAGGACGGACTGAATAAGGTCATGGGCGAAATGAGCGATATCATAGACCTCATGGACACGATAAAGAGCTTCGACCTCACATATGACGACACCAAAGACAACAACAGTATTTCCTTCAAGGACGTAAGGGAGGACGTGGCTCAGCCCTCTTTCCCGACAGAAAAGCTGCTCTCCAACGCTGAGAACACCGGAAACTGCTACGTTGTGCCTAAGGTCGTAGAATAACAAGGAGGTAACTTATGGATATCACCCGTGCAAAGATCCGCGATCTGCGAAAAGCGCTTGACAGCAAGGAAATAAGCGCCGCAGAGCTTTGCGGAGAATATTTCAGGAATATAGAAGCCGGCGACGGAAAGCTTCAGTCCTACATCACCGTGACCAAGGACAAGGCTATGGAAATGGCTGAGAATGCCCAGAAGCGCATCGACGAGGGCAACGTTTCCCCTCTCACCGGAATCCCCCTTGCAATAAAGGACAACATCTGTATTGACGGAATAAAGACCACCTGTGCAAGCAAAATGCTGGAAAATTTCATTCCGCCCTACAATGCGACTGTAATCGAACGTCTGAATAACGAAGGATATGTACTTCTCGGCAAGACCAGCATGGACGAGTTCGCCATGGGTGGCTCCACCCAGACCTCCGCGTTTGCAAAAACCAAGAACCCCTACGACCTTGAAAGAGTTCCCGGTGGTTCCTCCGGCGGAAGTGCAGCGGCGGTTTCCGCTTCCTTTGCTCCGGCGGCTCTCGGAAGCGATACCGGCGGCTCAATCCGTCAGCCCTCCTCTTTCTGCGGAGTTACTGGCATAAAGCCCACCTACGGCAGAGTGTCGAGATACGGACTTGTTGCCTTTGCAAGCTCCCTCGACCAGATCGGACCTATCTGCTCTGATGCGCGGGACTGCGCTATAATGCTCAACGCTATCTGCGCCCACGACCCGCATGACGCCACCAGCGCACGCCAGCCCGTTCCGGACTTCACCGAGAAGCTGGGTCAGCCGGTCAGCGGCATGAAAATAGCAATGCCGAAGGAATTCTACTCCGACGACATTGACGATGATGTGAAAGTCGCAGTTACCGCCGCTGCAAAGGTTCTTGAAGCGCAGGGCGCAAAGCTTGTGGAATGCTCCATTCCGGGGCTGAAATACGCTATCCCGGCGTATTACCTTATCGCTTGCGCCGAGGCAGCCTCCAACCTGTCCCGCTTTGACGGCATAAAGTACGGCTTCCGCGGCGAGGGACGCACATTTGAAGAGCTTATCCGCGACAGCCGCAGCAAGGGCTTCGGCGAGGAGGTAAAGCGCCGTATACTGCTCGGCAACTACGCGCTGTCCAGCGGATACTATGACGCATACTACAAGAAAGCTCTTGCCCTTAAGCAGGAGATCATCAAGGAATACAATGAGGTGTTTGACATCGCGGACGTGATCCTCACTCCGACAGCTCCCACACCCGCCTACAAGATCGGCGCGCAGGATTCCGACCCGGTAAAGATGTACCTTGCAGATATCTGCACCGTAACCGTGAATATTGCTTCGCTGCCGGGAATTTCCACCACCTGCGGCTATACTAAGGAAGGACTGCCGATAGGTATGTCGGTTATCGGCAGACGCTTTGACGAGCAGACTATTTTACAGTGCGCCGACGCATTCGAGCAGACCTTTGCGCCGACTGCGCCCGTGCTTTAAGGAGGTATCGGTATGAGTGCTTATTATCCTACAATGGGTCTGGAGGTTCACGCCGAGCTTCTGACTAAATCAAAGGTGTTCTGCACCTGCTCTGCGGAATTCGGCGGCGAGCCCAACTCCCGCTGCTGCCCGGTGTGCAGCGGACTTCCCGGAACGCTCCCAGTCCTTAATCAGAGAGCCGTTGAGTACATCATCAAGGCGGGCTATGTGATGAACTGCGATATTTCCCGCTTCACCAAATGGGACAGAAAGAACTACTTCTATCCCGACCTGCCTAAGGCTTATCAGATATCCCAGATGCCCCGCCCGGTGTGCCTCTCCGGTCACGTTGACATCAATGTCGGCGGCGAGCAGAAAACTATCCGCATCAATCGTATCCACCTTGAGGAGGACGCGGGAAAGCTTGTTCATGATGATGTGAACCGCATTTCCCTCGCGGACTACAACCGCTGCGGAATCCCGCTTATTGAAATCGTAACCGAGCCGGACTTCCACTCCGCTGATGAGGTCATCGCGTTCATGGAGAAGATACGCCTGCTGCTTCAGTACGCAGGTATCTGCGACTGTAAAATGGAGCAGGGCTCAATCCGCTGCGACGTGAACATCTCCATTGCGCCTAAGGGCAGCAATGAACTCGGCACAAGGACTGAGCTTAAAAACCTGAACTCCCTCAAGGCAATAGCAAAGGCGATAGAGGTCGAGATAGAGCGTCAGGAGGAACTTCTCGACAACGGCGAACGTGTAATTCAGCAGACCCGCCGCTTCAACGAGGCTCTCGGCGAAA
Source organism: Oscillospiraceae bacterium (assembly GCA_017829075.1). The sequence continues at coordinate 36,758 of JAGAJA010000021.1, read as the reverse complement.
CCACCGCCATGAGAAGCAAGGAGGACGCTCACGACTATCGCTACTTCCCTGACCCGGATATCCCCCCGATCATCTTCACTGAGGAGGAGCTTGAAGCTATCCGACAGTCCATTCCGGAGCTGCCGGAGCAGAGAGTAGCCCGTTATATGGAGCAGTATTCTATCAAAAAGCCGGACGCTGACCTTATCGTCAGCGACAAGAAGATATGCGACTTCTTCGACGAGGCTATCAAGGAATACGATAATCCCAAGGCTATTGCGAACTATATCACCGGAGAGCTGCTTCGCCGTAAGAATCTCGGCGAGGTTGACATGGACGACCTGAAATTCACCGGAAAGGAATTTGCTCAGCTTGTTGAGCTGCTTCAGACCGACAAGATTTCCCAGTCCAACGCAAAGGTAATTCTCGCAGAAATGATTCAGAACGGCGGCACACCGAAGTCTATCGCGGACGCTCAGGATCTCTGGATCAAGGAGGACAGCGACCTGCTCGCAAAGACCGTGGACGAGATCATCGCCAACAATCCGAAGGCTGCGGAGCAGTACAGAAACGGCGATCAGAAGGTATTCGGCTTCTTCATGGGACAGGCAAACAAGGCTCTCAAGGGTCTTGCTTCACCGAAAGCAATTCAGGAATATATCAAAAAGAAGCTGTCAGAATAACCTCAGAATACAGAAACACCGCTCATTTAATCGTGAGCGGTGTTTTTTATTTACTGTATTATCTCAGGCTCTGAACTCGGCGGTTCTTCCACAGACTCGGGCGGTGTTTCACCGGCGCTCTCTGTCGGCTGAGCCGAGGTCTGGGATATCTCTACCGGATCAGTGACCACCACAGGCTCAGTTACTTCCTCCGGTTTGGTGGTTTTAGAGGTTGTGGCAGGCTTGGTTGTCTGCGGTTTCGTGGTTTCTGCCGGCTTTGGCTGCGTAGTTTTCGCAGTAGTGTGAGAAGGCTTTGTTTCCTTTGGTTTGGTTGGTTTGGTGGTAGTTACCTCCGGTACGGTGACGATTTCAGGTTCTTCCTCCTCAAATGTCCCGATAGGAGCAGTGCCGTCCCATAGTCCAGCCTCCATAAGTGCGCGGTGCATTTCCCAAAGGGCTATGTAATAGCAGTAGGGGCCGAGATGAACTCCGTCCCCGGAATGCAGACAGGTGCGCAGCTTCCCCTGCTCGTTCTTGAGGTACCGTCCGAAATCAAAATAATGAACCCTCTCCGGGAATTCCTCCTTGATAAACTGCTTAATTGTATCGTTGAAGCTGTCGATAACACTGTTAGCACAGAAATCACTGCACACCGGAGTGATCGCCGCAACAAACACCTCCGCCTTGCTTCCGTCCAGCGTTGCCTGAATAACCTTTCGATAATTCTCGCAGTAGGTGTCCTCGTAAACCATATTCACGTCGTTCATTCCCATTGACAGGAAAACATATCGCGGTTTTGCAGTTTTCAGCACCTGAGCATAGGTCTGTTCTTCCTTCCCACGGAATTTGAATGTATAATCAAAAAAACTCCTTGAGCCGAGATTTCCCTTGGCGGCAACATGATCCCGGGATACGATCCCATACTCGGAAAAACCGCTGCATATACTGTCCCCGACAAACAGCGAATAGTCCACAAAACTCAGTTCCTCATCGCTTAGTAAAAACTGCTCATAAACCTCGCTGTAAAATATGTTAAAATCGCTGTCGGCGTCCGGAGTAGTTGTGACTTCCGCAGTCGGAACTGTCACAGAAGGCTGCGATTCCTCCTGGACATTGCCACTTGAAGAAGCTCCGTCAGAGTTGGCGTCGCCAATCTCCTCAGGGATCGGATCAATGCCACCGGAAGCGGGTGTTCCGGTGTCCGTTCCTGTATTTGTAACCAGACCCAGCATAAGGTCGGAATTGTATTGATCTGCGCTTCTGTCAGGTTCAACGTCCACGGAAGAACAGCCGGACAAAAGCGTACAAACAGCAAGCGCTGCACATATCATTCTGTATTTCATCTATATCAAATCCCTCTGGATATTAAGTCAAATCGGCTGCACTGAACCGCAAAATTCGACAAATGTATGGATTATTTGCAGCCAATAAAGCAAACGACGCCCGCAAGATCATATCACACGGGCGTCATTTTATCTCGATTGAAAATTACTTCTTATTTTTCTTTGCAGGCTTCTTGGCATTTACTGCGGGTTTTGCAGCAGGTGCAGCGGGCTTAGCAGCTTCTGTCTTTGCAGCGGGAGCAGCGGGCTTGGCAGCCTCAGCCTTTGCCGCAGGAGCAGCTTTCTTTGCAGGAACCAGCGGCTCAAGAGCCTTGAACTTTGCAGCGTCGCCATCAACCTTTACAAGACCGTCAGCAACAGCCTTATCAAAGGAAACCTCACCGGAGAACAGCTTCTCAATATTTTCAGCCGCGCCGGTAACATTTGCCTGAAGGTCGTCATAGTGGTACGGAGCAACAGTAAGTACACCCTCTCTGACTTCAACATAGAGGTCGTCCATATCGTCAATGAAAGTGAAGTTTACAGCAACGAGATCCTCATACTTCTTAGCCTTTGCCTTGCTGCCCTTGAGATAACCAGTGATTTTTTCAGCGAGTTCGATATTTGTCATGATATAATCCTCCCGTGGTAAGCTTCAGACAGCATTGCCTGAATTTATTACGGCAAGGAAAACCCTGCCGGCTTTATCCAAAACAGCAGTATGACCGCCGTTTTCTTTATCTATTGTAGTATACCATATCCTCAAATTTAATTCAATAGTCATTTTCTATAAATTTACAAGGAAATGAAGAGGATTTTCATATATAAATATTAAATATTCGGCGATCAATCCTGCTTCTGCGGTATCTCTTTGCCGTTCTCGTCAATAAAATGACGTTTGGGGCGGATCGACTCAAGCGGTCTTGCCGGGTGATATGTAAGCATATCAAGTCTTACCTTATCGCGGTATTCCGGCTTCACCATATAGTATACATAGCTCTCAATCACATTCGGCGCCGCAAGCACACGACCCTCGATCTTGAAGTTATTGAAGCCCATTTCAAGGTATCTGCCGAATACGTTCTCTCTGGAAACAAAGTTTCCTAATTGTGTGATCTGATAGAAATTATAATGTGTGTTGGGACAGTTGAACTGTTCGGCTTGCTCCATAGGCTGTTCCGGATTCGCTCCACGAGCTGGAGGAACAAACTGAGAGCCGACCCTACTGCATTTCCGCTGGCATTCTCCTAATACCTCATAATGCTCCTTTCTGCGCTTGCAGTGCGGGACGCAGTAGGGATTGATCAGAATTTCACAGCGGGAACGAAACTCCTGCGGAATCTTTTCCAGCTTCTCAAAATCGTTGTTCCAATTATAGTCAAGAACCACCAGCTTATAATCCTTGTGTAATTCCTCGATAAGCTGATCGTAGTCCTCAATCTGCTTTACAGTTGAGGAAACCAGCGGATATTTCGAATATTTCTCCCGAACATACGCTTCAAGGAACGGAGCGTTTACAATGATCTCGTTGAATCCATTCTCGGCAAACTTGCATAAATCGTTGCAGAATGAGTCCTTAAGGTCTTTTTCGGTAAGGGTAGGATTGGTGAAGGTATATCTGATCGGAACGCCCCTTTTATTGAATTCCTCAATAGTCACTTTGATACGCTCCCGGTTAGTATAGCCTCCGACAGTACGTCCGCCGTTCCACAGAGCAGGCGCAAAACAGCCGTAGCATGAAGCGATCTCTATTCCGTCATAGAAATATTCGGGGTGTGTTTTAATTAAGTCGATGAGATAAAGGTTAAGGTTACCATGCTTCCAGAAATCCGGGATATGAAATCTTGCGTTCATTTTTAAACTCCTTAATTTAAATTATGGAAAACACTAAGTCAACACCGCATAATCATTATCGTGCGATCTCGCCGTAAGTCTGTCAGATAAGGGCGGTGCAAAAGCAAAGCCGTCGCTTTGCGTAAGGCGGCAGCCGGTAATTGTACAGTGTTACCCTAAGATAATTATACCTCATTCGTCCGCTGATGTCAAGGCAAAATACTGCATGATCAAACATTTTTCTCATATTTGCATAAACCTGAAAAAGGGCGGAATAATAGCAGAAGAAGATCCAGAAAAGGAGTGGAGCAAATGGCGGTTGTTCTGATAAGAGCCTGCTTTCTGTACATTTTGATTACCTTTTCCCTCAGGCTTATGGGAAAGCGCCAGCTTGGCGAGCTTCAGCCGTCGGAGCTGGTGGTGACTATTCTTATTTCCAATATTGCGGCTATCCCGGTGGAGGACTCCTCTGTGCCTATGCTCATGGGAGTAGTGCCCATAATCACGCTGGTTTGTCTGGACGTTATCGTATCGGCGATAATGCTGAAATTCCCGAAATTCCGCAAGCTCATTATCGGAAGTCCGCGGGTGATAATGTCCGAGGGAGTGATCATGCAAAAGGAAATGAAGCGCCTGCGCTACACTGTGGACGATTTTATTGAAGCCATGCGCGAGGAGCAGATATTCGATATCAACGAGATATATTACGCGATAGTTGAAACCACCGGCAAGATACACTTCCTCAAGAAAAAGGATTATCAGAGCGCAGAAAAAGCAGACCTTGGCTGCGGGGGTAGTTCCTCCGACCCGCCGGCTGTAATAATCCGTGACGGACGAGAGGACGAGGAGCAGATGAAAAATATCGGTCTTGGAATGGGCTGGCTTAAGGAACAGCTCCGTCAGCAGCAGCTTTCGATACAGGACGTGTTCCTTATGACGGCGGACAAAAACGGTCAGAACACGATAATCAAACGGCAGAGGGGGCTTTAAATGAACCGCCTTATAGTCAGCATAATCCTGCTTGTGATAATGGCTGCGGGGTGTTTTTATTCGGTGTATATCACTGTGGATCTCACCAACTCCCTATCCGAATGCGTTGATAAGATAGAACAGGCTCACACTGATAAAAACGATGAACAAGCGGTACAGTACGCCGATGAATTACAGCAGAAATGGGACGAAATACTGCATTACAGCATACTGATAAACGACCTCGGCCACGCAATGGAAATAACCTCCTGCATAGCGGAGATATCCTCCTTTGCGGAGTCCGGCGACGATGAACTGTACGCCGCCTGCGACCGAGCGCAGGCGCAGCTTGAACTGTTCCGGGAAATGCAGACCCCGACAATCTGGAAAATTCTCTGACTGCATACTGAAATAAAAAACAGATCCGTTCCTGAAAAATCAAGTCAGAAGCGGATCTGTTATTATTTTAGAATGCTACCCGATCAAGGAAAAAATCCGGAAATCAAGCAAACGGATTTTCGCTGGGATACATCATGCCGGCAGGCTGGTTGAAGCCGATATCCTCAACGCCGAGATATCTGAATACGTTGAAGAGAGCCTTGCCGAAGTGACCGAATGCAACTGCACCGTGGTGCGGGTAGTTCTTCTCGATCAGAACGTGACGGTAGAAGCGGCCCATCTCCGGAATTGCAAATACGCCGATAGAACCAAAGGACTTTGTAGCCACCGGCAGAACCTCGCCCTGTGCGACATAAGCTCTGATCTGAGCGTCAGCAGTGGACTGAAGTCTGAAGAATGTGATATCGCCGGGGATAATGTCGCCCTCCAGAGTGCCCATGGTAACTTCCTCAGGCAGAGAACGCGCCATGATCATCTGGTTCTTCATTGTGCAGGCAGACAGCTTGCTGGAGCAGGTGTTTCCGCAGTGGAAGCCCATGAATGTATCAGTGTGCTTGTAGTTGAACTTGCCCTTGATGGACTCCTCATACATATCAGCGGGTACGCTGTTGTTGATGTCCAGCAGAGTTACAGCGTCCTGAGATACGCAGGTGCCGATGAACTCGGACAGAGCGCCATAAATATCAACCTCGCAGGAAACCGGGATTCCGCGTCCGGTGAGGCGGGAGTTTACATAGCAGGGCACAAAGCCGAACTGGGTCTGGAATGCAGGCCAGCATTTTCCTGCGATAGCAACGTACTTTCTGTAACCCTTGTGCTGCTCGATCCAGTCAAGCAGAGTGATCTCATACTGAGCGAGCTTCGGCAGAATGTCGGGCATCTTGTTGCCTGCGCCAAGCTCCTTTGCCATATCAGCAGCGACCTCAGGAATTCTCGGATCGTTTGCGTGCTTGTTGAACGCTTCAAACAGATCAAGCTCGGAGTTCTCCTCGATCTCTACGCCGAGGTTGTAAAGCTGCTTGATAGGCGCATTGCAGGCAAGGAAGTTCAGCGGACGCGGGCCGAAGGAAATGATCTTGAGCTGGGACAGACCAACGATAGTCCTTGCAACCGGCAGGAACTCGTGGATCATATCAGCTACCTCAGGCGCAGTGCCTACCGGGTACTCAGGAATGTAAGCCTTTACATTGCGGAGCTTCAGGTTGTAGCTTGCGTTGAGCATACCGCAGTATGCGTCGCCTCTGCCCTGAATAAGAGATGTTGCGCTGTCCTCCTCGGCAGCAGCGGCGAACATTACCGGGCCGTCGAAGTGCTTTGCAAGCAGGGTCTCGGAGATCTCCGGTCCGAAGTTGCCGAGATATACGCACAGTGCGTTGCAGCCAGCCTTTTTGATGTCCTCAAGAGCCTGAACCATGTGGATCTCGCTCTCAACAATACATATCGGACATTCGTAGATATCCGCTGCGCCGTACTTTTCGGTGTAAGCCTTGATCACAGCCTTGCGTCTGTTGACAGACAGCGACTCAGGGAAACAGTCGCGGGATACGGCAACGATGCCGACCTTGATTTCAGGAATGTTAGTCATTGTAATATCCTCTCAAAATAAGTACGTTCCGGAAGCACACGCCGTGCATTCCATTGATTACGATTATAGAATATCACAAAAACTTTTATTTGTCTAGTTTTTTTTTGTCATATTCATGCAAAATCTACCCAAAAACAGAGGTTTTCATTTTAATAAAGTTTACATTCCGGGAATTTTGTGATATAATAAACGCAATGCGTTTATTATAGATTATAAGTCCTCGCACATACGCAAATCTTTGATTTGCTCCGCGCGTATCGGACAATTATACCATAACCTTACGGTTATGGTATAATTCTTTTTTTGGAAAAGAGGGTGCATAATATAATGAATAAGGATCTAACTGTCGGAAGCCCCGGAAAATCACTGGTAATGTTCACAATACCGCTGTTTGTCAGCGTTATATTCCAGCAGATGTACAGCATCGCAGACAGCGTTATCGCCGGGAAATTCGCAGGAGAAAGCGCGCTGGCAGCTATCGGCGCAAGCTACCCGATAACTATGATATTCATGGCAGTTGCAGTTGGCTGTCAGATAGGCTGCTCGGTGGTTATAAGCAAACATTTCGGCGCGGGAAATATGCAGATGACAAAAACCTGCATCTCCACATCGCTCATTGCCGGAACAGTTCTTTCGGTGGTGCTTACGGCGGTGGGAGTGCTGTTCAGCGGTATTTTCATGGAGCTGGTGCAGACCCCGGCGGACATTTTCGATGACGGCTGTCTGTATCTGATGATATACACCGGGGGATTTATTTTCCTGTTTCTTTATAATGTAGTGACAGGTATTTTCAACAGTCTCGGCGACAGCAAGACCCCGTTGTATCTTCTTATCGCAAGCTCCGTCGGCAACATAGTACTCGACATAATTTTCATCATTCCGCTCAAAATGGGAGTAGCGGGAGCTGCGTGGGCTACCTTCGCAGCGCAGGGAGCCGCCTGCATTATGGCTCTGGCGCTGCTGTTCCGGCGACTGAAATACATGAATATAAAGGGCGGGAAGCTGTTCAGCGGACGCGCCATTGCGGAGATCGGAAAGGTAGCTATCCCCAGCGTACTCCAGCAGAGCTTCATCTCGGTAGGAAATCTTTTCATACAGTATATGGTGAACAGCTTTGATTCCTCTGCGATAGTTGCGGGATATTCCGCGGCAATTAAGCTGAATACATTCGCAATAACCTGCTTTACGACTATCGGTAACGGAATGTCCAGCTTCACTGCCCAGAACATCGGCGCAAAAAAGCCTGAGCGTATCCGGCAGGGCTTTCGCTCGGTGCTGATATTCTCATTAGGAACGGCGGCGCTGTTCTTCCTGCTGTTCTTTATTCTGAACCAGCAGCTTCTGTCGCTGTTCATGAACGACGAAAGTTCTCAGCTCGCAATGGACACCGGCGTGAAGTTTTTGCAGATCGTATCGCCGTTCTACTTTGTCGTATGCCTAAAGCTGCTGTGCGACGGAGTGCTCCGGGGAAGCGAGAGCATGGGCTGCTTTATGGCGGCGACCTTTACAGACCTTATTCTCCGGGTTGTTCTGGCGGAAATACTATCCAGATTTATGGGGGTTGACGGAATATGGACTTCCTGGCCTATCGCGTGGACTTGCGGCACGGTCATGTCGATCGTGTTCTATAAGTCGGGGGTATGGAGCAAAAAGCTCAAAATCACTGAATAACAGCAGACAGCCTAAGAGGAGCGTTATTCTCAGGATTATTTTATCCCCTCAATTACCATTCTCACCGATTATTCCACAAATGTATATAAATACACCTCCGTCAATTTATCTTGACAACACCGCCCAAAAGTACTATAATATTCATATGAATTCAGTAAAAGGAGTACTACCATGAGAAGCTGCGGAATACTCATGCATATAACAAGCCTGCCCTCTCCCTATGGCATTGGCACCTTCGGCAAGGAAGCCGAGCACTTCGCCGACTGGCTGAGGGACGCCGGACAGAAATACTGGCAGGTGCTGCCGATAGGCCCTACTGGATATGGCGACTCACCCTATCAGCCTTTTTCGTCCTTTGCCGGAAATCCCCTGCTGATCGACCTTGACGAGCTGGTGGAGAATGGATTTCTTACCAAAAAATCTGTTGAGGAAGCGGACTACGGCGCAGACCCCAGCTATGTCGATTATGACAAGGTGAACAAATGCAAAATGGCACTACTGCGGGAGGCTTTCGCGGGCTTCACAGACGATGTCGGCTACACCTCGTTCGTCATGGACGAGCAGGACTGGCTGGACGACTACGCGCTTTTCACGGCGCTAAAAGAAAAATTTGGCGGCAAACCGTGGACTATGTGGGACGATGACATAAAAATGCGAGAGCCGGAGGCAATGAAGCGCTGGCAGGACGAGCTGAAAGACGAAATAAAGTTCGTGAAATTCGTGCAGTATATCTTCTTCCGGCAGTGGGACAGGTTTCACCGCTACTGCAACAAAAACGGCATTCAGATAATCGGCGATATCCCGATCTATGTTTCTCCGGACAGCGCTGACGTATGGGCGCAGCCGGAGCTGTTCGAACTGGACGAACAGCGCAATCCCAAGCGCGTTGCGGGAGTTCCGCCTGACTACTTCTCCAAAACCGGACAGCTATGGGGCAATCCTCTCTATAACTGGGAGGAAATGCACAACACCGGCTACAAATGGTGGCTCAAGCGCATCGGCAAATCCAAAGAGAATTACGATATGCTCCGCATCGACCACTTCCGCGCGTTCGATACCTACTATGCAATTCCAGCAGGACACCAGACCGCCGAGCACGGAACATGGGAAAAAGGCCCCGGAATGGAACTTTTCAACGCGATAAAGAACGATATCGGCGATGTGAATATAATTGCTGAGGATCTGGGAGAAATATTCGACAGTGTAAAAGAGCTGCTAAAGGACACGGGCTTCCCAGGAATGCGGGTATTGCAGTTCGGCTTTAATCCCGACAATACCGACAACATTCACCTGCCGCACAATTACCCGGCGAACTGCTGCGCCTACACTGGAACTCACGACAATGCAACGATCATGCAGTGGTACAAGGAAGCCGACCCGAAATCCCGCGCTATGGCGAAGCGTTATCTCAAGCCCAATTTATTTGAGAAATTCAATATGTGCTGCATTCGCACGGTGTACGCAAGCCCTGCAAATCTCGCGATAATTCCCATGCAGGACGTTCTGGGACTTGGAAAAGAGGGCAGAATGAATGTTCCCTCTACTCTTGGTGGAAATTGGAACTGGAGAATGCTGCCGGGCAAGCTGACGGTTTCAAAGGCGGAAGCACTCAAGGACTTAGCAGACACCTATTTCAGATAATAAATACAGATCATAAAGAAAAAACCTGAGAAGATTTTTGTTCTTCTCAGGTTTTTTCTCATAGATAAATTGTAATTTGTCGGGCGGGTACGCCCGCCGGCGACTTCCGCGCAAAGCGCGGAAAATGCTTTTCGCTTCCTTTTGGAAGCCAAAAGGAAGCGAAAAACAATTGCGCTTCGCGCGGAGCTGTAATATTAAACGCGGCTATTTACTCCGGCTGTTTCCCGGAAGAATTCTTTCCCACAAACTCGAAATCTATAAATCCGCCGTTCACATTAACGCTGACGCACTTTACCCGCACCTTATCTCCGACAGTGTAAACGCTGCCATCACAGGCTCCTGTGAGAATTACCCCGTGCTGCACCTCGTATTCACCCATCGGCAGCGCCGCAACGGAAACCATGCCCTCCACTGTATTCGGCAGAACAACGTAAATTCCGCCCGCGCTCACTCCGGAGATCATTCCGTCAAATTCCTCGCCTACATGGTTCTTCATATATTCCGCCATGTAGAGGTTCTCGCACTCACGCTCGCAGCGTACAGCGGAAAGCTCGGTGTTGCTCGCCTGAAGCGCCGCAGATACCGCGAATGAAGCATATTTCTTGCACAGTTTCTCATGATTCAGCGCATATACATAGTCCGTCAGGATACGATGTATCGACAGATCAGCATAGCGGCGGATAGGCGATGTGAAATGCGCATACTCCGGCATGACAAGCCCATAATGTCCAAGCGGCTCCTCGCTGTACTTTGCTTTCATCATGGTGCGCAGCACAATGCGGTTTATTACCATTGCCTTTTCGTTGTCCTTGTTCTCGCGCAGGATCCGCGCCAGATCCGCAGCAGAGGATCTCTCGCTTATACCCTCCGGGTTCACTCCGAGAGCGGTAAGAGTTTCGTTAAGCTGGGTAAGCTTTTCAGCAGGAGGTGCTTCGTGTACACGGTAAACAAACGGTATCTTCTCTTTCATCGCCAGAGAAGCCGCCGCATTGTTCGCCATAAGCATGAATTCCTCAATTATGCCCTCCGCAATGCCGGTGGTGCGCGGCTTTACGTCAATGCACACACCGTTTTCGTCGGTGATTATCTTCGTTTCGGAGGTGTCGATCTCCGGCGCGCCGCGGTTCACTCTGTTGCGTTCAAGGATCTCCGCAAGCTCTTTCATGATCGGGATACGGTCAATGACCCTCGCGTATTTTGCCTTGATCTCCTCGTCAGCGGTTCCGTCAATTATCTTGTTGACCTCGGAATAAACGCCCTTTACCCGGCTGCGGATAACCGACTTCTCAAAGCGGTAGGACAGCAGCTTTCCCTCGAAGCTCACGTCCATAAGGCAGGAGAACGCAAGCCTGTCCACCTGCGGATTAAGCGAGCAGATACCGTTTGAAAGCTCCCTCGGCAGCATAGGCACTACCCTGTCGGCATAGTAGATCGAAGTTCCGCGGTAAAAGGCTTCCTCGTCCAGAGCGCTGCCTTTTGTCACATAATGCGAAACGTCCGCGATATGAACTCCCAGCTTATAGCAGTGCTCGGTTTTGGCAATGCTCACAGCATCGTCGATGTCTTTGGTGTCCGCTCCGTCAATGGTGAATATCGGCTCGCCGCGCAGGTCTAGTCTGCGGAGCACTTCGTTTCCGTCCGGCTCATCAATGTCAAGCTTCGCGGCTTCAAGAAGAACATTGTCCGGGAACTGGGTGTGAAGTCCATTCGAGAGCATATATGCGTCCGCGCCGGATTTTGCGTTGTCACAGGAGCCGAACACCTCCACAATGCTCACGGTATGATCCATGTGACGCTCTCCGCGCTTCTTTATCGAGAAAACCACCTTATCGCCGACGTGCATTACAGCCGGTTTGGAAACCTTTGCGATAACCAGCGGATCATTGCAAAGCTTGTCCGGCAGCACCATGAGCTTGTTTCCCTCTGCAACGATAACTCCGGTGAGCAGGGAGTTGTTCATCTCCAGCACCGCCATGACCATTGCCTCCGGAGAATGCCCCGCCTCGTCCGCGTCTGCGGTCTTTCTGGCAAGCACAACATCTCCGGGGATAGCGCCCATGAGATCCCGTCCACGCACGAAATACTCCACCGGCATTTCGTCCTGAGTGCGGATAAATCCGGATTTCGGAGATACACGGCTGACCTCAGCTCTGAAATAAAGCTCAGGGTGCTTTATCCAGCACATTCCTTTTTTATAGGCGATGTCGTTGTGCTGCTTCATCTCAGAAAGCGCAGTTTCCAGCTTCTTTACGCCCTTTTTGCTTATCTCCAGACGATCGGCAAGCTGCTTTACAGAAAGCCCTTTTTCCCCGGCTTCATACAGTTCCATAACAATTGAAAGCTTGAAATTGTTCATATGTGTCCTTTCCCGGTAAATCACCGCAGATCAATATTAGTATTACCGCAACTTTACACGTTATTAACAAAAAGGACAGGCGATATTGCCTGTCCCCGGTTTTTACTGTTCAGCAGAAGTCTGTCCGCTGTCTGCGTCAGCCTCAGAGCTTGTTTCAGATACTTCATCAGTGACCGATGTGCCGGAGTCGGCGGAGTCAGCGGTGTCAGATGCTTCATCACTGGTTTCATCAGCAATATCCTCAACAATGGAAGCCACGCTGGAATCGGTGGAAGCAGAAGAGGTGTCGTCGGTTTTTAAGCTGCCAAAATATACGTTTACAACATTTACCAGAACAGCCAGCACGAAGAATACGATCGCCGCTACTGTGGTAGCCTTGTTGAGCATTGCCTCCTTGGTTCTGCCGGAGTTCTTTCCGAAGTAGTTATCTCCGGTGTTACCGGAAATGGTCTGTGACATCTGAGTTTTGGTGTCCTGCATAAGAACCACGATTATGATGAATACGCAGGCGATTATCAGAACGATAGCGCTGATTATTTCAAAAATACCCATTTAATAAAAATCCTCCATATTATTATGTACAAAATAGTACAAGTGATATCATACCTGTTAAGTATATCACATTTTCTCTCAAAATGCAAGTGTTTTTTGAAAACTTTTTTATATTAGCCGGAATTTTTTTCTTGTTTCTCCGGCAAAATGTAAAAAAAGCGTTTCAGATAAAGGGTGCCCCTTTAGGCAATTCCGCCTCGCCAAAACTTCATCTAAGCGATAGATGATTTGCTCGGCGGGTCGGAAACTGCTTTATCGGCAACACACTAAGGCGTTGCCGCCTTTGGCAATTCCGCCTCGCCGACACTCATCTTTGCAACAGATGATTTTCTCGGCGGGTCGAGAACTGCTTTATCGGCAGCGCCCCAATTATTATTCCCTTTTGTTCTTACCTTGTAATCTACTGCATATACTATTAGTACAACCCTCAAAGGAGATATTATGACTACACTTAACGTTATTTTAAGCGGACTAGCCGTGGGAGCCGCAATGACTGTCCCCGGCGTCAGCGGCGGCTGTGCGGCAATGATCATCGGGATATACGACAGACTTGTGAGCGCGATAAGCCGATTATTCTCAGAGCCGAAAAAATCAATACCAATCCTGCTGAAATTCGGCGCAGGCGCTGTGGTCGGAATGCTCCTTATCGCCCGGCTGATATCCTTCCTGCTGACTACCCCTGCGGAAGTGCCGCTGCGCTTCCTTTTTCTCGGCGCGGTGGCGGGCGGAATTCCTATGATATTCCGGAAAGCGGAAATAAGGAAGATCACCCCGGGAAAAATTGCCCTGATACTTGCCGGGGCTGTGGCTGTAATGCTCCTCTCTATGCTGCCGGAGGGTATGTTCTCCCCGGAACGGGACGGATTTTCCGGCGTGCTTCTGCAATTCATCGGAGGAATCCTTCTGGCGGCGGCGCTGGTGCTTCCGGGGATAAGCGCGTCGCATTTCTTGTATATGCTCGGAATTTATGACGCAGTGATGGATAAACTGGGCGCTCTGGAGCTTCTTTCACTTGTTCCTATAGGTATCGGACTGTTAGTGGGTATATTCATAACTGCAAAGCTGCTGGAGGCTCTTATTCAGCGGCATCAGGCAGGTACGTTCATGGTGATCCTCGGCTTTATGCTTGCCTCGCTGAGAGAGCTTATCCCCGGCGGCGCTAGCGGTGTGGAGCTAGTAACCGGCGGAGTGTGCGCAGTAATTGGCTTTGCCGTTGTGTACTGGCTCCAGCTTGATAGAAAGCCTAGGGGAAACGCTGATTAAACCAAATTCGCCCCGCTCAAACGAGCGTACTCGCGGTGCTGAATTTGGTACGCTTCGCTTTAATCATCGTGTCCCTAGAAGTTCCTCCTCGCATAACTGAACATAACCGATTTATGCAAAACATCAAAATATATTGCGCAAACCTATTGACAAACGCAAGATATAGTGATATACTATAATTAGGAATTAATCCTGACTTTGTTAAAAGGTGGTGAAAAGAATGAAAATCAACGTAACCGGAGGAACTCTCCCCCAGCAGGAGATCGACTACTACACTGACGCTGCACTGAAAAAGTACCCGGACAGAAATATCACTGCCATTGACTTTGATGTTTACGGGGAGTATGTCAACTGCACATATCATTTCTGTGACCAGCCGTTCGAGCGGATACGCAGAATAACTGGATATCTCGTAGGTACGCTTGACCGTTTCAACAATGCGAAGCGCGCCGAGGAAGCCGATCGTGTAAAGCATGAGATTAACTGAACATATAAAAAGCCGCCAGTTCTGGCGGTTTTTTGTTAAGATTTGTTAAGAAATCGAAACAATTTTTAAGAAATTTGCAAGAATAGATTAAGTAATTTTATGTTTACAATTCCATCTCCTTATGATATACTTATCCCGGCAGAAAATCTCTGCTGGGATAATTGTTTTTGACAGTGCTTTTCCCGTACAATTCAATGCCTCTGGTAAAAAAATCGAGAAATGATTTATTATGAAGCGCAAGAAAACATTAAGCATAAGGAGAAAGAAATGAAAGTATTACTATATTCAGAAGCATATAATCTGATTAAGATATCAGGTCTTGGACGTGCTATATTACATCAACGCAGGGCGCTGGAGCTTGAGGGTGTCGAATACACCCTTGATCCCCGCGACACTTACGATGTAGTACACATAAACACGCTCGGTCTGAAATCCAGACATCTTGCAGTTAAATCTAGGAAGAAAGGAAAACGCGTGATCTACCATGCGCACTCCACCGAAGAGGATTTTCGAAATTCATTTATCGGCTCAAACCTGTTGGCGCCGCTGTTCAAGAAATGGATCTGCTCCTGCTACAACTCCGGGGACGCGATAATTACGCCAACGAGTTACTCTAAACGGCTCATAGAGGGTTACGGGATAAAACCGCCGGTCTATGC
Source organism: Oscillospiraceae bacterium (assembly GCA_017829075.1). Next base: position 21,380 of record JAGAJA010000021.1, on the reverse strand, counting down.
CATTTCAAATGGAATTGAGCTTGAAAAATATACACCTATGCCCAATGACCGGGCTGATTTCAGACATTGCTATGGATTATCCGAGGAGGATAAGGTAATCATTGCGGTAGGACTATACTTTGAGAGGAAAGGAATTCTTGACTTCGTGGAAATGGCGCGGACAATGCCTGACTGCAAGTTTATTTGGTTCGGGAAAACGCCCTTGTATACCGTGCCGCACAAAATACGAAAAGCTGTGCGCACAAAGCTTCCTAACCTTATTTTCGCCGGTTATGTACAACCGGAAGAGCTGAAAAAAGCCTACGTCGGCTGCGATGTATATGTTTTCCCCACATTTGAGGAAACCGAGGGCATTGTACTTCTGGAAGCTCTTGCCGCGAACGCAAATGTGATCGTCCGGGATATTCCGGCTTTTGACTGGCTAAAAGACGTAGAGGACTGCTACAAGGCTTCGGACAAAGAGGACTTCATCAAGGAAATTCGCGGAATTCTCTCCGGAAAACTAGTTTCAATACGCGATAACGGCAGAAAAGCAGTCCGGAATATGGACATAAGCAAAATAGGATCACGACTCATTGCGGTGTATCAGAACAAACCCGAACAATTATCAAGCGATGACCACCGCGCCGAGCCTCAGAAAAATCACATTTAACAAAATAATCCTCCGCCGAATGCGGGAGCGTCTGAGGGATATATAATCCCGCCAAAGTCCGAAACGACCGTTCACTCGGTTGTTTCGGGCTTTTTTGGTATATCGGACGAAATCTGCCCGACACCGTTAAAATAAACCTCAATGTCCTGTCGGCGTTTACCGTCAACCTTAACGGCTTGATGAACGGTCACTTTGTCGATGAACTCGTTGAGAATTTGCGGCGTAAGCTCTGTGATATGCAAGTATTTCCTTACAAGGTCGACAAACCTTGTTGTATCGGTTTTCTTCGCTTCAAGAGTCGACATCTCCTTTTGAGCCGATTTCAAAGCAGCGTTCTGTTCTTCCTGCTCTGCTATGTACTTTGCCGAGAGCTTTGTGAACATTTCAGCGTTTATTTGCCCAGCAACCTTGTCCTCATAGAGCTGAGAGATTACGCTGTCGATTTGCTCAATACGCCGCTTGGCTGTGTCAATGGTTTTCTTCAGTGAACTGGTCTGCTTTAGGTGTTCAGCCGTTCCTCGTTCCATGACCTGACGAACGAATTCGTCCTCATATTCTGAAACGAACTTCATTACATCATTTATCTGACGTATCAGAATCTGCTCCACAACGTCCGCCCTAATGTGATGTCCCGTGCATGAATGTGTGCGCTTACGGTATCCGGAACAGCAATAGTATTCAGCCTGCTCGGGCGGCTTAACGTAGTACAGTTTCCTCCCACAGTCAGCACAGAAAAGATGTCCCGACAAGACCGGTATCTGGTGGTTATGCTTTACATTACGCCGTCGTCCTTGCCGGATCTTTTGAACTAACTCCCAAGTTTCACGGTCGATTATCGCCTCATGAGTGTTCGGGACTATTTGCCATTCCTCCGGTGATAAATCAATACGTTTCTTGATTTTGAAAGATTTCTTTGTGGTTTTACCGTTTACCGTATCGCCAGCGTAGCAGCGATTTGCAAGAATGCGAGAAACCGTATCGCTGTTCCAAAAGTATTTTGTTTCCTCATTGAAATTACGATTAACGATTCCGTTGACAGACTTGTAAACTGTTGGAATTAAAACTTTTCTCGCACAAAGAATATTTGCTATCTGGTTCATTTTCAGACCTTGTAAACAAAGCTGAAATATTTCCCGAACGACATCGGCGGATTCTTCGTCAATTATCCATTGCTTGGGGTTATCAGGATTCTTGATATAACCATACGGCACATTTGATGTGAGATGTTCGCCTGCCCGTGCCTTTGCTCGATTGACCGCCTTGATTTTCTTGCTAGTATCTTTCGCATACCATTCGTTCATAATATTCTTAAACGGAATGAAATCATTGTCGCCATTTGCGCTGTCATAGCTGTCGTTAATTGCGATGAAACGGACGTTATTCTGCGGAAATAAAATTTCCGTGTACATACCCACTTGAATGTAATCTCTTCCGAAACGGCTCATATCCTTGACTATAACCGTTTTGACCTCGCCGTTCTGAACATCGTTCAGCATAGCCTTGAAACCGTCGCGCTCAAATGTCGTTCCGGATATTCCGTCATCAACGTAGAATCTTGTGTTGAAAAAGCCTTTTTCGTCAGCATATTGTGTAAGCAGTTTCTTCTGATTTTCAATCGAGAGGCTCTCACCCTCGTTATCATCATCGCAGCTAAGCCGGCAATAGAGTGCGGTGACTGCACCTCTTTCGGTTATTGCGCTGTTCAAGTTCATAAATGTCCTCCTCCCGCCGCTTGAACAAACGCAGACCTTACCTTATATATTATATCATGGCTGGGAGGGTTTGTCCATAGATTTTCTAACTTTTTTGCTTTAAAGTGCCAAAAAGAATTTTTTTAACTGTTTTCTTTACAAATTCTGGGGAAATATTCTTGGCATTGGTTTTCACAACGTATGTGGTGTTGCCAACAACAACTTCCTCCATGCTCATTTCGCTGTTTGGCTTACAAATTTCCATTGACAGCTCCTTTCTCGTTTATAATTTGCTTACATAAACCAATGCCGTTACCATTGGCTTATGTAAGCAGACTACAATCTAAAATAGGTCGGACATTACGTTTTCTGCGTACAGTCCGACCCATTTTTTCTGACTATATCTTCTCAAAGCAAACTGCGAGTAGTTACGCATTCGCACATAGGACTCTCACCTCTGCCCATTCCTGTGGGACAGCCGTCACCGGAAGTATCATTATATTGCAGGCTGCAAATGCGCTCGTTCCTTTAAGGACGCCCTATGCGTTTAGGGCGCCTGCGAACCGTCGGCAGGTGACATGGTATCTTTTATTCTCGCGCAAAAAAGTATGTGGTCACGGATAATGAGATACCAAATCAGATCGAAAGCAGGAATGTCTTGGCGCTTGTCTGTCAGAAACAGCACAGCACTGCAACTTATGTGTTTGCTTTGCTATTCAGTTTTCAATGAGCTTTCACAAGCATTCCTGCCTGTACTTTAATAATATCATAAATCCGCTCTGAGAAATCCCGATTATCAGGAATGGGGTTTCGTATTACAGTAATTTTATAGCATTTCAAAGTTTTATTTTGTTCCGAGGGTGCTTTACAGTTAAAATTTCCTTCTGCTTTGCCATGGCAACATGAGTGTAGATCTGTGTTGTAGTAATGGAGCTATGCCCGAGTATTCTTTGAATATAACGGATATCAACGTCCTCTTCAAGTAGTAAGGTTGCAAATGAATGCCTGAACATATGCGGAGTAATGTGGCGTTCGTACCCAATGGACGTAACGTAGCGGTTTATCATTGTTCGTACCGACTGCTCAGACAGGCGATGTTTCAGCTTATTAACAAAGAAAAATCCCGCGCAGGAAATATCGTCTTGAAAAGCGGCAAAATAGTTGCTGAGCGCTTTCAGAACGTCTGGATTTTCAATCTGGATTATTCGCTCTTTTGAGCCTTTTCCGAATATTTTAAGCGTGTGATTTTCCAGGTCTATTGCGTCGGGGGTAAGGGTGCAGATTTCGGATACCCTCGCCCCGGTAGCAAAAAGAGTTTCAAGCACGGCAATATCGCGGAGTGTGCATTTTCTGGAATATTCAGTCCGACAGTGTTTCAACGATTTGTATGCTGAAGCTAGAATTGCACTGATTATATTGAATGGTATCGTTTTTGGAAGTATTATCGGTTCACGAAACGATGTATCGATTTTATCAAAAGGATTTAAGTCTATGATATCCTGCACCATAAGGTAATGCGTGAACGCTTTCAGCGCAGCAATCTTTCGCTTTGCAGTTTTGGGTTTGAATTGCTTATGAAGTTGAGTTATGTATTTCTTGATATGCTCACGGTCATATTTGTTCTGGGTGAATTCAGCAAATTGCTGAAGGTCTATCTGGTACGCCTTGGTTGTTTTGGGACTGAGGGTTTTCTGCTCAATACAGTATGTGAGGTATGTGCTGATAGCTTCTTGTAGAATCATGGTTTTTCTCCTTTTTGTTTTTTATACCAACATTATACCCTTTGATAAATTGTTTGTCGAATTGCACATATTCGAAATGTCAATTTGTGCATAACGACGTATTTTAGGTGTTAATATTGAAATTGCACTGGGTTAGGAGTATAATGATTGTATAGGTTATAGGCAGATAACATTTAATTATCACTACATAATACTGTAAAAAATGAACTATGGAGTAGCAACATGAAAAAAAGACTATCATCAATAGAGTTGTTCGAGGAGAAGAAAGTAAATTTTGTGGATAGAGAAGAGATCCGAAAAATAGTAAGAGATGAATGCAATGAACTGATAAAAAAAGGTGACAGATATTTTCGGGTAATTGACATTTACGGCCTGGGAGGTATGGGAAAAACAAGCCTTCTGCACACTCTTAAATCTGAAATAAGCGATATAATCCCGAAAAAAAAATCACTGATAGTCGATGTGTCCTTTGAAATAGATAAACGCCAATCCTTAAAGAGCCTGATCTCTATCAGAAAACAGATCCATAAACGTTGCGTTTTCTTTGACTACGCACTAACGAGATATTGGGAAAAAGCAGAGTGTAATGTAAAATTAGACGATTCTTTCATGAGCGAAATACGTGATCCATTTTGGAAGGCTTTGTCTTTGACTGATACGATTGCGGATGTCTCCAATGTTGATAAGCCTTCGTTGAGCGGCATTTTTCATTTGGTGGATAAAATACTTCAAAAGATCAGGCAGGCACTGAATCATGAAGAAATAAACTCGATCAATGGTTTAGAGTCACATGAACTGCTTAAAAAATTGCCATATTATCTGGGATACGATATTGATAAAATTGTAAATGCTAAAAGAAAATTGGTCGTATTTTTATGCGATTCATACCAACAGAGTGTTCCGTATTCTGAATCCAAGGAATGGTTGCTCGATTTGGTGTCTGAGATCCATACAGGGTTGTTCGTGATCACTGGAAGAGAACGGCTTAAATGGGAAGATGACGATAACAATGTCGAGAAAGAAATTAAGCCATACGAGCTGAAATGTTTCCCTCCGGAAGTTGCCCGGGAGTATATCACTGCACATATAGATGATCCGCAACCCGATGTGGTCGATCGAATCATATCAAGCACTAAATGCCTGCCCTTATTTATTGATATAGCGCTTAAAGTTTATAAAAACGAATCTGCATCAAACATTCCAGTCAATATAGCTTATTTTAATGATCTGGATTCTATGATGAAAGGGTTCATGCATCACCTTCCTGAGAAGTGGCATTCTATGATCCGCGCATTATCTGTTGTCAAAGTTTTCAATCGAAAGATTTTCGACGAGCTGGCATATAGATTTGGACGTGACTGCCCGCTTGAAGACTATAAAGAGATCGTTTACTCCAGTTTGACAAACTATATAGCCCACGATAAGGAGCTAGTCAAGTTTCACGACCTTTTTTGCGATCAGGCTACAAAAGTATTACCCCTCGACTTTAAACAGGATGTATGGCAATATTATCTGGGTATAATTCACCGGGAAATGACCACTATTTATAATGGTTCTCAAGAAGATCTGGTGACATTGTTTTTAAATCTGATACAATGCTGCATAGATATGAATTTATCTGTCACATCCGCTGAGGCGGAAAAAATACTTGATATCCTGTTCACCATCTTAGACAAGCGTATTTATTTTGAACCCCCTGCGATCGACAGCAGCAAAGATGAGAACATTACCAATATTCTCAAAATGATCAAGGCGGTCATGGATGAAAAGATCAACTCTGTTGAAACTGTAAAAACGCTTGAATCAATAAGTGATCCACAATTATTTGGCAAGCATTATAATTCTTATCACATCAAGCTGTTATATTATAAAAGCCTGAACGGTAATTATTCGGATCTAATAGCCGGGATAAGAGAAATGAACTCTAATTTTGATGAATCTGATAAACGCTACTGGTATTATTCGTATACCAAAATGTATTTTTCAGATTATCTCACCATGGACGGCAAATTTAAAAGCGCTCTCGAAAATTTAACGCTGCTGAATAACGAGGAGCTGTCAGCCAGTGCAAAATACGATGTGAATAGGGCTATCGGGCATATTTATAGATTTAACATGATGCTGGATATAGCCCAAAATACATATCGGCAGCAGCTTTCTTTCGTCCAGTCGGTCAGTGCAGAAATTCATTTGAAAACTAATTTATGTGAAACGTTATGCTTTTTTGACCCGAAGGAATTTGATAAGCTGTATGATGAAACATTGGCGCAAGCAGCCAAATCACATTATTACAGGAACATGGGAAAGCTTTACTACTCAAAGGCGATCGTTCTTATAAAAAAGCGCAATTATGAAAAAGCAAATAAATTCATCGATAAAAGCATTGAAGTAAACAAAAGTACTGGCTATGAATCCGGTGAACTTTTTGCGCTTATAGCAAGAGCATACTGTGATTATGCCAAATCCGGGAGAATATCGAATACAACTCTTAACGCGATCGACAAACTGCTTGATAAAAACCAGGTGTATCGCTTTTTTAAACTTCCGATATGCATAATGCAAAAAAACAATACAATGCTTGAACAGCTCCGGGACAAATTTGAATGGCTGGATTTTGAATCCACAGTGGCGTGTTTTAAACGTTTCATCAACAGCTTAAGACCGCTTGATCAGAAATGATCCCTTACGTTATGTGTAAATGGATTTGAAGTTAATAGGTTTTCAGAATACTAAATAATCTGAACGACCTGTTTGTTATAAGGCGTTTTGTCCTTTTCGCTAAACGCCTGGTTGATATCGGAATATACACGGATCAGACTGTTAAACGTCGGCTGCCAATTGCGCGAGATCAGATCGATCGCAGTGGTCACATTTGAAACATTGCCATTTCTAAGAGGAAATACTGCATGGAGTTCTTTTTTGCAAAGCGTTTCATATACAAAAGATGTATCAGTTCCGTACAGATGGCTCATTATACAAATATGCCCTCCGTTTTTAATGGTGTCTAAAGCAAATTTCAGACCAACCGACGAATTCGAGCACTCAATTATGATATCATATTCGTTTGCATGACCGTTAAATATTCCTGTACCAAAGCAATCGGATACTTTTTCCTTGCGTTCAGTTATTATATCAGTTATTTCCACGTTCAAGCAGTTATAACGGTATTTTAAACAGAACGCGAACATTGTCCCGATACTTCCGGCACCCACTATCAGAATATTACTGTTTGCATTGATCTGTAAGCTTTCACAGGCATGGACGACGCATGACAACGGTTCAATAAAAGCTGCGCTTGGCAAATAGCTTGGCGGCTCTATCCTGAACAGATAATCCTCATTTATGTTCGCATATTGAGCAAATCCGCGATTGGTAAACAAACCCGCATTGTTGCAGACGCACAAATGCGATGCTCCATCCTTACAATAGGCGCATGAGCCACATCTATAATTTAAATCGGATATAACTATATCGCCATTCTTAAATTTCCTGCTTGACGCTGAGTTCACCACTTTTGCGACGAATTCATGTCCCAGGCTCATTGGGTAGTCTTTTCGGCGTCCGATATAGCGCGAGTAATCGCCCCCGCAAATTCCGCAAAACAAATAATTTATAGTTATGTAACCGTTTGCAGGCTCTGGGAGTTCTGTATCCGATACTTCAAATGTGTATGGGCTCGTCAGCATCATGACTTTATTATCCATTGTAAGAATTCCTCTGCTTTATTGTATGGATAAAATCCACTGCCTCGGCTTTTAATGATGGGGTATAATCATGTTTATAAGCATTTGAGATCAAGTGCGCTAAATGAGGTATATCGGTTGGTCGCAGACCAGATCTTGTTGCGCCGGAAAGCCCCAATCTCAAGCCGTATCCGATATCGTAGGGTAACAGTCTATAATTGGCGAGGAGGCCTATTCTTTCCAACGTAGTATACAAGTCAAATGCTTTTTGGCGTGACTCCGGCTTTATCCAGCAATGATGGGTAGGAGGCTCCAGCTCCGTTGTATTACGGGATATCATTGGGACCCCTTCCTTTATCAATTCCTGTTCAAGTAACACTGCATTCTGGAGCATATTTCGTGAAAGCTCATTAAGCTCTTCCATATGGTCAAGCATAAAACCTGCCGAGTAAATCGTATAGAAGTGCATATTTGATACATAACAGCTTATCTTGGAGCGAAGTCTGCGCCATATTTCGTCGTCATGCTTTGAGCAAATGAGCGCCCTTTGAGGTCCGGGCAGATTTTTATGTAGTGTTGATATTATCAGATCAAACCCCATATCGAACGGATTATTATAATCTTTGCAGATAATATTTGTCAGATACTGAGATGCGTCAAATATTTTGCAGCAATCACAGCTTTGACCGAGCCATGTGAAATCTTCGTATACGAGTCCCTCGCTGCGATCAACAAAGATAAAATCCGGCTCGAAGGTCTTTATTACGTCTAAGCACTTCTCTTTATCCACCCTGTGTTTAGTAGTGTCATAGGGTATTTCCATAATGTTCAATCCCAGGCGTTCAAGGATAGCTCTTCCAGAAGTATGTCCTCCTGCTTTTTCAGGAAGATATAATACTTTATCGCCGATCTCACTTATCCCCATAAAGAGTACAATATGAGCATGCAGTCCGGATAACAGCCTCATTGAGAGCGCCTCCGCGCCTAACAGCTTTGCCCACATTTCATATATGGTTTTTATATCTTCTGTTATTTGCCCGCGTCCGCTGAATTGTAATTTTGAATCAAACTTCTGCTCGGTTGTACGTATAGTATCTGTATTGTACAAACCATGCATAAAGGATACCGACGGTTCAAGCGAATCCGGAAAAGGTATATTTTCAACCGGATTAAGTATCAGGCTGTCTGCAAACTGCCTTTCCATGTCACTAACTGAATTGTGTAATTCTCTTATCTTATTGTTAAAATTATATTTCATATGTCGTTCCTTTCATTTATTGTGAATAGTTTATTTGCATCTTCTTTCTAGGTTAACAGATGATAATTAAATGTTATCTGCCGTTGTAAAAGACATCCATATGCTTGTGAAACAATAGATAGCGCCCTCTGTGAGTATTGTAAGTGCTCATAGAGGGCGCTCTAACTTCATAAAATGTAAATCTCTCATGCAACTGCCTAAAACAAGAAGTACACTTCAGTTCCTTATATGCACTAAGAATCTAACGTAACTACCAAGAAGGCTATACAAATCCTGTTCATTCAGCAACTATATTCAGCAGCTGAACATGTTTTACTTGATATACCAATTTCTAACTGTATACTGCGTTCTCTAAGTTGGAAGCTATAACTTTAAAATTTGTTTTACCCAATATATCAAACAGCATAATTTGTGCTTTAATATATAATGAAATTCCAATATTTAACCCCAAGGGGTATTGGAATATAAGTCCAAATGCTTCTTTCGCAAATTATTCCCTTTTGTGAAAGGGCAAATCGGCTGTAAAACGCAATTCTTAAAGCCAAAATTCACTCAATTTATATTACAGACATCAAATTTGAACCGTAAAATGGGCAAAACCGAAAAGAAAAATTTCCTTTACACCCTATTTGCCGTCAGAAATGTTGTCAGAACCGGGGGTTATACAATGGCTAGACGTGGTGAGAATATTTATAAGAGAAAAGACGGTCGTTGGGAGGGACGCTATAAAAGCGGAGTTAGGGCTGACGGAACAACAAGATACTCCTCAATTTACGGAAAAACGTATGCTGAGGTCAAAGCAGCGCTGTCGGAAAAGCGTGTTAATACAGCGGTTTCGGCTGTTCCAAAGAATTTGACGTTAAATAACCTTTTTACATTGTGGTTTTCGGATATTCGGCTGAAAGTCAAGGAATCCACTTATATGAACTATCAGATGAAATATGAGAAACACATCAGCTCATCGCTCGGAAAAACACTTTATGAAAAGCTGACGGTCGAAAAACTTAATGACTTCGTGCATTCAAAGCTGGCAAGCGGACTTTCTGCCAAATATACCGCTGATATTGCAGCAGTAATCAAATCAGCGTGCCGTTTTGCCAGGAAACGTTTTGGTTATGAGGATAAATCAACATTTATGGCAACTCCCAAAGGCAAGGCAAAAGAAAAAGAGCTGCTTGATAAAACGGAGCAGACTCGGCTTAACAATTATCTTATTTCTAACCCGACATCATCAAATGTCGGTATTTTACTATCTGCGGCAACTGGTATCCGTATAGGTGAGCTTTGTGCGCTGAAATGGGAAAACATCAACCTTGAAAAAAGAATTCTGACCGTCAGGAACACGGTTCAGAGAATTAAGAATATTGACGGAAATACAGCCACAAAGCTGGTGGTGACTTCGCCCAAGAGCAGCTCGTCTGTTCGGGAAATCCCGCTGCCGGAGTTCATTATACCTTATTTGAGTAATCATAGAACAGGTAACAGCTGTTATCTTCTTTCGGGAACGCAAGGAATTGTAGAGCCAAGAGTAATGCAGTATCGCTTTAAGCGGATCCTTGCTGAACTTCACCTGTCGGACGTATCTTTTCATTCGTTGCGTCACCTGTTCGCCACGAACTGCATAGCAATAGGAGTTGACGTAAAGTCGCTGTCTGAAATATTAGGACATAGCAACGTACAAATCACGCTTAATCGCTATGTTCATTCGTCAATGGAGCGAAAAGTCGAGTATATGAAGTCGGTTTCGGAGCTGTTCTCGGTGGCTTAAAAGATTATTTGCCGTCATTTTTCTCGTCAGGAAAACAAAAAATTCCGCTTGATTATGCGGAATACGGTCATATTATCGCAAAAGGGAATAATTTGCGAAAGGGCTGTTATAGCCTTCTCATGCTTGCAGGCGATTATTCTCATTATTTGAGAGGGACATAGCCATTTACCATACCGTCAATGACGGCTTTCCCATCAGGCGGAAGATTTCTGTACAGATCCAGCAGCTTTTGTTCAGAAATGTGAAGATTAACGCCGGAGCCGCCGACTGTCCTGTCCGAAAAGCGCAGTATGTAATCAATGGATACGCTATAAAAGTTGGCAAATACCCTCAACACATCACATGGAATATTCTCGCCGTTCTCATAGGCTGATATCCTCGAAAGAGAAAGGTTAAGCCTATAAGCTACCGCTGTCTGTGTCAGGTTGCGGCTCTTACGCAATTCATAAAGCCTGTTCGCCCTCTCTTTCAAAACATCACCCCCTATGGTTATATTATAGCAGGGTTTAACAGGCTAAGTTCCCGTTTTTCGGGAAAAGGATTTTCGTTATTCGTGAATTTTATGTAAGAAAAATGCGGCAGCTGAAGAACTGCCGCATTGGTAATTTATAACGCTTTTTCTTTTGCCAATAGGCAATAATGCCAAATAAGGCACAAACAATAAATCAAAACGAGAATATAATCATCCAAAAAGGTATGCATTTATCCGATAATGTCTGTCGTATTTGAAGTATCTTCCGCAATAAAATCGGAACCTATACCGTCAAATGAAATGGATTCTCCGATATAATTTGAAATCTTGCTTTCAAACGCGGATAGTGCATTTGATTCAAAATTAATATTAGAATATTGAGAGATATGATCCTTTATATCATCGGCAGTAATACCGCATACGGCATAGTCATCCACAGTGTGATAATAAATCCAATTCGGAGAATAGATATTATCATCGACAACGATCGAATATGTTGAAGCAAAGTAATTTGTGATTGTTTCCATGTTTTCGCTTTTAAGTGCTTCAAGATCATCTTCGGTGTAGTATGTGGATGAATTTATAGGAATGCCACGTTCATCTCTCCATTGTTCCTGCATCTTATTAAAATCCTGAAGCGCCGCGCATACATCTTCTGCCGGAATATTAAAGTGCACCATAAACGAGTAAAGGTTAATATATTCGTCTATCTGACACGGTGTTTCATTATTATTCATTTCTTCGACCCATTCTTGAACGGCATTATCATCATGCGCTAATTCACACACAAGATCAACCACATTGTCGAACTTTGCAATGCACGGATGGAAGAAATCATTGTTTTCATCACCTCCGTTGTGTTCAAACGGAGCGGGCATACTTGCGTCGCTTATTTGCGCCATATTTACAACATTAGAATTTGTGGAACAACCTGTGATAGAGAGGACACCTACAATGATTAAAGCACTAAAAATGTTTTTGCATTTCATATAAAACCCTTCTTTCTGTATATCAATATGTGAAATCAACTATCGTTTCGAAATATGGTTCAGGATCTACTGTATTAGTATAGCTTACTTGATTGGAACCTTCTCCTCCATATATGGCGTGAGCTGTATTTATATCGAAATGAAGATGAGTTCCCGTAGATTCACCGGTGTTTCCTACGATTCCCAGACAAGTTCCGCTAGTAACGGAGGCATTAGTTTTAACAAGCGGTTTATTTTTTAGATGCAAATATCGGACTGTTTCACTACTTCCAAAATCCGAATCTAAATCTATTACAACATACCACCCAGCGGTACTACTCATACTTGTTGCAGAAAAAAGAACTGTTCCGGACTTTACAGAGTATACTGGATAATCATTAGCGATTTCTCCGTAATCCTTATGAATAATATCTATTCCCTTATGTTTGCCCTTTATATAAGGTTGAGATATTTTTGATGCCATTTTTTGTCCTCTGAAACAATACAACCATCCCTCTTTTGCCTGTTCAGTGTTGCTTATTCTTAATCTATACTTTTCTGTTGTGGAGAACCCTGAAACGCTGTATATCTTAATATAATACGTTGTATTAGCAACAAGGGAATAGCTTATTGATTCATATCGATTTTTGCTTGAAGCTACTTTCAAACAATTTGAAGATGATGATTTGTACAAAGCCATATCATAGTCTGCATTTTGTGGAATACCCAAGAGTCCAATATTATATGTTCCGGAAGTTTTTGGAGTGAATTTGTACCAATCCTGATCCGATGTGCTAGATATTGTTCCATATAAATCGGTAGACAGCGAGATTGTGTTTGCATTTGCTATTGAATTATTACTTTCAGTTTCATTGTTGCTGACAGCTAATACATTTTTTCCAATCAAGCTAAGAGATAAAGCCGTAATGATTGCTAACGGTTTGGTTAAAAAATGGTGCATAAAATTAACCTCCTTGTGTTATGATATGCGAAAGTATCACTTTAGACTTGTCCGGATATTATCCGATGGTTTTTTCTGAGCTGTTAATTTCGATAGTTTCCGTTTTGCCGTCTGCGTTTGTCAGTACAAATACAGATTTTAATCGGTATGTACCGCTGGAAAGTCCGCTTATGCTTGATATCAAGCATAAAGAACTACCGTTTTCGGTTTCAGACCATGAAGCGCCGTCAACATCATTCCATATCCACAGTCCTTTGTGCTTTTGCAAGGTGTGTTTAATAGAAACCTTTTTAACATTGCTCATTCCTGTACATATACTAGTACATTCAGCTGTTCTTGCTGAAATGCTCACACTATTTTCCACACGACGCGCATTTTCATAAAACAGTGCAATTTCATCAACTGCTGCTGAACTAATCGATTTTGCAGAAGTGGGAACACTTGTCGCTGAGCAAATCATTAATGCCGTTAGTATAAACGCAAGCTTTTTTCTAATCTGCATTGGTTTCACCCCTTTCGTATGTATTCGAAGTTTTTCCCTTCTATTTATTACATTCAAAAAAGAGGTGATAAACGGACAAAAAAATCTAAAAAATTTTTAAAATCCCTCAATTTCGTTAATATTCGCCAACTTAGTTAACTCGTTTTTGGTGAAATTGCCTTCAAGCTCAAGAATATAAGATTGATTATTCCATATAACTAAAGAGTCAACTACATCATTGTGAATATATTCAAAGCAAATTCCATCGCAGCCATTGATCTTGATTTCTTCAAAAGTATAGTCTTGAGTGTTTATATGTGGATTAAATTCAGATTTAACGGTTTGAGTAAAAACAAGCTCTTTATTATCGTTTTTATAAATTGTAAATGAATATTTATCACTATGATCTGTACTATAAATTGTATAATTATTAGGTACGAACTTTAGTTGATATACCTGCTCGATTGAACCGGGGCCATCTTCCGAATTAAATGCAAAAACATGAGTATTATCGCTATAAACTGTACCTCTAAAGCTATTAGTCACAAATGCAATAACACATCCTGTAGCAACAGCCAAGAAAACAACTATCATAACAGCTATTAAGATTCTTTTCCGAATATTCAACGGTCTTTGAATTTTTGATGATGAACAGGCATTACAATACATGGCTCTATTTCTATCAAAGACTTGAAATATCCTATTCATTTTTCTTTTATGCTTGCCAGAGAAAGCCGGAAATTCAATATCATCTGTTTTGGAAAATTCTTTTTCATAATACATTGAAAATAAGTCGCTGATAGTGTAGCTATTAATCATCTCTCAAATCCTCCATGTATCGCTTTATTTGGTTTATTGCTCTTGCTATCCTTTTCCTGGTCGCTTCCTCGGATATACCAAGAGTGTTCGCTATATCACTATTCGCTAATCCGAGATCCAGTTTGAGATATACTGCTGCTCTGACGCCTTCCGGCATTGTTCCAATGAACTTCAATATTTGGTTACAGGAAAAATCGCTTAGCACTTTTTCCTCATTTGAAATCTGCTCATCTAGAATACTTTCATCGAGTTCGATTTCATTTTCAGCAATTTTATGTTTTTTGTTCCATATTTTAATTGCAGAATTTCTTATTACAACATTTATATATGACACGCGCTTATCGGCAGAAACGCTAAAAAACGGCTTGGGGTTTTTGGCTATTGCTAAAAAGGCGTCCTGTATAGCATCCTCTGTATCCTGCTGATTGTGTAATTTTGAAAATGCAATAGAATAAAATCTTTTTATATTGTGCTCATAAATTTGCGATAACTCGCTGCGTTCTTCCTCGGTTTCAAGAATCGCTAAAGCAGCAGAAATCATTTCTTACCCTCATTTCTTGTAAATATTTGTTTCAAGTATAACACTAATGCTCAAAAAAATCAAGATAAGAATGTATTTATATTTACTGGAAATACTACACCTGTTATTATAACGCAATATCTGTGTTTTGTCAACGCTTTTATTGTCTTAATTTTTGCGTTAATTTATACTATAATAAATATAGTTTGAAAGGGGTGGGCTTTTTGGATATTTCAAAGAGATTAAAAGAAATAAGAAAAGCAAAAAATATAAGCGTCTATAAGCTCTCCCAGCTTTCCGGAGTATCTGAAACTCATATCAGAGATCTGGAGCGTGGTGACAGAAACCCGTCTATTGATACATTGTCCAGATTGTCCGTTCCACTTGGGATAACGCTTCCGGAACTTCTCAACGAATCAGATAACATTTCTTATCTCAGCGTTAAGGAACAGGAACTCATTAAGTGTTTTCGTAATTTGACAGATGATAAAGCCGATGCCTTGCTTGCGTTTTTGAAAACCCTATAAACAATACGGTGAGCCGAAGCCCACCGTATTTATTTTTTTCTGAGATTTTTCAGTTCAGTTTCTTTTTGTTCCTTAACCAGATTGTCAATATAGTTTCCCTCAATCACACACTCATAAACGTCCGCAAGACGATTGATCCTTTTCAGCCTTGCCTGTTCCTCGGCAAGCTTGTCCTGGACTGTCCGAATATAGGTCGGAAGTAATTTCAGCCTTTCCTCCAGCTCCGCAATTTCGCTCACGGAACGAATACCATGCTTGTCAACTACTTCTTTCACCGCAGCTAGTTTGACCTGTCCCATAGAATCCAGCCTGCGCCTATTCTGGACGTTTTCAAAGTAGAACTTGATCTGTGCAATTTCAGATTTCAGAGTGGGAGCTTCATTCGACAGCGTTTTTAAATCTTCGGTTTTCTCATCAACGCTATTTTTCAGTTCCTCGGCTTTTGCGTAAATTCCGTCACGGGACGCAATTTCGAACTCACCAATCGTAGCAAGCTGCTCGACGAGCAGGTTCAGGCTCTCATCGTTACTGAATGTGTAAATCTTCTGCGGCTTTGTCTTTTTCGGAATAATTCTGAACTGCTGAATAGCGACCGTTGTATCAAGAATGACGGAGCAGATTTTCTTCTCCATTTCGCTGCTGCAGCTCATGCGTTCTCTGACTTTTCTCGCATAGGTGCCGTTGAGAGAAATTCGCTGTTCAAGCATTTTCGGCAGATACTCATCTCCGAGGGATTTCAGCCGCACATACCTTTCCGCAAAAGGAGATTTCACAGCGATATACTTGCCGTGCTTGATTTCGTTCCATGCTCTTTTAATCTGTTTAACAGATTTTCCACAGATGTAGAGGAGTAAATCAGCCGGTCTATGTCGAGGGCAATTCTGTTACGGATCGTCCCCATACTCG
The DNA here is from genome assembly GCA_017829075.1 of Oscillospiraceae bacterium. The sequence goes on along the minus strand of JAGAJA010000021.1, from coordinate 4,932 downwards.
CAGACTGATAATGAGTAGCTATTACGTTTGCGGTCTTTACTGCATAATCGGGAATGTAGAGCATATGGCTTTCTTCGATGAACGGAATTTTTGCACGGGTCAGTCCGTCCGCAACGTATTGCAGTTTATCGTCCGAGTAAATCTCGTATGGAACGAAAGCGGTGTTGACCTGCCTGCTCAGCGCCGCTATTTTCTCGTCACGCTTTGTGATTTCGCTGCGCATATAATCGTTCTGGTTTTTGATAGCGGCGATTTCCTCGGAAGTGTAGGAATCATCGCTTTTCTTTTTCAGAGCGTTTATGTGGTCGTTCATGGAACGTATCTCCTGCGCCGCCTGCTTTTTCCGCTTGTACTCATCAACCGACCAATGTTCCCGGTGAACGTTTTTATCGTCACGATACAGACCATGCTCACGGAGTATTTTTTCCATGACCGCACGTTCGCTGTCAGACCATGCGACCCATTCCGTCAGAAACTTATTTTCCGGAGCAAAGCCCATTTCACGCAGAGCGCCACTCATGGACACTCTTGTAGATAGCCCACGACTGCCGGTATGTGTTATCGGAACAAAATCTATATGCAGGTGCGGCGTCGCTTCATCAAGGTGCATAACGGCATTGAACACTTTGAGGTTCGGATTGCGGGCTTCAAATCCTCGCATATACTCGTCAAGCATTTGCTTTGCAAGTTCGCCGTTCTCTGAACCAACGGAGCAGTCGTTGATGTCGCCGAACTGCACGATGATTTCCTCAAAGGTTTTCTCTTGCTTTCCTTTTCTGATATGTTCGTAGTAGTCAGGAATGATTCTGTCACGTCTTTTCATTCTGGAATTGTATTCAGCAAGAGCTTCTCCGAATATCTCGGAATAGAACTCACGGATATTCTGCTTCTTGTAGGTTATGTTGTCCGGAATGCGTTCACGGACAACGTTCTTCGCAATGAAACTGCGGTTATTGTGTTCGATGATACCGTCGTCAATTCTGAAAGATACGGATAAACCGTTGTTCTGCTGTTCATTCATATTTGTAAAACCTCCGATTTCCTGTGAAGATGAGATTTCTGCTTTTTTCAAAATCATCTTCGTATGCCGTCACCAGTTTTGATGTTGCTGTAACAAGTACAATACTCAATTGTACTTTTGGCAAACTTCGTTCTCCAAAAGCACATTTTCGTTAGGGGAAACTTCCCACTAAAACCCCCGATTTTTCAAAAATGAAAAAAAGACCGTTCAGCCGTTTTTGCGAAAATCGCAAAATCTGAAAAAAATCGTTGAAAAAGAAATCTGCGAAAATCGCATTTTTGAAAAAAACGCTCTTTAAGTCGTTTGTTCAGATTTGAAAAATCAATGTCGGGAATGTTTGCGGTTAAGCGGTCGTTTTTCAGTTTTATGTTGAAGCATTTTTATCTTAATAAGCAGCTCGTTGAAATCTTTCACTCCAAACTCTTTGAGGATATGATTGCGCTGCGTGAGATTATTGTTTTTGATAAAGTTCCTGCCGGCTTCGTCATTATCAACGCAGGCGAATAATTGCAGACCTTTATCGGAGAGCGTTTTCAGAGAATTTGGTTTCAGACCAGCCATTGATACAAGCACGCTGTTCTGAGTTTTCTGCTGATTTGCAAGCTGCCGAAAGGAGAGCAAATCTATTGCACTCTCAAAAATGTACGCCTTTGTCGGAGAGCCTATTGTTACAGAAAACAGGCTGTCGCCAGTTCCGGCAGCTACACCTTTATAGCGCTTTTCGCTGTTCGTGCCTTGTATCTCTGCGCCGATAGAATTTCCGATTTCGTCCTTGTGGAGAAACACGGCATTCCCTCGATTGTCCTGATACAGTAGACCGTAATGCGCCAGTTCGGAAACAAGTTTGTTATCGAGCTGTCGGGACTGGCAGAGGTAAGCAAACACCTTTCGCATATTGTCGGCACGTTCCGGCAGGACCAGTTCTTTCTTCTGCGGCAGCTTCGGTGAGATTTTGCGGTAGTCCATATATGACATATTCGCACCAGACAGCGCCTCGACAGCGGACTTGAAATCCATACCGATAATATCCGTCAGGCAGTTTACTGCGTTCCTGCCGCCGTGTTTTTCTGCCTGCGAGAAGCAGTACCACTCGTTGGTTTCGATATTTACATATAGACCGCCGTATCCTTTAATGTGCAGTTCGTTCCTTATGCGTTCGGTTTCAAATCCGTTCTGGATAAAAAAATCAGCAAGGCTCGCTTGCCTTGCTTTCTCAATGAGGTCGGTGTTCTGTTGTGAGTATGACATTGCGTCCTCCTTTGGGGTTAAATATGTGGATATAATAAAACCGCCCGAAGAAGATTTTGCTCTCCTTTGGGCGGTTATTGAGTTTGTAAACTGAGCGACAAATGTGTATTTACTGAATCGATAAGCATTATTACTTTAAAAGCTTACGTTTTCTTAATTCCTCCTCAAGTGAAGCTAAGTCCTCTATATTTTGGATTTTTTTTGCACTCATTATACACTTAAATTCCATTTCTTCTTTAGAAAAATCTAAACTTCTATACTGCAGCTCTTTGTCACTTGAAAATTTAGGCATTTTAAAATTACCCTGTTCTTCGTCTGCTAAAACAGGAATTGTAAATGAAAAATTTTTCATTTCTAAAGTAAACAACATTTTAGGATATAACTTTTCTTCTAAATTTTCCTTTTGCCACAATACTACGTTAATTCCTCCAAGTGGATTTATTCCTGGAAAGAAACATAATAACCCACAATTTGGATTAGACTTCATAATTTTTTCTTTTTCCTCATCGGAATACTTACTATCTTTGGCTACTATTTGCTTCAATGCAGCAATATGTTTTACATATTGTTCATAGAATTTTAATGGCATAATACTATATGCCATTTTTAAAAATGAGCAAAACACTGCCAAAGGGTTATAATGTTGGCGTGGTATAGCGATTTCAAAACCATCATCGACTTCCTTTATAATCCCAGTACCGTTTGTTTCAATTATTATTCCTTTTGTTTCAACTCCTTCAAGGACTGGCTTGTTTTTATTTACTTGGATACGGAAACTACCATATGATACGTCATTATTAGATGAATCTTTAGAAATTAGTTGATTATTTTTACCAAAAATTTGAGTAATAATCTTATATGGAAGCATGTATTTTCCAAGGTTATCCTCTAGTTTTCTTCCAAACTCTTCATTGCAATCATCACATTCGAAGTGAGAAATTAGAGATTTATTTCCAACAGTTTCAGAAACAGCATGTGCAATTTTAGTAAATTTTGCAGTATTGCTGCAACAAAAAATGCATTTTCTTTGCGCTTTAGGTATATTAATATCATGTACTTCCTTTTTTAATTCTTGATCTATATTTTCAAATGATACTAATACTTTATAACCATCAAATTTCATTATAGTTCTCCTCTCTAAATACTCGATTATCAAGCAGTTTTTCCAATATACTTCCAATATATTATATCACAAATCTCATGAGATGTCAATAGGACAAATTCAAAGCCGCCATATTTTCATACAGCGGCTTTGCAAATGTTTGATTTTCGCGGAAAATCACCGTTTCTGTTTTGGAGTAGATTTAGTGATTTCTTCGGTTTGAGCAGGAGCGTCGTGTTCCTGCTCCTCATCGTCGTTCATAATGACGTCCTCTGCCTTGCCGACCTCCAATTCAAGATTGAGCTGTTCAAGCCTTGCGGACTTTTCGGCAAGTTCCTCAGCGTGTTCAAAAGGCTTGCCCTTTGCGGCATGAGCCTCATTAAGGTCAGTCTGCATACGATTGAGCTTATCAGTCATATCGGACAGCTTTTTGTCAAAGCCCTTGCTGAACAGATTTTCAAGGCGGGTGATGTTGCCTATGTCGCCCGAAATATCCATTTCTGTCGTATAGGTCAGTTCCTTGTGCAGAGAGATTCCTGCGCTGACGTTAAAGCCGTTGTGGATTTTCTCAATCGCCAGCTCAAACCCGCAGTATGTACCAATCGGCTTGTGAGAGGTCTGGCTTGCTTCAGCCATGAACTTTATTGCGGCTTTCTGTAATGCTTCACCCGCAGGCTTGCGCTCAGTAAAAATCTTGCCGCCGATTTCAACTCTGAAATCATCTTCGCTCGGCTGGTGCGCCGCTGCAAATTCAATGTCGCGCTTGGCAGATTCAATGCTCACGGAATAGTTGTGTATACACTTTTCACAGTTGCTTATAGTATCGTCAAGGCGGTACTGAGCGTTGTAGTGTTCGCTTTCAAGCAGGCGCAGACGGGCAACATCGCCGTCCAGCTCAATTATCTCCTTAATACGCTCGTCACCAGTAGCGAGAGCCTGCATTTCAGAGTAGTTCAGAACAGCCTCGTCAACGTCCTCACAGCTTCGGGCGGTTGCATTGCCACTCATAAGCTGGGAGATGAAACGCTGCTTTGTCACGATTATGTTCATGAGATATGCGTCGAACGTGTTTTCGGTGACATAATTGTACACGACTACCTCACCGAAAGTGTTGCCCTGACGGATTATTCGACCGTTGCGCTGCTCGATGTCTGTTGACCTGCTCCAACGGAACATTCAATTAAATCATCATAATCATCAATCAAGCCTGCCGACAAACTTGTAGTAAACATCGAGCTTCTGAATAAACTCTCCGTCCACATCTTCAGGCTCGTGAACCTCAATTCTGTCTATCAGAGTATTTAGCAGAGCCTGCGTAAGCTCGTCAATGTCTGCATACTGCTTGATTAAATCAACGAAATTCTCGGCGTTCTCGCCGTTCTCACGCTCTGCCTTTATGACCGAATTGAGTTCGCTTATTCTGCTTTCCAATTCGGTCTGTTCCGCTTCATAGGCGGCTGAAAGGCTGTTGTAATTACGCTCGCTCACCTTGCCGTTGATGTGTTCCTCATAGAGCTTTGCAAACAGCCTGTCGAGTTCCGAGAGCCGCTTGTTCGCCCTT